>JBFISZ010000145.1:0-6794 GCA_041608315.1 Acidimicrobiia bacterium | reverse complement strand
GGGGCGATCCTCGAGGTAGTGGAGGGCAATGGCGGCTCGCTGATTTCCCGGAAGCTGGGCCACGGCCTGCCAGACGCGGCCGTCGGCGGCCTCGGGCTCGGGTAGCGTCGGCGACTCGGCGAGCCGGAGTAGCCGGCGCAGCTCGGCGGCCGCCCGCTTGGCGGCACTCAGCGAGATGTTGATGGTGGCCCGTCTGACCCAAGCGCCCGGGCGTTCATAGGTCGAGATGCGGTCCCAATGGCGATGGGCCCGCACCATCGCCTCCTGGGCGAGGTCCTCCGCAATAGCACGGTTGCCCGCAACGGCCGCCGCAATCGCCACCATTTTGGGGTACTCCCGGCGATAGAACGCCGGGAAGGTCTCACGCAGGGGCAGCGCCGGGGAGCCGAGATTCGGTTCGGTCACCAGGACTCCTGTCGACTTCATGCCCAACACACTCCACCTGGGGCGATTCTGTTTACTCAGCCGGAGCGGTTTTCGAGTGCTTGCAGGAGCTTACGGCGGGCCGCTCGAAACCGATCCGGTGCTCACCCGGCTGGGTTTCAGGGTTCGATCGGGGTGACTCCGCAGGCAGCCGGCCGCCGCCGCCGAGACTCTGGTCATCACTGCCCGCCAGCTGGGCACCACCAGATCAGACACGCTCGAGGCGGTCGGCGACGCCTGGGAACGCTTCGAGTAGGCGGGAGATGACCGCCGGTATCGACGCAGTAGCCTGCCGGCACATGCCCGACGCCCTGTTCATTCCTGACGGCGATTACTACGTCCCCACCGAACTGACGCGGGGCGGTTGGTCGGACGTCGCCCAGCACGGCAGCCCCCCGTCGGGACTGCTGGCCGCCGCCATCGAGGGCGTGTCCACCGTTGCGCCGATGCAGGTCGCCCGCTTCACCATCGATCTCTTCCGCCCGGTGCCGATCGAACCGCTCCGGGTGGAGACGCACGTGCTGCGCCACGGCAAACGTATCCAGGTCGTCGAGGCGATACTGCGCCACGGCGACGTCGAGGTCGGCCGGGCAACCGCACTGAAGATCCGCACGACCGACGTCCCGCTCCCCGACGTCACCCAGGAGCCCTGGGATCAGCCACCACCACCGGACGAGGCGACGAGCGTCGCCGAGCTCTGGACCTTCGGGTCGGATCTGCCCCGATTCCACCGGGATGCGATCGAGATCCGATCGATCGAGGGCAGCTTCATGCAGCCGGGTCCCGGGCTGTCTTGGTTTCGGCTGAAGCACCCGGTGATCGCCGGCCAGGAACCGACACCGTTCGTACGACTGGCAACTCTCGCCGACATGTCGAATGGCAACTCCCAGGCACTCGACCCGGAGGCGTTCGTTTACGTCAACCCCGACATCACGCTGTACGCCCACCGTCTCCCTGCGGGTAAATGGGTCGGCATGAAGTCGGCCGCCTACCAGCACCGATCGGGCATCGGTCTCGCCGATACCCGCGTCTTCGACGAGACGGGACCGCTCGGCCGAATCAACCAGGCGCAGCTACTCGACCAACGGCGAGGAGGCTGAACGGCGGCGGGTGATCACCGGTTGACAGTGCGACCCGAATCGCTCATTGCAGCCGAACGGACGCAGGGAGCGATTTCAAGGGTCTAGAAACCGTCATAGCCGGGTGGCATAATCGAACATATGTTCGATACGACCGAATGGGAAACAGCCCTCGCCACGACCGACCCGTTGGGCCGGATGCGGGCCGATGTCGCCGAGTTGTCGACCGAAGAACGAGCCCATTGGACCGCCGCGACCCTGTCGGCTCGCATCATCGAGCTGTTGGAGCTGCGGGAACGTATCGACGCCGAGACCGCCCGCCTCGCCGCCGAATGGCACCGCAAGCGCGGCTGGGAGGCCGATGGCGCCCTCTCCCCCGTCGCCTGGGCCACCCATCGCGCCCCCGTTTCGGCGCCGGAAGCCCGCCGGCTCTTCAAAACCGCCAATGTGATAGACCAGTGCCCCCAGATCGCCGACGCACTGGCGTCGGGCCGCACCACGGCAGCTCACGTTCGAGCCCTCGCCCGGGTCTTGTCGCCACGCCGCCAACGACTGCTGTCGGAACACGAAGCAATCCTGTCCAAAGAATCAGAGCGGCTCACCATCAAGGACTTCACGGTCCTGGCGCGCCGCTGGGCCACCCTCGCCGACGACTACCTGGCGGACGACGACCACGACGAGCACCACCCTCATAACGAGGTCCATGCCGCAATAACCATGGATGGACGGCTCGACGGCACCTTCAGTCTCGACCCGGCGGCCGGGGTGAGTCTCCTCGACGCTCTCGACCACCTCGCTCCCCCAGATCCCACCGACGCTCCCGACGGAGTGCGAGGCCTCGCCGAGCGCCGTGGTGACGCTCTCGCCGACCTCGCCAACTGGTACCACCAGGGCGCCACTCCCGGCGCCAACCCGCCCAGCCTCAACGTGGTAGTCGACGTGGCCACCCTCAACGGCGCCACTCCCGAACTGGCGCGGGCCCGCTGCGATCTCGAAGGCGCCGGCCCCATCACCCGAGCCACCCTCGAGCAGATCAGCTGCGGCGCCACGCTGAGCCGCCTGATCATGGCCGGCGACTCCGTGATCCTCGACATGGGCCGCAAGACCCGCTTCGCCACACCATCCCAGCAGCGCGCCGTCAGGATCCGCGACGGTGGGTGCATCTTCCCCAGCTGCGACCGCCCCGCCCCATGGTGCGACATCCACCACGTCAACGGTTTCGCCGCCGGCGGCCGCACCGACGTGGCATCCATGGTGTGCCTATGCCGCCGCCACCACACGCTGATCCACAACTCCAAGTGGACCATTGCCGTCAACCCCGACGCAACCTTCACGGTGCGCCACCCCATCCGGGCCCCATGACCGCGGGTGGCGGCAGTTCAGTCGCCCACCTGATAGCGCGCAGACCCCAAAGATTTCGCGGCCCGGTGTCTTCCGAGGGCAGAACGGCTAGGAAACCCACTCGCCGTGGCGCATGATCGTGCGGCCCACCAGCTCCGGCTCACCCTTCCAAGCGTGCACAGTCTCGGGGGTCAGCGTCAGCAGCGACCAGCGGCCGTCTTCGCGGCGGGGATCCCAGCCGGCCGCCTCTACGAAGAACTCGACCACGTCGCCGGGGGTGTGCTCGAACGGCGTCACCTCCGCCGAAGCGACCACGATCACGACATCGTCGGTGTCGGCGAGAGAAGCCCGAGCCCACCCGGTGGCGGCGATGTTGCGTGCCGTCGGACTGTCCGGCGGCGTCGCCAGCAGAATCTGCGAGCCGTCCCACGCCAGCGAGAGCGGGATGAGATGCGGTACACCGTCTGCTGAGGCCGTCGCGATCCACACGTCCGCTTCTGACTCCAGCCGCCCGACTGTGTCGGCGATTCGAGTTGCGGTCGCGCGGTTGGCCATAGCCCGATGGTAACTCGCGGCGGCTTCTCGTCGCCGCTTTGGCTTTCGGTTGCCGGATCCTCCGGTGCCGGGATTGGAGACATCAAGCCCGTTCGCGGTCGGGCTGGTCGCCGATCGACGGCGGAAGATGCGAGCCGGCGCCGACTCCGCCGACGGCTCGCTCAGCTCCGCCCGAGCTCGTCGATGAGGGTGGCCACCAGGCCGGTCCAGCCGGTTTGGTGGGAAGCGCCGAGGCCCTCACCGGTTTCGGCGTTGAAGTACTCGTGGAATAGCAGCAGATCGCACCAGGCGGGGTCGTCCTGGAGTCGGTTCCGGCTGCCGTGGAACGGGCGCCGCCCCTCGCCGTCGGGGAGGAACAACGCCATGAGGCGCCGCGACAGGTCGGCGGCCACCTCCTCCAACGTCGCCTCGTGGCCGGACCCCGTCGGGTATTCCACCGTCAGCTCGTCTCCGTAGAAGCTGTGGTACTCGCGCAGCGCCTCGATGATCAAGTAGTTCAACGGGAACCAGATCGGACCGCGCCAGTTCGAGTTGCCGCCAAACATCACCGTCTCCGACTCCCCCGGCTCGTAGGCAACGGTGTAGTCCATCCCACCGATGTTCACCGCCACCGGATTCGCCTCGTGGTACTTCGAGAGCGACCGGATCCCGAACGGCGAGAGGAACTCGTCCGGATCGAGCAGGTAACGCAGCACCGCCCGCAGCTTCGACTCGTCCAGAACCGACATCAGCACCCGGTGTCCCACCCCGTGGCGATCCATCGAGGCCACCTGGCTCGCCAAATCGGGCCGGTGCCGGGAGAACCACCGCATGCGGCGGCGAAAGTCCGGATTGGAAGCGATCAACTCCGACTCGATCACCTCGACACCGAGGAGCGATATCAATCCGACCAGGGAGCGCACCCGCAGCGGGACGATGCGACCGTCCGGCAGGTGGAGGACGTCGTAGAAGAAGCCGTCCTGCTCGTCCCACAGGGAGTGATCCGAAGCGTTCATCGCGTTGGCGATCGACAGGAAATGCTCGTAGAACTTGGTGGCGATGTCCTCGTATGCCGGCCGGGTCTCCGCCAGCTCCAGCGAGAGCCGCAGCATGCCGAGCGTGGCGAAGGCCATCCAGGCAGTGCCGTCCGACTGGTCGATGTGCCCGCCGCCGGGGGCTTCTTTGGAGCGGTCGAACAGCCCGATGTTGTCGAGGCCGAGGAACCCGCCCTGGAAGACGTTGTTGCCGTCGGTGTCCTTGCGGTTGACCCACCAGGTGAAAGTCAGCAGCAGCTTGTGGAACGTGGCCTCGAGGAAGGCAGGGTCGGGGCGGCCCGCCCAGCGGTGGTCCAGCTCGAAGATGCGCCGGGCCGCCCACCCGAACACCGGAGGGTTGACATTGCCGAAATTCCATTCGTAGGCCGGCACCTGCCCGTTGGGATGCATAAACCACTCCCGGGTCAGCAAACGCAGATTGCCCTTGGCGAAAACCGGATCGATCAGGCCGAGCGGCAAGCAGTGGAAGGCCAGATCCCATGCCGCGAACCAGGGATACTCCCAGGGATCCGGCATCGAGAGGACGTCGTGGGAGTTGAAGTGCTCCCAGCCCGCATTGCGCCCGGTGAGCCGCGGTGGCGGAGGAGCCGGCCCGGCCGGGTCGCCGCGCAGCCATTGCTCCACGTCGTAGGAATAGAGCTGTTTGCCCCACACCATGCCGGCCAGTGCGGCCCGCTGCAGCCGGCGCTCCTCGTCGGCCGCACCTGCCGGGTGCACCGTGTCGTAGAAGGCGTCCGCCTCTTGGCGCCGCGTGGCGATGATCTCGGCGGCATCCCCGAAGGGATCCGCGAGGTCGCTCGCCGCCAGCCGCAGCAGCACGGTCGTCGCCTCGCCGGCGGCCAGCTCGATGCGATACCACACGGCGGCTTTGGTCCCGGAACGGTTCGAGTTGACCGCGGCGGCGTCGCCTTCGATCAGACGGCGCCCGAAGGCATCCTTGGTGTAGCGGGGCGAATCGGCCGCATCGAAGAGGCGCCCCGAGTTCGTCTCGTTGTCGGTGACCCACAGATCATGGGCACCGAGGGCGTACCAGCGGTAGGTGCCGAGGACCGGATGCTCGGCATGCGAGGTGATGTAGCCCTCACTGATGTCCACCAGGTCGATACGGGGCTTGCCCGGCACGTCGTGCATCGGCCCCGCTTCGTAGCCCCACGCCCACGTGTTGCGAAACCACAGGGTCGGCAGCAGATCGAGCCGGGCCGCCTCGGGACCACGATTGGCGACGCGTATTCGGATCACGATGTCGTCGACAGCAGCCTTGGCATACTCGATGTCGACGTCGAAGTAGCGGTCGTAATCGAAGATGCCGGTGTCGATCAGCTCGTACTCGGGGTCGTGCACAGTCCGCCGGGCGCTCTCCTCCCGGAGCTCATCGTATGGGAAGCGGGCTTGCGGGTAGCGGTAGCGCATCTCGAGGTAGCTGTGGGTGGGGGTGGCGTCGAGATGCCAGTAGGCCTCCTTGACGTCCTCGCCGTGGTTGCCTTCGTGGTTGTCCAGGCCAAAAAGGCGCTCCTTCAGGATTGGGTCCTGGCCGTTCCACATGGCGAGGGCGAAACACAGGTACTGATGGTCGTCGCAAATCCCGGCGATGCCGTCCTCGTTCCAGCGGTACGCCCGGGACGGAGCGTGATCGTGAGGGAAGTAGCCCCAGGCGTCGCCGTCGGCGCTGTAGTCCTCCCGCACCGTGCCCCAGGCCCGTTCCGCCAGGTACGGGCCCCACAGATACCACGACGCCTCATCGTCGTGAGCGGCGCCAAGGCGTTGGTGCTCGGGGGTCTGCATTGACGGCATCTTGCCACGTGCGTCAGATCGCAATGACCTTCGCACCCGATCCGGCGGCTTCCACGAGGTGGCGCATGTCGTCGGGGTCGCTGGTGAGGATCCAATCCCCGGGACGTGCCAGCAGGGCGAGCGCCGCATCGGTGGGGTCGTCCGTGTTCGCCGCCCCGCAGAGCTCTCCGGCCCGGCGACCCTCCGCCTCTCCGATGGCGGCAACCCGCACGGCTGAGAGAAACCGGGCCAGCTCGGCTTGGCGACCGTCGACTGCGCGCCACACCTGGGCGACGATCATGGCGTGGGTTCGCAGCGCGATGTTCTCTTCGGCAGCCACCTGGAGCCGGGCCAGCATGGATCGATCGTCACGTTCCACTGCGATCAACGCTCCGGCATCGAGCACAAAGGCGCTCACAGGCCGATCTCACGCCGCGCCGTTGCCAATTCATCTGCAGTGAAGGCGCCGTGCCCGGCTTGGTAGTCGGCGAGGTACTCGGTGATCGCATCCGAGCGAAGCCGAGCGGCCACGGCCTCGGCGATCCAGGCCGACAGCGGCTGGCCGGCCCGCTCGGCGGCGGCTCGCACCCGT
>JBFISZ010000144.1:0-6795 GCA_041608315.1 Acidimicrobiia bacterium | reverse complement strand
GTGGTGAGGAGCGAGCCGAGCGACCGGTGATGGAAAACGACCGAGCCGGTTCCCGCCGGCTCGGCAGAGGCGCTGTCGAACATGTAGGTCCCCCACCGCCACAGCACCTCACCGTCGCTTCGATCGACAACCGGACCGGCGCCCCCGGAGGTGTAGGCCGGGTGATTGGCCACGACAACGAGCGATCCGTCGGGGCGCACGACCCGCGCCGTCGCCTCGAAGAACGCGATCGCGTCGGGCAGATGCTCGAGCACGAGGCAGCAAACTGCTACCGCCACCGACGCCGGTCGCAGCCAATCGAGGCCCGGCAGGTGGGTCTGCACCACCACCATGCCGCGCCGCCGGGCGTGTTCGAGCATGTACCGTGACAGGTCACAGCCGATCACAGGGCCGGGCAGTCGATCGAACAACCGGCCATCACCGCAACCGACGTCGAGTGTCGGGCCTTCGAGCCCCACCAACAGAGTGTCCAGGAGCGGCTGCACGTCGTTTTCGTAGGCCGGATCGGCCACCTCGCTCAGCCACCAATCGGCGAGCTGGTCCCACTCGCTCATCGGGCCGGGACCCCTGGAGCCTCGTGACCGGACCGGGAACCGATCGGCGTCCGCCCGATCAACCCGAGGGACGTCACAACCCACCACGCAATCAACAACAACATGAAGAAGCCGGGGCTGAAGCCGATAGGTCGGATCCAGGCCTGGGAGGCACCCAGCAGCCAGATGATCGCGATCAACTCGCGGGGCAGGCGGCCGGCATCGTGGAGCACCGCCAAAGTGAGCACTACGAGCGCGGTGTCATGGGACATGGCATGGGGCGACAGCAACAAGATCCCCGGCATGGCCGCTGCCAGTAGAACCGGCATCCGGTTCCGGCCATGGCGCCGCCACAGCCAGACCAGAGCGAGGCTCGTGAGACCGGCCAACGCCCATCCGATGGTCACCGCGACGGCGTCGCCGACACCGAGGGCGTTCTCGAGGAAGCCAATCCATGAAACCGCGCTGTAGCCGTTGACCTCACTATCGATAGTGCCGAACGTCGTCGCGGTATCCCACCACTCTCGCGGCCAGGACCAGCCCAGCAGCGGCACGCCGGACAGATAGAAGGCTACGGAGCCGGCGGCGGCGCCGGCCACGACACGGTAGAGACCGATGATGAGCATCAGCCCGATGAGCGGAACGGCCAGTTGCGGTTTGGCCAACAGCAGTGAAAGCACCAGTCCGGCCATGACCAACCGGTCGTCCTCGATCAGGCGCCAGACCGCCACGATGACGAACAGGCTGATAGCTGTGTTGGAACCGCCCGTCACGGCCCGCAACATCGGCCAGAAAGACAGAGCGATCGCCACGGCCGGCCACCTCCGCCCCCGCAGCCAGGGCAGCATCGGCTCCGCCAGCCGGATCGCCGCCACGAGCAGCGAGAACATCAGCGCGGTGTAGATCAGATAGGCCCATCCGTAGTCGAAGAAGGCCAGCGGGGCGTGGGCCAGGGCAACTTGCGGCGGGTAGGCGAAATAGCGAACCGATCCCTCGGTCTCCTGGAGATCACGCTGCGCCGCGATCTGCCGGCTGAAGTCGTAGAGATGATCCCAGTCGCCGTCCTCCGCGATCCGGGCGGCACCATAGAACGCGGGGAAGTCACCACCGACCTTCTGCGCGGGTGCGTCGCTGGTATTGGCCGAGATCGCCAGACCGGTAAAGGCTATCGCCAAGCCGATGAGCCACGCGATCGAGTACGCCCGCAACCGCCACGAGGCAGGCACGGTGGTGCCGGAGGAATCTCTCTCGTTGTCCACGATCACGTCACAATATCGGTGACACGGCCTTCCGGCTGTACAAGTCTCACTCGGACAGGCTCGGCCGCTGCGAGAAGTGCCTTCCTCAAGACCCTCGGACGGTCATTTGCCCCGAGCCACGGAGTGTGCGGTGGGTGCCGGTCTCCGCGCCCAGCACACCTTCAGCCGCCTCTCCTCCGCGCCGGCAGGGCGCCGAGCATGGCGGCCCCGGCGATTGCCGCCACCGGAATGCTCCACTGCACCACTGCGTCGGGAGTCGTGATTCCCACGCCGGCGACGGCAGCCGCCGAACCGGCTATCAGTAGCATCCCGATCGTCACAACCCGCCGCGTCTCCGGGGCCGGGGCGTCGCTGATGCGCCACTCGTAGCGGGCGAATAGCGCAACCAGGGCGAGCGTCATCACTACCAGGATCGCCAGCCAGACCGGGCGGGTGATCCACCACGTCGCCGTGCCCGGCTCGATCTTGAAGAGGGCCCCGTCGAACGCGAAGAGACCGGCCGCTGCCACCAGGGACATGGCCGACAGGTGCCAGAGGTATATCGTCATCAGCACACCCGAGATGGCGACAACGCCGTGCCAGGCGCGGAGCCGGGTAGTGAACCGCCGCACCGCCGGTTGGGTGCCCAAAATGACGCCGAGCTGGACCAACCCCAAGAGAGCCATCGCGAATGTCGGCGGCGTCATGTTGGTCTCTCCCGCGCCGGGTACGCCCACCATTGCGACCGGGTACCAACCGATCCAAGTCACGGCGACGAGGGCCGCCAGAGCGCCTACCGCGATGGCCCATCCCAACCGGGAAGCCACCCCGCCGGCATCGTCGCCCGCCGACCACCAGTACCCGAGCTGGTGAACGGCCGCCCATACGAAGAAGAAGTTCACCCATCCGATACCCGGGACCTCGAAAACGAATCGGGCGACGTCGATCGCGATGGCGACGGCCGCCAGAGCGCCGACCGTCATCGGCCCGCGCTGCTGCCACCAAGCGTGCGTCACCGGCGCCGCCGCAGTGAGCGTCAGATACACCGCAAGGAACCACAGCGGCACCGTCGCCGACATCGCCCCGGCATACACGACCTCGGGCGCTACGAAAGTTCGCATCACGACTATCAGCGCCACCCACACCACCAGCAGCGGGATGACGGGGGTGAAGAGCCGCCGCGCCCGCGCCGTGATCCAGTCGCGGCGCAGCTCCTCGCCGGCCGCCACCTTGCGGAGACCGCGCGCGTTTGCGTAGCCGCCGGCGAGAAAGAAGATCGGCATGACCTGAACGATCCAGGTGACCCAGCCGGCATAGGGAATCCACTCCAGGGAGTTCAGGAGAGCGATCTCGTCGTTCGGCTGAAGCCAGATCGACGCCGCCAGCCAATGGCCGAACACGACCACGAGTATGGCGACTGCTCTCCAGAAGTCGACGATGCGGTTGCGGCTCGCCGGTGTTGCTGTAGCGAGGCCACGGGTATATATGAGGTACTTGTTCACTCCGGTCCCCGTGGGGGTTACTCCATTATCGACAACTCTCCCGAGCCACGGAGCTTGCCGAGATCCGATCTTGGCTGGATGGAGAGATGCTCTGCCGAGGCGACTGATCCAGCCGAGGTGGAGGCTTACGTCAGCATCTCCCGCAAGAACTTGCCGGTGTAGGACTCGGGCACCGCGGCGATGTCCTCGGGGGTGCCGGCGGCGACGACCATACCGCCTTCGTCCCCGCCCTCGGGGCCGAGATCGATGATCCAATCGGCCGACTTGATCACATCGAGATTGTGCTCGATGACGATGACGCTGTTGCCGCTATCGACCAGACGCTGAAGCACACCGAGCAGTTTGCGCACATCCTCGAAATGGAGCCCGGTGGTGGGCTCATCCAGAATGTACAGTGTGCTGCCGGTGGAGCGTTTGCCCAGTTCAGAAGAGAGTTTCACCCGCTGCGCCTCCCCTCCGGACAAGGTCGGCGCCGGTTGCCCCAGCTTCACATATCCGAGACCCACGTCGTATATGGTCTGCAGCACCCGGGCGATGCGGGGCTGGTTCTCGAAGAACGTCAGGGCTTCTTCGACCGACATGTCCAACACATCGGCGATCGAGCGGCCTTTGAAGCGCACGGCGAGGGTGTCGCGGTTGTAGCGCAGACCCTTGCATGTCTCGCACGGCACGTAGACGTCGGGAAGGAAGTGCATCTCGATGCGGATCGTGCCGTCGCCTTTGCACGTTTCGCAGCGGCCCCCGGACACATTGAATGAGAAGCGGCCGGGCTTGTAGCCGCGCATCCGGGCGTCCTGTGTGGAGGCGAACAGCTCGCGGATGCGGTCGAACACCTTTGTGTATGTCGCCGGGTTCGAGCGCGGGGTACGGCCGATCGGCGATTGATCGATGTTGATGATCTTGTCGACGTGGTGCAGCCCGGTCAGCCGCCGATGACGCCCCGGCATCCCCCGCGATCCGTGCAGCTCGGCGTGGAGTGCCTTGGAGAGGATCTGCTGGACCAGCGACGACTTGCCGCTCCCCGACACTCCGGTGACCGCGGTGAAAGTGCCCAGCGGAAACGCGACGTCGATGTTCTTGAGGTTGTTCTCGGCGGCGCCGACGACCTTGATCACCTTGCCGCTCCCCGTGCGGCGCTCCTCGGGAAGCGCGATCTTGCGCCGGCCCGCCAGGTAGTCGCCGGTGATGGACTCCGATGTCGCCAACATCTCCGCCAACGTCCCGGACACCACGATCTCCCCTCCGTGCTCCCCGGCACCGGGACCGATGTCCACTATGTAGTCGGCCACCCGGATGGTCTCTTCGTCGTGCTCGACGACGATCAGCGTGTTGCCGAGATCACGCAAGCGGAGAAGCGTCTCCACGAGACGACGGTTGTCGCGCTGGTGCAGGCCGATCGAAGGCTCATCGAGTATGTAGAGCACGCCGACGAGACCGGAGCCGATCTGGGTGGCCAGCCGAATCCGTTGGGCCTCTCCCCCGGCGAGGCTGGCCGCCGGCCGCATCAGCGTCAGGTAGTCGAGGCCCACGTCGATGAGGAAGGCCAGGCGCTCCCCTATCTCCTTGACGATCGGCGCCGCGATGGTGGTCTCCCGATCCGTCAGCTGCAACGAGTCGAAGTATTCGGCGGCCCGCCGCAGCGGTAGGGCCGAAACATCCGCGATTCCGGCGCCGGCGACTCTCACGGCCAGCGACACCGGGTTCAGCCGGCCCCCGCGGCACTCGTCACACGGGACTTCCCGCATGTACTGCTGGTAGGCCTCGCGGGCTCCATCGCTGTCGGCGTCCCGGTAGCGGCGCTCGAGCCAGGGAATCGGGCCCTCGTAGGCCGCCTGGTAGCGCCGTTTGCGTCCGAATCGATTCGTGTACTCGACGGTGAAGGGCCGGTCACCCGTGCCGGCCAGCAGCAGCCGCCGCTGATCCTCGGTCAGCCGATTCCACGGCACGTCGGTTGGAATGCCCTCTTCCTCGGCGACAGCCGTGATCAGCCGCTGGTAGTACGTCATCCGATGGCGGCCCGCCCAGGGGGCGATCGCCCCTTCCTCGAGCGTCTTGTCGGGCTGCGGCACCACCAGCGAGCCATCGACCTGATAGCGGGTACCGAGGCCGTTGCACGCCGGGCATGCCCCGTACGGGCTGTTGAAGGAGAAGTTGCGGGGCTGCAACTCGTCGAACGAATGGCCGCACTCGGCACAGGCGAAGTGCTGCGAGAAGGTGAGGGCGGGACCGTCGACGATGTCCACCACCGCCACCCCGTCCGCCAGCCCGAGGGCCGTTTCGAGGGACTCCGTTAGCCGCTGGTCGATGCCGTCCTTGCGTACCAGCCGATCGACCACCACTTCGATGCTGTGCTGGTAGTAGCGGTCGAGCTTTATCTCTTCGGTGAGGTCGCGTATTTCGCCGTCGATGCGGGCGCGGGCGAAGCCGTCGCGGGCCAGCTCTTTGAGCATCCCGTCGTATTCCCCCTTGCGCCCCCGCACCACCGGTGCCAGCACCTGGAATCGGGTGCCCTCCGCCAGGCCGAGGATCTGATCCACGATCTGCTGCGGGGTCTGCCGCGACACGGGCGACCCGTCGTTGGGGCAATGGGGCACCCCGATGCGAGCGAACAGCAACCGGAGATAGTCGTGAATCTCGGTGACGGTTCCCACGGTCGACCGCGGATTGCGGCTCGCCGTCTTCTGATCGATCGAGATCGCCGGCGACAGCCCCTCGATGAAGTCCACGTCGGGTTTGTCCATCTGGCCGAGAAACTGCCGGGCGTACGCCGACAGGCTCTCCACATAGCGGCGCTGGCCTTCGGCATAGATGGTATCGAAGGCGAGAGAGGACTTCCCGGACCCCGACAATCCCGTGAAAACGATGAGCCTGTCGCGCGGCAGCTCCAGGTTCACGTTCCTGAGGTTGTGAGCACGCGCCCCGCGCACAACCAGTTTGTCGATCGTCACTACGCCCTCCGCGAACCTGGTTCTCCCGGACCACGGTGAGTCTACCCGGCCCCTGTGACGGAATTACACGTGCGTAGTGCGCCCCCGGCGGCCGGGCCAGTCGCTCGTCAGGCCGGGCTGTCCGGCACGGGCCGAGCCGACGCCGGGCCGGTCGCGGTCACTGCAGCTGCCATGATCGCCGCCAGTGCCACAACGAGGACCGTCGTGTTCAACGCCGGCTCGGTGACCATGTAGAGCCAGCCGGCGATCCACGCTCCCCAAGCCACCCGCATCACCCGCCCGTCGAGATCTGCGATGAGCAGCAGGGTGACCACACCGAGCCCTGCTTCGTAGAACAGCGCTTGCGGGGCGATGAGGACCAGACCGAGGCCGGCGATGGCGTAGCGGGGCGCCGGTGAGCCGGTCCGCCGCCACAGCCAGGCCATGGCGAGGAGACCACCGCCGCCGATGGCAACGCCGAGGAGCCGACCGGCGCCACTGCTCATCCCGGTGAGGTACTCGAGGAACCCCGGCAAAGAGACGAACAAGTCGCCGTTGACCGACGCGTTGATGTCGCGAAACGCGGTTGCTTGCT
>JBFISZ010000143.1:0-6875 GCA_041608315.1 Acidimicrobiia bacterium | reverse complement strand
GCCGACTCCGACGGTGCCACGGTTCGGGATGCCTACCGCATCAACGTTGTTCCCGCACTCGAGGCGGCGGCGGCCCATGACCCGGAGAACTTCGCGCTGGCGGCAGAGATCCGCGAGATCCTGAGCGTGCTCGGGAGCTGAGCCGGGATCCGACCGGTCACCGTTTGTCCATCTCGAGCCGGAGGACCTCGAGGTTCTCGTAGTCCCGTCCCATGGCGATGCGGATATCGCCCGAACGGAGGCCGTAGACGACCGACCATTGCGTGTTCGACTGGGATACCTCGCGGAGCAGGTCGACGGCCTCGTCCGGATGCAGACTGCCGGCTCGGGCTTCGAGGGCGGCGGCGACCGTGTCATACCGACGGCACTGGCCGACCGTCGAATCGGCTGCTGCGACGAGGAAGTTCGTTGCCAGATGCCAACCGATCTCGCCGGGGAACTCATGGATCTCCCCTTCGAAATACTCGACGAGGACGGAGTCGCCCGAGGCGTCGGCGATCAAGTAATGGATCGGTGGGCCGCCGGCAAAATCGACGTTGTAGCTGAAGAGGAGATCGAGAGCTTCTGGGACCGTGGCGGCTTTGTCCAGCATGACTCGAATGGCGCCAAGGGAGCCCACCGTGTCCTTGCGCGGATCGTCCGGAATGTTCCCGCGCCGCGGGACTGCCGCCATGGCGACCGCCAACCCGGCGCTGTTGAGACCGTCGAAGGGGATGTAAGGGGCATCGAGCAGGTTCGTTAGGTCCCCGAGAGCCTGCAATGTCAGGTCGACCGATCCGTCGAATCCCAGATAGGCGATGTCGACCATGGCGGCAGACGCATACCCGTCGGGCGGATCGGCGAACAGCAGGAGAGCCGGGCTGAACTCCCAGTCGAAATTCCGCCCGTAGAGGCCGCCGTCCGGATCGTTGAGAGCCGCGAAGAGGGCGCAGCCCCATGGCGCCGGATCGGTGCCGACGGCCCGGAGCGCCCGACCCGAAGTCACCTCTCGCCCGATCGCATACTCCGAATAGTCGTACTCGGCGTAGTGGTACATGGTGTAGAGCGGATGGTCGTCGATCTTCTCCAGGCTCAGCAGAGTCGCGGCCGCGGATGGGGACAGCCCCAGATGCGAATAGTCTTGCTCAGGTATCGGATACGCCGGGGCGTCGCCGATGCCGCAAGCGCCGGCCCATGAGGCGGTGACGAGCAGGGCGGCAAGCAGCCGGCCCGCTGCCCGTGTGCCGCGCGGCCGGGTAGGTCGGTTCGGAGCACGGACCGCGGCCGTAGCGATGGCTCCCTCCGTTCCACGTGTCGCAATCCAACGATACCGAGGGCATCTGCGCGATGTCGGGACTGTCTCGCAGAGCCGGAAGACCGGGCTCACCGCCGCCTCGCTCTTGGGCAGAGGCGCTACCGGGCGGCTTGGCGCAGCTCGGGCAGTACCTCGGCCCCGAGCATGGCGATAGTGGACTCCTGATCCAGCGATGTCGTCTGGATCGTGACGACCTCGGCTCCGAACTCGACGAGCGGCAGATACGTCGCGATGTAGTCCTCGGGGCCACGCACGATGCTGTACCGAGACAGGACTTCTTCCGGGTCCATCTCGTCGGCGCGCTCCCGCAGGTCGGCCGGGTCCACGGCCTCGAGGCGTCCCGGCGCGCGGAGACCCCGCCACGCACCGAGCGCCTCCCATGCCTCCGCCCGGCTGTGCGCCAGCACCGACCAGCGAGTGGCGAGGATGCGCGGATGGGGCCGCCCCAGGGCGACGGCGGCGTCGTTGGCGGGATTGATCACGCGCTGGCGAGTCTCCTCCGGGACCTTGACGCTGGTGATCACGCCGTCGGCGAACTCCGCGGCCAGGGCGGCCGACTTGGGCCCTCCGGCCGCCATCCAGATGGGGACGTACCGGGTCGGCGGGCTGTAGAGCTTGGCGCGATCCGCGCGGTAGTAGTCGCCTTCGAAGGTGAGCTTCTCGCCGTCGAGGAGACGCCGCATGATCTGCAGCGCCTCGCGCATGCGGGCGGCTCGTTCGGCGTACTTCGGGAACGGGAGCCCGAGCGGGCCTTCGTTGAGGTTCTCGCCGGTGCCCACTCCCAGGTTGAACCGGCCCGCACTGAGCCGATCGAGGGTTGCCGAGGCTTGGGCGACGACCCCGGGGTGATAGCGAAACAGAGGAGTTGTGACGCCGGTCGTGAGCTGCACCCTCTCGGTCGCGGCCGCCATCGCGGCGATCGTGGCGAAGGCGAAACCCGAGGCCGACACGTCGTCGACCCAGGGGTGGAAGTGCTCGGACACTACGAGCCAGTCGAAGCCGGCCCGTTCGGCCAATCGAGCATGTTCTACGAGGGTTTCCGGATGAAACTGCTCGTGCCCGCAGAAGTAGGCGAATTCAGTCACAAAGGTCCAATGGTGGAGGAGCGCCCGGCGGAGACTAGTGGCCGCTCCGGCGCAAGGGTTGCCCGGTTCCAAGAATGGTGGGCGGAATCGTCATCAGAGCAACGTTTCCACAGTTATCGTCAAGAAGTAACCGGATTCCGCCGAAACAAGAGCTAGGCGGTTACCCCGGCCGCTCTGGGGAGATGATATGACCGAGGACTCAGCCCGTCGTCGACATCGGTCGATGCCGGATCTGCTGCTTGTCGAAGACAACCCGCTCCATTTGCGGTTGGTCAAGTCGATGCTGGCGGACATATGGCCACCCAATGAGGTGGCGGCGGTGCGTCATGCTCGAAGTCTCGAAGAGGCCGTGACCCAAATCACCGCCGACCCACCCGACTGTGTGCTCCTCGACCTGGTGCTCCCCGATGCCGATGGCATGGACAGCCTCAACGGAGTCCGCGGCGCCGATCCTTTTGTGCCGATAGTCGTTCTGTCCTCTCACGAGAACGCCGAGCTGGCCCGGAGTGCCATAGAGGCAGGCGCCCAGGACTATCTGGTGAAGGGCGCCGTGAGCCCGGAGGATCTCGAACGGTCCGTTGCGTTCGCCATGGGTCGCAAGGATCACGAGCGCCGCAAGGTAGCCGAAACCCCCGGCATAACCCCGTGGCCCGTCGATGCGGCGGTCGCCGCCGTCGAATCGTCCTCCCCGCCGCCGGTGCCGGCGCCGGCTGCGGCCGCCGTCTCCGATTCTCTCGGGGTTGCCGTCGTCGGGGCCGATGGAGCGATCCTCTTCGTGGAGCCGGCGGTGGCATCTGCCGTCGGCCGCACCGTTGATGAATTCACTGTCACGCCGGTCGCGCAAATCATTCACCCCAACGATTTGCGCGATTGGAACAAGCTGATCGCCGGCGAACCGGGGCCGGTCGACGTCCGCTACATGCACCCGTCCGGGCATCCGATATTCCTACGCGTGTTGGCCCGGCACGTGGCCGCCGGCGGGGACGAGGCCGGGGCACTCGTAGTAGCGTTCCACGCCCGGGGCGAGATGGGAACTGCATCGTCCGGTGCGTACGTCGTCATGACCGACTGGGGCTAGGGGTCTCGAGCAATTCGGGAATTGGTTTCGACAGAATCGTGATTCGAATGAGTTGGCTTTGACCAGATCGATATCTACTCGAAGCTACCCGCGCAGGCACCCGGCCGCCCTCCACTCCGAACCCCACAGCACATTCGCTTGAATTCGATCATCGACATATCAGGAGTTGCGCGAGCCCGGCGGTAAGCCGGATTCTGTCGTTGAACGGTCATCTATCTATGCGGCCTACCTGGGACGTAACGAGCGGGTCCACTCTGTCCACGCTTGGCCTTGCTCCCGATGGGGTTTGCCGAGCCGCCGCAGTCACCTGCGACGCTGGTGGTCTCTTACACCACCGTTTCACCCTTGCCTGTGAACCCGGTCGGGAGACCGGGCCCCATCGGCGGTTTGCTCTCTGTTGCACTTTCCGTCGGGTCGCCCCGCCTGGCCGTTAGCCAGCATCGTGCCCTGTGGAGTCCGGACTTTCCTCAGCGCCGCTGCTCGCAGCGACGCCGCGACCGTCTGCCGGGCTCGCGCCTGAAAACCGTACCGCAACCGCCGCCGCTACGGAAGGCCCTCTTCACGCCGGTACCGATTCTCAGCCAGCACGCCGCCGGCCGTTCCCGTGATCGTGGCGATGACCAATGCAAAGACAACGAGGCCGAGGTTCGAATCGGCAGCCGAGAACCCGAGACCCACAGCGGCCCCAAGGGCGGCAACGATCATGCCGGCGAGGCCACCGTGCAGTACACGGGCGTGCGGAGCCAGCCGTCCTGCGAGGTATCCCGCAGCGAGGTGGGCGGCATACTGGAGGAAGACGAGAACGGCCGCCCCCGCCCGGTAATCGGTGAGTCCGGTGAGTCCGAGCGCCACGAACGCGATGAGCGCCAGACCGACGCCGGACATGACCCCGAGAGCGATTGCTCCCCAGCCGATCGGGGACTCAGACCCTCGGGTGATCAGGCCCCGTTTCGCAGATGCTCTTCCAGGCCGGCGATCCACCCGGCGGGAAGACTCCAATGGCGCGAGCCCGAGAGCATCAACTCCAGGTATTCCGGAGATGGGGGATAGGTTCCGTTGCGCCGGCCCTCATGGAGGTGCACCGTCACCTGGTGACGCTTCCCGGTGCGATCCATCGCCTCGACCGTGGTGGCCGTGCGCTTTTCGCTCGTCTCGACGGCGTCGAGCGAGTGGAAGTCCTCGTCCGGCACCGCAAAGACTGCGCCCCAAACGGTGCTTCCCTCGTCCCGCTTGACGGTGGGCAGCCCGCCTTTCCACGTACGGTTGTTCATCGGGAATTCCAGGCCCCACTGGGGAAGGTGTGCGATGAACTGGAATTCTGCGCCAGGCGCCACCTCAGCCATCTGCATGGGCGCGATGCGCGCGGTGTACGCGAAGTAGAGCACGGGAGCCTCCTTGCGTTGAACCAATCAAAACTCCGTCCGGGACGCTTGCTCCGGGACAACAGATTGTAGCGCCTCACCAGAGCGCCCCGTCCGCCCCCACGCTTCCCCCGGCCTCCGTCTTGCTGGTCGGGAACTCAATAGCGATGGAATACGTCTTAGGTGCGACGGGATGCCCACCGGCGATCCTCATGGAGGTGCCCGGAATGTCACAGATGCTCGAAAGGGCCCGCAGGCGAGGGACCGAACTGATGGCTGCCCCGATCACCGAGGAGCGGCCTTGGGTCGTCTTCTCATCATGTCGGGACAAGGACTCCGACCTCTTCTTCCCGGAGACCAAGGTGCAGGAGCGCAGCGCCCTTGCGATTTGCGCCATGTGCCCGGTGCAGAACGAGTGTCTCGAGTACGCCTTGGAGGCCGATGTCCGGTTCGGGGTCTGGGGCGGTACGTCCGAGAAGCAAAGGCGCCGCCTCGCTCGCCGGATCGCCTAGCCGTTGGTGTAGTCGCCGGGCGCAACCAGGCGTCGCCCAGCACCACGGACGCGGGTACTCTTCTCCGCCATGTCCGACTTCGACTGGCCTGCGGTACTCAATACCCTGATCGACGGGGCCGACCTGGGGCGGCGTTGCGCCTACGAAGCCATGTCCGAGATCATGGAGGGCCGGGCGTCTGAGGGCCAGATTGCGGCGCTGATGATGGGGCTGCGGGCCAAGGGCGAAACCGTCGACGAGATGACGGGTCTCGTCGATGCCATGTACGAGGCTGCGGTCACGGTGGACGCCGGGGACGATGTCGTGGACGTGGTCGGTACCGGGGGCGACAGCGCCGGCACCTTCAACATATCGACCACGGCAGCCCTGGTGGCGGCCGGAGCCGGGGCGCATGTTGCTAAACATGGCAACCGGGCGGCCTCATCGGAAACGGGAAGCGCCGATCTCCTGGAGCGGCTCGGGCTCCGCCTCGACCTGCCGGCGACGGCGACCGTCGAGATGATTCGCCAGATCGGCTTCGGGTTCTTCTTTGCCCCGGAGTATCACCCGGCGATGCGGCACGCCGCGGCGGTTCGTCGTCAGCTCGGGGTCCGCACCGTCTTCAATTTCTTGGGCCCGCTGTGCAACCCCGCCCAGACCAAGCGAGCTGCGATCGGCGTGTCCGACGCGAGGATGGCCGAGCTGATGGCCGGCGTGCTCCGCGCCCGCGGGGCCGAATACGCTTTTGTGTTCCACGGGCACGGCGGCCTCGATGAGCTGTCCACCGCAGGGATGTCGACGGTGCACCGCATCCGGAACGGCGAGGTGACGAGTGCGCAGTTCCAGCCGTCCGACTTCGGCGTGCCCGCCGCCTCCGTGGCCGACATCCAGGGGGGCGACGCTGCGGAGAATGAGCGGATCACACGTGCGATCCTGGGCGGCGCCGCCGGTCCGCAGCGAGACGTGGTCGTGGTGAACGCGGCGCCGGCGATAGTCGCCGCCGGCCTGGCCGCCGGCTTCGCCGAAGGCATCGCGCGCGCGGAGGCGGCAATCGACGGCGGCGCCGCGGCGTCGGTACTTGACCGTGCGGTTGAGTTCAGCGCGTCCGCGTAAGAGCCACGCGGCTCAATGTGAACAATGTCGGAACAACGGCTCAGATCGTCACGATTGCGTCGAGTCTGCGGTACATTGGCCCGATGCGCACTCGACTTCTGGCTATTTCGCTGTTGCTGCTCGCCGCCGCCTGCGGCGGCACAGACACCACCGGGTCGTCGGCGCCCGCCGCCACCGTCGCTTCTTCGGCGCCGCAGACTGCGGGTTCCCCGGACTCGACATCGGCCCCCGATTCGACGGAGAACCCGAGTGCGACGGCTGCCCCCACCACAGAGGCACTCCGCGCCGAGGGACCGGCCGCGCCCAGCTTCGTGACGACTCTTTCGGACGGCTCGCAGTTCGATATGGGCGCCCACGACAAGCCGGTCTACCTCGTCTTCTGGGCCGAGTGGTGACACCGCTGCCAACGGGAGTTGCCCGTTCTGGACAGCATCGCCCCCGACTACCGCGACG
>JBFISZ010000142.1:0-6898 GCA_041608315.1 Acidimicrobiia bacterium | reverse complement strand
TCGAGGTGGTGGCGTCTGATCTCCAGGATGCTGCTGGTGATTTGGGTGTTGAGATCTCGACTGATGGCGGCGCCACGTTCAGCGCGGCTTCGTTCAATGCGGGTTCGGGTTTCCACGAGTTGGTGTGGGATACGGCGCTGGCCGGCAACGGAGCGACAACCCTCATCGCCCGGGTGACCGACACCGACGGCCACGTCCGGAGCCAGAGCGTCGCCGTCACGATAAGCAACTCGGGGGCCACCGCCATGATCATTGCGGCCGGCGACATCTCAACCTGCCAGAACACCAACGACAGCGACACGGCCGCCCTGATCGACTCGATAGTCGCCAACACTTCTCTGCCGGTGACCGTCGTGCCCGTCGGCGACCTGGTTTATGAGAATGGGACAATTCAGGAGTTCAACGACTGCTACGACCCGACCTGGGGACGGCACAAGGCGATCACCAAGCCCGTCACCGGCAACCACGAATACAACACTGCGAACGCCGCCGGCTACGAAGCCTATTTCGGGGCCGCGGCCTATGGCCCCGACTTCTATTACCGCTACGAGCTGGCCGGGTGGGAGGTCTACGCCTTGAACAGCAACTGCGGTTGGATCGGTGGTTGTGCCGACACCGCACCGCAAGTGCAGTGGCTGCGTTCCGAGCTGGCGGCCTCAACGAATGCCTGCACGCTGGCGTTCTTCCACTTCCCCCGGTTTGTCGACCAGAATCCCGTGGGCCATCCACTGGAGTTCTGGAAGGCGCTCTACGAGAACGGCGGTGACGTCGTCGTCAACGGTCACGCCCACTTCTACGCCGAATCGCTCCCGCAGGATTGGGAGGGGAACCTCGATCCGGTGAACGGAATCCGCCAGTTCATATCCGGCGCCGGCGGTCGATCGCACTACGAGCTGCCCGCCAACCCGCACCCCAACCTCGATAGGTGGAACATCACCGACTACGGCGTCCTCGTCCTCGAGCTCGCCGCCGACAGCTACACCTGGCACTTCATCAACGTCGACGGAGTCGCCCTCTTCTCCGGCACGGCCGGCTGCAACTGAAGCGCACGCGGCGGAGCGGGCGGCTCGAAGGTGAACCGCCCGCTCCGTTGGCTTCTCCAGGCTGTTAGCTCTTCGACTGCTCCGTTTCGTGACGGAACTCGAACCGCAGCTCCTTGTTCTTGATCTCGACGGCGACCAGTGTGCTGTCGGGGTCTTCCTTGGCCCCTTCCTCGAGATCGCGGGCGAGCTCTTCGTTCCAGACCTCGACCATGGCTTGCGGGATCTCGATGCCGTTCCACTTGGCATCGCTCACCTCGGCTCCGAGGTGGCCGTCCACGACGAACAGCTCCATGCGGAAGGAGAAGGTCTCCAGGAGCGGGTCCTCCTCGGTCGGGCCCACGGCCTCGATCAAGGCGTATCCGTTGCGCAGGTCGACGGTCACGTTGCCGTCTTCGGCTTGCATGCCGAGAGCGATTTCGGTTGCGATGTCGGCTTCGGTGATGACCGCTTCGATCTGGAGCGATCCGTCCGTGTTGCGCTCGACGTCGAGCTGGCAGGCTCCGGCGAACAGTCCGAGGACGGCCAGGCCGCTGGCGAGGAACATACGGTTCTTCATGGTCCACCTCCATGGGTGTGTTGGCTACGCCCCCATTTGACGACGGACGGGAATCCGCCGGTAGTAACGCCGGCCACATCACGGCATGACGGGCGGCAGGTCGCGGCATGACAGCGATCACTAGGGGTGAGCGGCCCGCTGACCGATAATGCACCCATGGCGGCGAAGAGCCGGGCCCGCCGGGTCCGCGAGCAAGACAGGATCCAGCACCCCAACATCGAGCCGGGTCTGCTGCGGATCTTTCGCTGGTATGTGGCGATCCGGCTCGGGTTCGGTGTGCTCGTGCTGTGGTCGGTGCGTGCCGACCCCGACCCGACCAACCCTCGTTTTCCCGGCGGTGGCGTCTTCCTGTTCGCTCTGTTGATGATCCTGCTTGTCTGGCCGTGGGTGCAGCGCAGGCTGGGTCGGATGTTCCTGCCCTTTGCGCTGGCACTGGCCACACTTGGACCGATAGTCGAGAGCTCCCAGAACATCGTCGGTCGTCTCGATGCCGGGCTCAGCCCGAACCAGGCGCTGGCCGACTACTGGCAGCCGTTCTTCCTGCTGTGGGTTCCGCTGCTCCTGATCGCCTGGCAGTACCGCTACCGCGCAGTGATCGTGTGGTCCGTTGTCGCCACCTTGCTGGACGCCGGAATGGCGATTCCGCCGCTCGAAGAGGCCGGGGCCGACATGGCGGTCCTGTCCGCCGTGGTGCTGGCCCGCGGCGTGCTGTTTGCCTTTGTGGGGCTGTTCGTAGTGAAGCTGGTCGGCGGCCAGCGGGAAGCCCGCAGCGCACTGGAAGCGCACGCCGCAGCCCTCGAAGAGCTGGCCACTTCGCGAGAGCGCAACCGGATGGCCCGGGAATTGCACGACACGCTGGCCCACTCGCTCTCGGCGACGGCCGTGCAGCTCGAGGCGGTCAAGGCGCTCTGGGATACCGACCCCGCCCAGGCGAAGCAGATGCTCGATCAGGCACTCGAAGGGGCTCGTACCGGGCTCGGTGAGGCCCGCCGGGCGATCCAGGCTTTGCGGGCGTCTCCGCTCGAGGAATTGGGCCTGGCCGGAGCGCTTCGTCACCTGGGGTCGGCTGTGGAGGCCCGCTCCTCCGTGACCGTCGAATGCGCGATCGGCGACGACCTCGGCGAGATGGCGCCCCACCTCGAACAGGCGATCTACCGAATCGCCGATGAGGCCATGACCAACGCGGCGCGTCACAGCCGCGCTAACTCGGTGGACGTCCTGCTGGACGCCAAAGGGCGGCGCCTGGTGCTCGAGGTGCGTGACGACGGTGAGGGATTCGATCCGTCCGCCCCAGTGCCCAACGGCCACGTGGGAATCGCGGGCATGCGAGAGCGGGCGCAAATGGTCGGCGGCTCCGTGGCCGTCGAGTCGGCTCCGGGCCGCGGGACCACGGTGCGGTTCGAGGTGGTGGCAGCCCGATGAGTGACCGGCCGACGACCGTCATGATCGTCGACGATCAGGAAGTCGTGCGGGAGGGCCTGCGAGCGATTCTCGGGACTGTGCCCGGCCTCGAGGTCGTCGGCGTTGCGGCGAACGGCGCCGAGGCGGTGGAGAGCTTCGCGGGTTTGTTGCCCGACGTGGTTTTGATGGACCTCAACATGCCGATCATGAACGGCGTGGAAGCGACTCGGACGCTACGGGCCGCCCACGCGGACGTGAAGATCCTCGTGTTGACCACCTATGACGCCGAGGAGTGGGTGCTCGACGCCATCCGCGCCGGCGCCGCGGGCTACCTGCTGAAGGACGCCCCGCGGGAGCGACTGATCGAGGCGATCAAGGGAACCGCAGCCGGGCGCAGCCATGTCGATCCCGGAGTGGCCGGGGAGCTGCTGGCCCGGGTTGCCGTGACCGAGTCGGCGGCGCCGAGCGCCGTTGCAGCCGGCCTGAGCGATCGGGAGCTCGATGTGCTGCGCCTCCTCGGCAATGGGATGACGAACGCGGCCATTGCCGAGAGCTTGTTTCTCTCGGAAGGCACGGTGCGCAACTACGTCAGCTCTATCCTCGCCAAACTCCAGGTGGAGGACCGCACCCAGGCTGCCGTGCTGGCCGTGCGCCACGGCCTGGCCTGAGACTCGCCGGGCCCCCTTCCGAACGCCATAGACTGAGCCGACCACGCGCGGCGAAGGAGATGCCATGGCCCTGACCAAGAAGATGCTGACTGCACTTACCGATCAGATCACGATGGAGCTGTCGGCATCGCATTCCTACCTCGCCATGGCCGGCTGGTTCGAGTCGCAGAATCTGCCCGGGATGGCCTCCTGGATGAAGCTGCAGTCGGACGAGGAGCGAGCCCACGCCCTGAAGTTCTTCGAGTTCGTCGTCGACCGCGGTGAAGACGTCGTGCTGGGGGCGATCGAGGCACCCCGCAACGACTTCAAGTCGGCGCTCGACGTATTCACGCAGGCGCTGGCGCAGGAGAAGGAGGTGACCGTCGCCATCAACGGCATCTATTCGATTGCAAATGCCGAGGGAGAATACGAAGCGATTCCGCTCGTCACCTGGTTCATCAACGAGCAGGTGGAGGAGGAAGCCTCCGTCGACCAGGTGGTCGAAGACCTGCGGCGGGCCAACGACGACCCGCAGGTTCTCCTGATGTTGGATCGGGAGCTGGGAGCTCGGCAACCCGGAGCATGAGGTTGTCGGCCTCGAGGAGCACACGATGACGCTTTCCCCGGAGACCACGCACCTGGGCTGGATCGGCACGGGAGTGATGGGGGCCTCGATGGCGGGGCATCTCCTGGCCGCCGGGTTCCCGATGACCGTCTTCACGCGTTCGCGCGACAAGGCCGCCGAACTGGAGGCCAAGGGGGCGGCGTGGGCCGAGACGCCCGCCGCTGTGGCCGCGGCCTCGGACGTTACATTCGCCATCGTCGGGTTCCCCAACGACGTGCGTGATGTGTTCCTCGGCACCGACGGCGCCTTGGCGGGGGCGGCCGCGGGATCGACTCTCGTCGACATGACCACCTCCGAGCCGTCGCTGGCGGTCGAGATCGCGAGCGCCGCTTCGGCCAAGGGCGTCGGGGCGGTCGACGCCCCGGTTTCGGGCGGCGACGTCGGCGCCAAGAACGCCGCACTGTCGATCATGATCGGTGGCACCGACGACGACGTTGCCAGGGTGATGCCGCTCTTCGAGATCATGGGCAAGACGATGGTCCATTGCGGGGGCCCGGGCGCCGGCCAGCACACCAAGATGGTCAACCAGATCCTGATCGCCACGAACATGATCGGCGTCAGCGAAGCCCTGTTGTACGCCCACCAGGCCGGGCTCGATCTCGACAAGACGCTGGAGGCCGTTAGCGGCGGCGCCGCCGGGTCGTGGTCGCTGTCCAACCTCGGCACGCGGATGGTCGCCGGCAACTTCGCGCCGGGCTTCTTCGTTGATCACTTCGTCAAGGACATGGGCATCGCTCTCGACGAAGCCAAGGCGATGCGGCTGTCCGCGCCGGGGCTGGCACTGGCCCATCAGCTCTACGTTGCCCTCCAGGCCCAGGGTGGCGGCCGCAACGGCACGCAGGCGTTGCTGCTGGCACTGGCCAAGCTCAGCGACGTCGACTGGCCGAGCTCGAAGTGAGGCAGTCAGTGTTCGAACCGGGTGTGGACTTCGCTCGATCACTCGATGCGGCCGATCCGCTGGCGCATCTGCGGGACCGGTTCGCCTTCCCGCCGCCGCGCCATCGCGACGAGGTGACGTACTTCGTGGGCAACTCGCTGGGCCTGCAGCCGCACGCCTCGCGGGAGGCCGTCGTCGCCGAGCTCGACAAGTGGGCCGAACGCGGCGTCCGGGGCCATTTCGAATCGGGCCGGCCGTGGATGTCGTATGACGAGTCGCTGGCTCGAGCCATGGCCCGCATCGTGGGGGCGCGGCCCGAGGAGGTTGTCGTCATGAACTCGCTGACGGTCAACCTGCACCTGATGATGGTCAGCTTCTACCGGCCGACGGCGGAGCGTTTCAAGATACTGGTTGAGGATCATGCCTTCCCGTCGGATCACTTCGCGGTCGAGTCGCAGATCCGGATGCACGGCTTCGACCCGGCGACGGCCCTGGTCACCGTGGATCCCAGAGATGGCGAGGAGACCTTGCGCCCCGACGACATCATTGCCGCCATCCATGAGCACGGCCCTGAGCTGGCGCTGGTGCTGCTGCCGGGGGTGCAGTACTACACCGGGCAGGTATTCCCGATGCCGCAGATCGTCGCCGCTGCCCACGAGGTCGGGGCGATGGCGGGGCTCGACCTGGCCCATGCCGCCGGCAACGTGGAAATGGCTCTGCACGACTGGGACGTCGACTTCGCGGCCTGGTGCACTTACAAGTACCTCAACGGCGGCCCCGGTTCGACGGGAGGGGCCTTTGTCCACGAGAAGCACCTGCAGGACCCCTCGCTGCCCCGGCTGCACGGGTGGTGGGGCCACGACAAGGCGACCCGCTTCGAGATGAAGAACGAGTTCATTCCGATCCCGACGGCGGAGGCGTG
This sequence comes from Acidimicrobiia bacterium, assembly GCA_041608315.1. GTDB lineage: Bacteria > Actinomycetota > Acidimicrobiia > Spongiisociales > UBA5794 > JAHEJX01. The sequence goes on along the minus strand of JBFISZ010000142.1, from coordinate 827 downwards.
GCACATCAGCAACGGGTCGGTCTTTGCCATGGCCCCGCTGGTGGGTTCCCTCGCCCTGTTCGACGAGGCCGGGGGTATGGGCCCGATTCGGGCCAAGTCGGAGCAGATGTCGCGCTATATGGACTACCTGCTCGACGCACAGTTGGCCGGCAAAGTAGAGAGCATCACCCCCCGGGCTCTCGACCAGCGCGGCTGCCAGCTGTCGCTCAAGGTCGTGGCCGCAGGGGCCGACGGCCAAGCCGTTTTCGGGCGCCTCCAGAAGGCCGACGTCGAGTGTGATTGGCGATTTCCCAACGTGATCCGGGTGGCGCCGGCGCCGCTGTACAACTCGTTCGAGGACATCCACCGCTTCGTGCAGATTCTCGCTGAATCGTTGGATTGAGCGGGCGGCAGGAGCTACGTCCGCCGCCGACGCCCCACCGGATCATCGAGCATGATCGCCGCGGCGATCATGACCGCCAGTGGTATCGCCGCGTAGAACAGCGAAGTCGCCCCGAAGTCGCCGAATCGCTCGCGGCCCAGCGAGAAGGCGACGGGGCCGATCGCCGACGCGGCGACACCGGCGAAGGTCATGAGACCCGAGATCGACCCGATGTGGCCCACTCCGAACCAATTGGGTAAGAAGGCCGCGGCCACCGCCCGCCCGGATCCGTTGGCGAGGCCGAGGCAGATGGCGTACGCCACCACCAGCCAGCCCGGGGAGACGATCGACGCCAGCCCCAAAGCGCCCGCCAGGAAGATCATCGTGACCGGGATGAGCCACCGGGCCGACACCCGGTCGGTCAACGCCCCCATACCGATTCCGGCGAGGCTGGCGCCGACCACCT
>JBFISZ010000141.1:0-6956 GCA_041608315.1 Acidimicrobiia bacterium | reverse complement strand
GCCGTTGGCCGGGAAGGCGGCTTCGAGCAGCGGGGCGAAGGTGCCCAGGTCCGGGGTCATGATGACGATGTCGCGCGGTTCGAGGGTCGGGTCGGTGTTGAGGACGTGGAGGATGGCGTCGCGGGCCACCTCGACCTGGCGGCGAGCGCCGTGGGTGACGTGGACCTGAATGGAGCGGTCCGTATCGGCGATGACGGCGGCGGCGAGATCGGCGTCGGGGGCGAGGGGCCGGTTGGTGCGGATGTCGTCCTGGAGGCGGGCGAGGACGGTGGCCGGCTCCGGGTGGGTCACGTCGAGGGGTGAGGCGGTGAGCCCGGCGCCGCCGAGGACGAGCTGGAGCTCGCGGGCGTCCCTCCCCCACGACGCCAGCATCGGGTGGTGGGCCAGGCTCGCCGAGGTGTCCGCGGCCCGAGCGGGTTGGGGCGGGCCGTCCTCGTCGGCAACCTGGTTCCACAGGGCGGGGGAGGGATGCAGCACGTAGAGGTGGACGTCACGCTGTTCGCCGAGCGCAGTGAGCACCTGGAGATCGAGCGGGTCGGCCGCCGTCAGCCCGTAGACGGCGATGCGGTCGGGCAGATCGAGGGCGACGGCGCCGGTGCGGATCGGCTCGAGACCCTCCGGGAGCAGCTCGGCGAGGGCCGGCACCCCGATGTGCTCCCGGACGAGCCGCCACAGCCGGGGCTGCCACAGATCGGCTTCCGGCACCGGGGCACCCCCGGGACCGGTGTCGTCGCCGGTCGCCCAGGCGTCGATCATCTCGGGGCGGCGCCGGGCGTAGCGGGTGAACAGGCGGGCGATCTTGGTGGCGGCGGCCAGCCGGTTGCCTCCGGCGGCGCTATCGCTCGACTCGATGTAGCGCTGCACGAGCCGCAGCCAGGGTTCATCGAGGTGAGCGTCGATGGCCTCGAGAACGTGCCCGGTGAGCGCCGGCCCCTCCCAGGCCGCCATGGACGCAGCGAGTTGCGGGACCGCAAACAGCACGTGACGCACCAGCCGTGACGGGTAGGGGAACTCGATGTTGGCGCAGATGCCGTCGCCGACCCCGCGGGCGGCGAGCCCGGAAGCGATCCGCTGGGTGAGCCAGCGCTCGATCCCTCGCGTCGGCACCGCGATCAGCTCGGCAGCGAACGGATCCTCGGGCGGGGTCGCCAGCTGGTCGCACAACAGCCCAACGAGCGCGTCGGGATGGGACGCCACGTGGGTGTGCACGCTCACATCGCCGTCCCCTGCTGCGCCACGTGTGTCCTCACGACCGCAACCTATCAGGCGGCACCGACAGGACTGCGACACGGGTTGCCCATCGAGAGTCTGGGAGCGGTTTCCGATTGCGTATTGCCATTCGGCACCGGTCCCAGCGCGGGCAGCAATCGGCTCGGCGATTCTGTCGGTCCCGGCCTTTACAGTCGGGCTCATGTTCAAGAACCAGGAGACGATCGCCGACAACCCCGCTCGACGTGCTCAACCCGACCGTGTCGCAGACAATCTGAGTGTATGAGGTGTACATATGGTGTACAATGCTCACATGGCACGAACCAACATCGACATCGACGACGAGCTCGTCGGCCGCGTGATGCGGCGTCTCGGGGTTCACACCAAGAAAGAAGCCGTCGATCTCGCGTTACGCCACCTCGCCGGACAACCAATGACGGTCGACGAAGCGCTCGAGATGCGGGGGGCGCACGCCATCGGCGCCGTCCCACCGGACGTGACCCCTCGGGGCAGTACACCAACCGGCAGTGGCCGGTGATCCTCGTCGACACCTCGGCGTGGGTTGAATACGACCGGGCAACCGGATCCGCGATCGACACGAAGCTCACCGAATTGTTACGCGCCGGGGGCAGCGACATCGCGGTTACGGAACCGATCCTCATGGAAGTCCTCGCCGGCGCCGCTACTGACCGAGACGCCAAGCAGTTGCGACGCCTCCTCACATCGTTCCAGTGGGCGCCCGTCGATGCAGTTGCCGATTTCGAGGGTGCGTCCAAGGTGTACCGCAGCTGCCGAGATGCCGGCATCACACCTCGCGGCCTCATCGACTGCATGATCGCCAGCGTCACCATCCGCACCGGCTGCGAGCTCCTCACCGCCGACCGCGACTTCACCGCCATGGCGAAGGTGCTTCCGCTACGCCTGGCGCAGTAACCGCAGGTGACGACTCTCACCATGCGGTCGAGATACTCTCCACCGACCCTGCCCGCGACATCATGCGTAGAGCTAGGGAGTACGCTGCGGCCGGACTCGAGCGATACTGGATCATCGACCCGGTAGGGCCAGAAGTTGTCGTCTACGAGCTCAGCGAAGGCGGGTTTGCCGAGCGGGGCCGCTTCGGTCCCGGAGCCGAGGTCACCCTCGACGTCGGTGCAACCCAGATCACGTTCGATCCGGCAACGCTGCTCGATTAATCGCCGTGACCGGTCGGTTCGTTCCAGCGACGCGACAGATCACGGCGTAGCCAGCCGTAGGAGACCAGCGGGCTTTCCACAACGCATCGACAGGGATTGGCGGCCGCTCAATCGCCCGGCCGGTGCGACAGACCACTAGCGTGGCCGAATGGCTGACAGTCCCGACCTTCGAGCCCTTGGTGAAACGTTCGCCCAGATGTTCGGGAAAGACCCCAACCGTCCCCGCGGCTGGGTGCATCCCAACCTACGCCCGCCGAAAACGCGGCGCGCCACCGTTCACCAGATGAAGATCACACTGCGCGAGGTCCGGCCGGCCGTGTGGCGCCGCGTCGTGATCCCTTCTACCTGCCGGCTCGACGAGGTCGCCGAGACGCTCCTTGCCGCGATGGGTTGGATGAACAGCCACCTCCATGCGTTCACTATTGGTGACCTTCGCTATGACATGGTCGGCCCCTACTCCGAGGGTGACGAGCTTGACGAACAGGGATTCACCCTTCGCGATGTCTTCGACGAAGTCGGCCGCTCGATGCTCTTCGAATACGACTTCGGCGACGGCTGGGAGCACACCGTCCTGCTGGAGGCGGTCAGGCTGCAGACCAAAGCCGAGGCGGAGCCGCTCTGCGTAGCCGGAAAGCGCGCCTGCCCGCCCGAGGATTGTGGTGGCCCTCATGGGTATCGGGAACTCTTGGAGCTGCGCGAGCACGGGGCCGCGAGCGACTGGGACAGGGAACGGCTCGAATGGCTCGGCGACTTCGACCCGAATGCGTTCGATCTCGACGAGGCGACCTACGCCATGCGGAATCCTCTCGGCGGGTGGGACTGACTTTCACCTGCGGTCTGTCGGTTGCCCTCTTATCTGTCACACCCATCTGACACAGTGATCACACGGCGCGTATCGCTGTTCCTCGGAGGACAGAGGAGGTGTACCGTGCATGCCATGGACACAGCGACCTTGCAACCCGGCGACCGGATCCCCATGCCGTGGAACGAGTATGAAGCGCTCGGGCCGGATGTCCGGGGCGAATACGTCGATGGGGCATTGGTCGTGAGCCCCTCGCCTACCGCGCCCCACCAGGACATCTCCTTGAACCTCGCCGTTCTGCTCAAGCAAGCTCTTGCACCTCCCGCCAAAGTGATCGAAGCATGGGCCTGGAAGCCAGGTTCAGATGAGTTCATTCCGGATCTCATGGTTCTTGACGCAGGCGACGAGAAAGTGCGCTACACGGGCCAGCCTCATCTCGTCGTCGAGATTCTTTCCACCGACAGGGCTGCCGACATGATCACCAAGGCCCACAAGTACGCCTCCGCCGGACTCGAGCGCTACTGGATCATCGATCCGGACGGCCCCAAAGTGATCGTCTACAAGCTGCGCGAGGGGGTCTTCGTGGAGACGGCTCGGCACACTCCGGGCACCCGGGCTCGGCTCGACGTCGGCCCCGCCGAGATCACAGTCGATCCCGCCGAGCTGCTGGCATAGCTCGAACCATCAACAGCCGGCATTCCTGTCACACCCATCTGACACAGTGATCACACGGCGCAAAACACGCATTCCTCGGAGGACAGAGGAGGTGTACCGTGCATGTCATGGACACGGCGACACTGCAGCCGGGCGACCGGATTCCGATGTCATGGGACGAGTACGAGGCCCTCGGCCCGGAAATCCGGGGCGAATACGTCGACGGGGCACTCGTGATGAGCCCGTCGCCGACGCTACGTCATCAGAGGATCTCGTTCCGCCTCGCCCAACTCATCGATGCGGTGCTCGAGCCGCCGGTACTGGTGGTGGAGGGATGGGCCTGGAAGCCCGGTGCCGACGAATTCATTCCTGACGTGACCGTGTTCGACCACCACGGCGAGCAACAGCGCCTCACCGGACTCCCCCACCTGGTCGTTGAGATCCTCTCCTCGGATCGCGCGCGGGACATGATCCGCAAAGCAAGGAAGTATGCCGCCGCGGGCCTGCCGCGCTATTGGATCATCGACCCGGGTGAGCCGGGTGACGAAACCGCGGGCGGAGTGCCCGAGCTGATCGAGCATCGCGCCGTCGACGGCGTCCTTATCGAACAGGGCAGATACCGGCCGGGTACTACCGCCACCCTCGAGATCGCTCCCGACGTTTCCGTCTCCTTCGATCCGGCCATCTTCCTCGACTGACCCAAGCGACCCGTATTCACTTGCGGATTGGGCTCGCCGACGCCGGATCGGCGGGCCATTCGTGTTTCGGGTAGCGGCCGGCCATGTCCTTGCGTACTTCCGCCCATGATCCGGACCAGAAACCGCCGAGATCGCTGGTGATCTGCAACGGCCGGTCGGCCGGCGACAACAGCATCAACAGCGCCGGCTCACCGGCGATGTGAGGCCCTTCGGTGGCGCCGAAGAACTCCTGGACCTTGGCGGCGATGGTGGGAGCCTCGCCGGAGTAGTCGACCGCCACCCGCCGGCCGCTCGGGATCTCCACATGGGTCGGGACCAGCCGATCCACCTCCGTAGCCTGCGGATACCCCAGATGGCTGCGCAGCACGGCCAGCAGGTCGATCCCCTGCACCTCGTCGAGGCCGGTGGCCGCGGTGAGGTACGGGCCCAGCCAGGCGTCGCCGGTTGCCGCCAGCCGCTTCGTCGACCAGTCGGGCCACGGATCCCCCAGGCGGGCATGGAGAAACTCAACGCGGGCACGAAGCGTGCTCGCCGCCGGGGTCCACGGCAGATCCCGCAAGTCGTTGTCCCCGATGCGTCGCAGCAACGCCGCCGTCACTGCGGGGCTGGGTTGGGGACGCCGATCCTGCGTGTCCAGGCTCACTCCGCCGAGGCGGCGCTCCCGCCGTTCGACCAAACGATCACCCTCCCAGATGAGGCCGACCCGGTCGGCAAGCTCGTGGGCAAAACGCTCGGCGACGTCGGCGGCGTCGATGGCCGCCGCCAACCGGATCCGGGCGTTCTTGCGTTTGCCGTCGAGATCGGCGGGCACCAGGAAGCGCTCCACCCCGAGTGGATCCGCCGCAGTCAGCCACGCCGTGGTTCCGGTGCGGAGCTGGAACCGTCCCGGGCTGCCGCGCCGCACCGCCAGCCGGTCGGGGAATGCCAGCGCCAGCACCCGCCCCGTACGGTCCGGATCGACCTCGCCGCCGGTGACACTCGCTCGGCGGGCGAGATCTGCCGCGTTGCGCCGCACCCGCTGCAGCGATCGTCCCATCGCGGCGGGATGGGACTCGCCGGGGTCGGCGACCAGGCGCACTCGCAACGCCAGGTCAACCGGTACGTCGTCAGGACGGCCCCGCAGCACGTCACGATCGTCGACGAGGGCGGCCACGATGCACGCCAACCATTGATCGGCTCCGGCGTCGACCACCATCCGGGCAAGCCGCGGGTGCAGCGGTAGCGTCGCCATACCGCGACCGGTGTCGGTCAGGCTTCCGGATTCGTCGAGGGCTCCGAGTAGCTCCAGCAGCCGGCGTCCCGCGGCGAAGGTCTTCGGCGGCGGTTGGTCCAGGAACGGCAAAGCCGCCGGGTCGGTAACGCCCCACAGCGCCAGCTCCAGCGCCAATCCGGCCAGGTCGACCTTGGTGATCTCGGGATCGATGTGGGGATGGCGCCCGCCGTGCTCGAGCTTCGACCACAACCGATACGCCACGCCCGGCTCCAGGCGCCCGGCCCGACCGGAGCGCTGCTCCGCCGAAGCCCGCGAGATCGAGATCGTCTGCAGACGGGTCATGCCGTGGCGCAGGTCGAGGCGGGGGCTGCGGGCGAGGCCGGAATCGATGACGACCCGAACCCCCTGCACGGTCAGGCTGCTCTCGGCGATGTCGGTCGACAGCACGACCTTACGCACCCCAGGGCGGGGCGGCGCCAGTGCGGCGTCCTGCTCGTCGGCGGGCAGGCTGCCGTGCAGCAGCATCACCTCGACCCCGATGTCGCCGAGCTGATCGCGCACCCGCACCATCTCGCCCATCCCCGGCAGGAACACCAGCACGTCGCCGGGCTCCGCAGCCACCGCCTCCCGGATCGTGGCGGCGACGTGCGCCACTAGTCGGGCCCGGTCGGATAGAGGCTTCCAACGGATCTCGACCGGGTACTCGGCGGCCTCCCCGACGATGACGGGCGCCGGATCGCCGCCGCCGAGGAGGGTGGCGATCCGGTCCGCGTCGATCGTGGCCGACATGGCAAGCAGGCGCAGGTCGGGCCGCAGCGCCCGCCGGGCATCGAGGGCCAGTGCCAGCCCGAGATCGGTCTGCAGGTTGCGCTCGTGCAGCTCGTCGAACACGACCAGCCCGGTGCCTGCCAGCTCGGGGTCTCGCTGCAGCCGGCGCGTGAGCACGCCCTCGGTGATCACCTCGACACGGGTCCGCGGGCCGACCCGGCGGTCGCCCCGCGTCACGTAGCCGACCGTTTCGCCGACCGGCTCGTCGAGGAGGTGGGCCATACGCGAAGCGGCGGCCCGAGTGGCAATCCGCCGCGGCTCGAGCACGACGATCTTCAGGCCGCCGAGCCACGGCTCGGCCAGGAGGCGCAGCGGCACCACGGTCGTCTTGCCCGAGCCCGGAGGGGCCACCAGCACCG
>JBFISZ010000140.1:0-6969 GCA_041608315.1 Acidimicrobiia bacterium | reverse complement strand
CTCGGGAGGTTTGGCTATCGGCAGGACGGCAAGAATCCGGACCGCGGGGCCTCACCCAAACCCCCCTCTCCCCCAACGTTCGCGGCGCTGGCGGGGGAGGAGACCCTCTACCGGCCGATCACCATTTCGGCGGCCTCGCGGACCATGGGGTTGCGGTCGTGGCGGGCGGTACGGATCGCGGCCTCGATTTCCGGGCCGTCGAACACTGAGAGCGCCACGATGCTGCGGCGTCTCACCTGGGGTGGCCCGCTGGCGGTCAACTCCAGGAGGAGTGGCACCGCCCGGTCGTCGCCAACCGCTCCCAGGGCGGCGACGGCCGCCTCGCGCACGAGTTTCTCATCGTCGGCGGCGGCCGCATCCAAGAGCCAGGGGAGGGCGGCAGCGTCGGCAAGCTCGCCCAGCCCGGTGGCGACGGCTTCGCGGACTACGCCGGCCGGGTCGTGCGCTGCCTGCAGCAGCTGCTGGAGGGCGGCTCGACCGATCTCGGCGAGCACCTCGGCGGCTTCCGCTCTGACCTGGGCCTCTGGATCGGTCTCGAGAATGTTGCCGAGGAAAGTGGCCAATTCCTCGGTGACTCTTCCGGAGCACGCCGATACGGCGAGCCGCCGGACCGTCGCGTCGACGTCTGCGAGGTAGGCCGCGGGGTTGGCGACGAGTTCGGGCAGGTCGGGCATCAGCCAATCGTAGGCGCAGCTGCTTGCGGTCTCCCGGTCGCGGTGAGTAACGTGCCGCAACTAGCGAACGAACGATCGTTCGTTCGCTGGTCGCCTCGGGCAGGCTTCGGAAGGCACAGGATGACAACCCGCAGCCGGGAAGACGTGGTGCAAGCCGCCGGCCGCTTGTTCGCGGCTCGGGGCTTCCACGGCACCTCGATGCGCGATCTGGGCGATGAACTGGGCCTTCTCGGCTCGTCGCTCTACAGCCATGTCGATAGCAAAGAACAGCTGCTCATCGAGGTGGTGCAGCGCGGGGCCGCCTTGTTCCAGGCCCTGGCAGACTCCGTGGCCGCCAGCGACAGCCCGCCGGAGGACAAGGTGGCAGCCCTGGTGCGGGGACACGTGAACGTCATTACCTCGAATCAGGAGCAGAGCGCCACGTTCCTCAACGAAGCTCGGTTCCTCCCCGCTGACGGGCGTACCGCGATCGTCGTACTCCGTGACCGATACGAAGCGACTTTTCGCGAGGTGATCGCCGCGGGGATCGCCAGCGGCGCCTTCCGCGAGCAGAACCCTGCCCTGGCATCGATCATGGTCCTCTCCGTTCTCAATGCACTGACACGCTGGTATCGCCCGACCGGTGCGCAGAACGCCACGGAGATCGCCGACGCCATGGTCGCATTCGTGATGGATGGTCTGCGATGAGCGGAGCTCCGCCATTCCCGGCCGGGTCGCTCGTGGTCGTCCTCGGCTCCGGCACAATGGGCCGCGGCATAGCTCGCGTCGCCGCCGGTGCCGGCCATCGTGTGATCCTCAACGACGTCAGCGCCCCGGCTCTCGAGTCGGCGCGCCAGGAAATGCACCGTTTCCTCGACCGCGACGTGGCCAAGGGCCGGCTCGAGACCGATGAGGCCACTGCAATTGGTGAGCGGATCGCATACGAATCGGACGTTTCGGCAATCGGCGATGCCGTCTTGGTCATCGAGGCGATCGTCGAGGATCTCGACGCCAAGATTGCCCTCCTCAGACAGGTGGAGGCGATTGTCGGCGTCGACACGGTCATCGCCACCAACACCTCGTCTCTGTCTGTCACGGCCATCGCAGCAGGCCTGGAACGACCCCGCCGGGTGGCCGGCATGCACTTCTTCAATCCGGCACCCGTGATGCCGCTGGTCGAGATAGTTGCCGGGGCCGATTCGGCTCCGGCAGTGCTCGATTCGCTGACAGCACTGGCCCGGGCCTGGGGCAAGACGCCCGTGCGAGCCGCTTCGACGCCCGGTTTCATCGTCAATCGAGTGGCTCGCCCCTTCTACGGCGAGGCGCTGCGCGTTGTCGAGGAGCACGTGGCCACGCCGGCCGAAGTCGACGACATCGTGACCGGCGCCGGTGGCTTCCGCATGGGGCCGTTTGCGCTGATGGACCTGGTGGGCCTCGATGTCAACCTGGCGGTGTCGAAGTCCGTCTACACCCAGACGTTCCACGACCCGAGGTTCGCCCCCAATCAGATCCAGCAGCAGCTCGTCGACGCAGGCCGCCTCGGCCGCAAGAGCGGTCGCGGTTTCTACGACTACGAAGACGACGGGCCCGCCCCCAAGCCGCGGGTCGTCCCGGCCGACGGCGAGGTTCAGCGCGTCACCGTCCACGGATCTGGCGAAGAGCTCGCCGGGCTGATTGGCCGCCTCGCTGCCTCCGGGGTCGACGTGGTCTCGCGCACCGGGCCCGTTGCCGGGATTTCGGCCGGGACGACGATCCTGTGGCCGAGTGATGGGCGTCCGGCCGCCACGATCGAACCGCTGGTCCCCGATTTGGGAGTAGTGGCGGTCGACGAGGTGATCGACTGGTCGACGGCCTCCGCAGTGGCGATTGCCGGCACCGACGAGTCGGCGTTGCGAACCGCCGCCGGGGTGCTTGCTGCCGCCGGCATCGCGGCCCGGCCGGTGGGCGACGCTCCCGGGCTCGTATTGCTCAGGATCATGGCGCAGCTGGCCTCGGTGGCCGCAGACGCCGTCCTCCGACAAATCGCGACGGCGGAAGACATCGACACGGCGATGCGCCTTGGCACCAACTACCCGATCGGGCCGCTGGAGTGGGCCGACCGATTCGGCCCGGCCCGCGTGGTCGAGGTGCTCGACAACGTCGCCAACTTCTACGGCGAGCCGCGGTACCGCCCATCGCCCCTGCTCCGCCGCGTCGCCGCCACCGGTTCGAAGATCGGACAGCTGCGATGACACGGGCCTTCATCTGCGATGCGGTCCGGACGCCAATCGGACGCTTTGGCGGAGCCCTGGCGGGCGTCCGCCCCGACGACCTCGCCGCCCACACGATTCGCGAGCTCATGGCTCGCAACAGCTCAGTCGATTGGGACCGTGTCGACGATGTGCTCCTGGGATGCGCCAACCAGGCGGGAGAGGACAATCGCAATGTTGCCCGGATGGCACTGCTCCTCGCCGGAATGTCGGTCGACGTTGCCGGCGGCACCCTCAACCGGCTGTGCGGCAGCGGTATGGACGCCGTCGGCCAGGCGGCGCGCGCGATAAAGACGGGCGAGGCAGATCTCATCGTGGCCGGCGGCGTCGAATCGATGTCGCGGGCCCCTAAAGTGATCCCCAAAGCGGATGCGGCTTTCTCCCGCAATGCGGAGATCTACGACACCACGATCGGATGGCGCTTCGTGAACCCGGCGATGGAGGAGCGTTTCGGCCGGGACGAGATGTTCCAGACCGCCCAGAATGTCGCGGACGAGTTCAACGTGTCTCGCGAGGACCAGGACGCGTTCGCCCTCCGCAGCCAGGAGCGGGCGCTGGCGGCGATGAAGTCGGGGCGCCTCGCCAAGGAGATCGTCCCCGTTCCGGTTCCGCAGCGCCGCGGTGACCCGGTGCAGGTCGATCTGGACGAACATCCTCGGGCCGACTCGACCCTCGAGCGGCTGGCGGCATTGCGCCCGTTGGCGCCGGGCGGATCCATCACCGCCGGCAACGCCTCGGGGATCAACGACGGGGCGGCTGCCCTCCTCGTGGCCTCGAGCCGAGCGGTCGAGGAGCACGGGTTGACGCCGCTCGCTGCAGTCGAGTCGATGGCAGTCGCCGGGGTTCCCCCACGGATCATGGGAATCGGCCCGGCGCCCGCCACAGAGAAACTGATGGCTCGGACCAACACCAGCCTCGCCGACGTCGATGTGATCGAGCTGAATGAAGCCTTCTCCTCCCAGGCACTGGCCGTTCTCCGCCGACTGGGGATTCCCGACGACGCGGCCCACGTCAACCCCAACGGTGGCGCCATTGCACTGGGGCATCCGTTGGGGATGAGCGGGGCCCGCCTGGTGCAGACGGCCGTTGTCGAGATGCACGAGCGCGATGCCACAACGGCGCTGGCCACGATGTGCATCGGTGTCGGGCAAGGAATCGCCATGCTGCTCACGAGGAAGTTCTGAATCATGCCGTCAGAGCTCTACAGCAAGCACCGGGAGACGCTGAAGAAGGCCCGCGAGGTGATCGTGAGCCGCCAGTTCTGGAGCCCGTATCCCGAGAGTCCCCGAGCGTACGGCGAAGCCGCTCCGAGCGAGGGTGAGGCCGCCTTCGAGGCCCGCCTCGGCAAGCGTCTCGCCCTCGACCAGGCCGCCGACTCTTGGTCGGCCGGGGGTGAGACTTCTGCCTATGGTCGCCCGCTCGGTGTGACCTACCCGGTTGTCTCGGTCGATGCCCTGCTGGCAGCAGCCGAGGCCGCCGCTGAGGAGTGGGGCAAGGCAGCTATCAAGGAGCGCGCCGGAGTTTGCCTCGAGCTTCTCGACCGGCTCGCCCACCACTCGTTCGAGATGGCCCATGCCGTGATGCAGACCACGGGGCAGTCGTTTCTCATGGCTTTCCAGGCTGGAGGCCCGCACGCGCTCGATCGGGGCCTCGAGGCAGTCGCCTATGGCTACGAGGCCATGACCGCGCTGCCGAAGCGCATGCGATGGGAGAAGCCCCAGGGCACGCGAGGTCCGCTTGTGGTCAACAAGACTTGGCGGATTCGCCCCGCCGGAATCGCCGTGACGCTCGGCGTTTCCACATTCCCGACCTGGAACGGCTATCCGGGCATCTTCGCCAGCCTGGTGACGGGAAACCCGGTCATCGTCAAGCCGCATCCGGCGACGATCATGCCGTTGGGGCTCTTTGTGGAAACCGGCCGCGCCGTGCTCGCGGACGCGGGGCTCGACCCCAACACACTGCAACTGGCCGTCGATACCCCGGACGCGCCGATCGCCCAGGATCTCGTAATGGATCCCCGGGTGAAGCTCGTCGACTATACGGGAGGCTCGGCGTTCGGGGACTGGCTCGAGGAGAACGTCACCCCCGCCGAGGTGTTCACGGAGAAGTCCGGAGTGAACTCGGTCATCATCGACTCGGCCTCGGATCTCAAGGGTGTGTTCCGCAATCTGTCCGTCTCGATGACGATGTACGGCGGCCAGATGTGCACCACGCCGCAGAACCTGTACATCCCCCGGACCGGGATCGACGTCGGCGGAGAGCATGTTGGCTATGACGCCGTCGTGGCCGGCCTCGCCGGTGCCATCGAAGGGCTGCTGGCCGACGACGATCGGGCCAGCGACATCCTCGGCGCCATCAAGGATGAGGCGTCGTTGGAGCGGTTGAATGCGGCAACGACCGGCCACCATGTCATCCTGGAGAGCCGGGAAGTCAAGAATGCGCAGTTCCCGGAGGCGATAGTGCGGACACCCGTGATCGTCGCCGTGGACGCTGCCGCCAAGGATGCCTACATGCGCGAGATGTTCGGGCCGGTCATCTACATCGTCGCCACCGAGTCGACAGAGCAGTCGCTGGCCCTGGCCACGGAATCGGCCCTCCGCTATGGCGCCCTCACGTGGCTGGTCTATTCGACGGATCCGGCCGTGCAGGAGCGAGCCGAGGACGCCGCGGTGGAGGCCGGCGTGTCCGTCGCCTTCAACCTCACCGGCGGCCTCTTCGTGAATCAGTCGGCGGCATTCAGCGACTTTCACGCAACGGGGGCGAATCCGGCCGGGAACTCGTCGCTGACCGACCCGGCATTCATTGCGAAACGTTTTCGAGTCGTGGGAGTGAGGAAGCCGGCATGAGAACCAGATCACCTGAAATCGGAGGGCGCGAAACTCTAAGGTGGTGCCCGCTCGGGCTTTGGCTAACGGAGGTAAAGGAATGACGGCGACTATTGACCAGCCGCCGCCGTCCGCGGCGGCACAAGGATATCCGACGGTGGCATCCCGGGTCCGCGACTGGGCGGAGCGGACGCCCCAGGGCGTCGTGCTCCGTGAGAAGGATTACGGGATTTGGCAGGAGTGGACCTGGATCCAGCTGTGGGATGACATCCTCAACGCGGCTCACGCGCTGCTGGCACTCGACGTCACCGTCGGGGACGTTGTATCGATTCATTCCGAGGACCGGCCGGAGTGGATAGTCCTCGACTTGGCCACCGTTGCGATACGCGGGATCACCACCGGCCTGTACCCGACCAATCCCACCGCCGAAGTCGAGTACCTGCTCAACGACTCCGGGGCCAAGATCCACCTGGCCGAGGACCAGGAGCAGGTCGACAAGGTGCTGGAGCTGCCCGTCGCGACGTTCCCGAACCTCACCACCATCGTCTATGTGGAACCGCGCGGCGTGCGCGGTTACTCCGACTCCCGCCTCATGTACTGGGAAGACTTCATGAAGCTGGGCCGGGAGCACCGGGCGGCCAACCCGGGTGCCGTTGAGGCACTGATGGCGGCGGCCGAGCCGGACGACATCATGACCCTGGTGTACACCTCGGGAACAACCGGGCCTCCCAAAGGGGCGATGCTGACCAACGCCAACGCGACGTTTGCCATCGACAAGATCATCAACAGTACCGGCCGGATCGCGGGCGACCGCAGGCCAAACCCGGACGATCAAATCCTGACATATCTCCCGCTGTGCCACGTCGCCGAGCGCATCTTCTCCACCTGGACGATGGTCTCCAGCGGCTGTGTGTTGAACTTCGCCGAAGCCATCGAAACGGTTCAGCTGAACCTGCGCGAGGTGCAGCCGACTCTCTTCTTCGCCGTGCCCCGGATCTGGGAACGTATCCATGCCGGAATCGCGATCAAGCTCAACGACGCCACCTGGATCAAGCGGCAGGTCGCCAAGGTCGGCCTCGGGCTGGCCAACTACATCGGCAAGGCCCGGGTCGCCAACGGCGGCAACCACACGCCCATGAGCCGACTGGCGTACTGGATCGGGAATCCGCTGTTCTTCCGGGCGCTCAAAGAGCGGGTCGGTCTGCGCCGGGCCCGCTGGACGGCCTCGGGTGCCGCCCCGAT
>JBFISZ010000139.1:0-7035 GCA_041608315.1 Acidimicrobiia bacterium | reverse complement strand
GCCGAGCAGCCCGCCGACGTTGCCGAGCAGCCCGCCGACGTTGCCGAGCAGCCCGCCGACGTTGCCGAGCAGCCCGCCGACGTTGCCGAGCAGCCCGCCGACGCGCCGGGTGCCGACGTATCTGCGGATGCGGCGGCCGATGCGGATATGGGTGGCGATGCCGACGCTGCTGAGGTTGTTGCAGATTCCGGCGTTGCCGATGGTGCCGGCGCTGTTGCTGAGGTTGTTGCAGATTCCGGCGTTGCCGGCGTTAGCGGCGAGGTTGATCAGGAGGCTGAAGTTGCCGGCGAGCCTGAGATTGCCGAGGCTCCCGCGGATGAGGTCGACCTCGCGAGTCCCGAGGTGCCCGGCAGCGAAGAGACCGCAAACGAAGTCACCGGCGACGAAGACCCCGCGCCCCAGGCGCCGTCGGGCGACTCGGGGGAATCGGCTCAGGTTCTGCCTATCGCGATGGCGGAGCGTCTTCGCCTGGCCCGAGCCGAGCTCGAGTCCGAGCTCGAGTCCGACTTCGATGATGAACCCACGGCCGCCGCAGAGCCGGTGGCCGGATCGATGGTAGAACCGCCCGATGTCCGTGATATGCCCGCAGCCGCCGCCGAGGAAAGCCCCGTCGACGAGACCCCCGAGGCGGCGGCTGAGAACGCCGGCTTCGTTCGCCGCCGAGCCGGCGAGACCCGATATGCACGGCAGTCGGCCAAGCTGCCGCGTATCACGGAGACTCCATCCGAAGACTCCGAGGGCTTGTCATCGATGGCCGGGTTCCGCGCCCGCATGCTGAGGAGCAAGAACAAAGAGACCGACTAGCCGGGCGGGTCGAGTCCATTCCCCGGCGCCGGGGTGCTTTCATGGGGCCGTGCCCAAGATCCTCGTCACCTACCGACCCCCCGGAGCGGCCATCGAACGGCTGGCCCGTCTCGGTGACGTCGACCTGTGGACCGGTGACGAGACCATGCCGCGAGCCGACTTGCTCGCTCGCGTGGCCGATGCCCACGCCCTGTACTCGATGCTCACCGATCGGGTCGATGAGGAGCTCCTGGGCCGGGCCCCTGGGCTCATGGTCGTGAGCAACATGGCGGTCGGCTATGACAACATCGATGTCGCCGCCTGCTCTACCCGCGGTATCCCGGTCGGCCATACCCCGGACGTACTGACCGAGACGGTAGCCGACACCGCATTCGGGCTCTTGCTGGCCGCCGCCCGCCGCTTTGGTGAAGGAGTCGACTACGTGAAGGAGGGCCGGTGGGGCCGGTGGGAGCCCAATCTGCTGTGGGGAGAGGAAGTCCACGGATCGACGCTCGGCATAGTTGGACTCGGGCGGATCGGCGAGGCCGTGGCCCGGCGGGCCGCCGGCTTCGGCATGCGTGTCATCTACACCAGCCGGCGTCCAGGCGCTGCGGCCCAGGCCCTGGGAGCCACCCAGGTCGATTTCGCCGAGCTGCTCGCCACCGCCGATCACATCGTCATTGCCGTGCCGCTGTCGGAGGCTACCCACCACATGTTCGACGAGTCGGCGCTGGCCGCGATGAAGCCGACCGCCACGCTCGTCAACATCTCACGCGGGGCCACCGTCGACACGGACGCTCTCGTTGCCGCGCTGCGCTCCGGCCGAATCGGTGCGGCGGGTCTCGATGTCGTCGAGCCCGAGCCGCTGCCGGCCGATCACCCGTTGCTGGACCTGCCGAACGCATTTGTCATCCCGCATCTCGGAAGCTCAACGGCCCGCACTCGAATCGCCATGGCGAATCTGGCTGCCGACAACATCGAGGCCGCTCTTGCCGGGCGTCCGCTGCCCGCCGCCGTGAACCCGGAGGTGATCCCGCGCCCGCCACCGGCCTGAAACTGACTGCTCCCGACCCGGTATCCTGGGACCAACCCCTGGTGACGCTATCAACATGCGGAGGCCTCATGAACCTGATCCGGCATTGGATTGACAACGAGTTGTACGACGGCGCCCCCGAACGCCGGGGCGACGTCTATAACCCGGCCACCGGGCTGAAGAGCGGAGAAGTTGCCCTGGCGAGCGTCGCGGACGTCGACCGGGGCGTGGCCTCGGCGGCGGCCGCCTTCCTCGAGTGGCGCGACACGCCGGTGACCAGGCGGGCCCGGATCATGTTCCAGTTTCGCGATCTCGTCGAGAAGCACCTCGACGACCTGGCCAAACTGCTCACCGCCGAGCATGGCAAGACTCTCGACGATGCTCGGGGTGAAGTCACCCGCGGCCTCGAGGTCATCGAATTCGCCACCGGCATACCGCATCTCATCAAGGGCGAGTTCTCCGAGCAGGTGTCGCGGGGCGTCGACACATACACGATTCGGCAACCCGTCGGCGTGGTGGCCGGCATCACTCCCTTCAACTTCCCGGCGATGGTCCCCATGTGGATGTACCCGATCGCCATCGCCGCCGGGAACGCGTTTGTGCTCAAGCCGTCGGAGAAGGATCCCTCGGTGTCGATGTTGGCCGCCGAGCTGTTCGAGAAGGCCGGGCTCCCGCCCGGTGTCCTCAACATCGTTCACGGCGACAAGGTGGCCGTCGATCGGCTGCTCGAGCATCCCGATGTGAAGGCGATCTCCTTCGTCGGCTCCACGCCGGTGGCGCAGTACGTCTATTCGACCGGCACGGCAAACGGCAAGAGAGTCCAGGCGCTGGCGGGGGCCAAGAACCACATGATCGTGCTGCCCGACGCCGACATGGACCTCGCCGCCGATGCCGCGGTATCCGCCGCGTACGGCTCGGCGGGGGAGCGCTGCATGGCGGTCTCGGTCGTCGTCGCAGTCGGAGATGCCGCCGACAAGCTGATCCCGATGGTCCAGGAGCGCATGGCGAAGCTCGCCATTGCGCCCGGCGACACCCCCGGTGCCGAGATGGGCCCGCTGATCACGCGTGAGCACCGCGACCGAGTTGCCGGTTATGTAGACACCGGTCTCGAGGAGGGCGCCACACTGGTGGCCGACGGGCGTGGGTTCAGCCCGGAAGGATACGAGGACGGCTTCTGGATCGGAGCCAGCCTGTTCGACCACGTGACCCCGGACATGAAGATCTACCAGGATGAGATCTTTGGACCGGTGCTCTCAGTCGTGCGAACCGAGTCGTACAGCGAGGCGATTCGAATGATCAATGACAACATGTGGGGCAACGGGACCGCAGTGTTCACCAACGATGGGGGAGCCGCCCGCAAGTTCCAGAACGAGATCGAAGTCGGCATGGTCGGCGTCAACGTACCGATCCCGGTTCCGCTCGGCTTCTACAGCTTCGGAGGCTGGAAGAAGTCGATTTTCGGTGACCACGGCATATACGGCCCCGACGGCGTGTCCTTCTACACGCGCCGGAAGGTTGTGATCGCCCGCTGGCCCGATCCGATGCACCGCGGTGTCGATCTGGGCTTCCCGACCAACCAGTAGCTCGAGAGTCCGTCGATTGACACGGGGTCACTTCAGTAAGTGGCCCCAGCGGGAGACCTTGAATCGGGTCGTCGTGCTGCGCGCCACCCGCCACAAGCGCTCGGAGTTGTCCCAGGCAGCGACGTCGAGGTTGCCGTCGCCGTTGGCGTCGATGGCGAGCATGGCCGATACCCGATCCCGGGCTGCGATGGCTCCCCATGATTTCCTCTGGAACTGCGAGCCGTTTGAGGCGAGCAGCTTGAGCGCTCCGTTGACGGTCCGGTACGCCACGATGTCGGCCTTGCCGTCGCTGTTGAAGTCGCCGGCAATCTGAGCTCCAAGGCCCTGGTCAGGGTTGGCGAACGTGAACCAGGCGGCGGGCATACGTCCTGTGAGCCTGCCCCGGCCCGGCACGATCCACCAGGTGCCGGCCACCGGGTCGTAGGCGGCGAGGTCGTCGCGGCCGTTGCCGGTGAAGTCGGCAGCTTGGAGATGCTGCCAGGCACCATTGTTCGGCAAGCTCTGCCATCGGCGCGGCGTCAGGCGACTGCCATTGCTGAAGAGCACGATGAGATCACCGGTTGTGGCGTTCCATGAGAGGATGTCGTCCCGCCCATTCCCGTTGTAGTCACCGACGACGTGGCCGCCCCAGTTGGGGTTGGTCACCGGGAAGTCGTACCAGACCGCTTCGCTCACGTCGGTGCCACTCAAGTGGTACACCAGCCAGCGCTCTGCGGTGTTGTCGTATTCGGCCAGGTCATCGGTGCCGTCGCCGGTGAAGTCGCCGACGAGAAGCGGTCCCCAGCGGTCTGCGGTGCCGTGCTGGGCCCAGGCCGCGAAGTTGAACTCTGATCCGGAAGAGAGACCTACCAGCAACTTGCCGGTCGTCGCCTGCAGGGCGGCGACGTCGTCTCTTTGGTCGCCGTTGAAATCGCCGACAACGACATACCGCAGCTCGTCGTTCGCCGAATGGTTGTACCAGGCATCCATCTCGAACTCACCCGGTGTGGATGTCCCCACCCACCACGCGTTGTTGAAGGCGAGCGGCATGGCAACGTCGCCGCGGCCGTCGCCGGTGAAGTCTCCCCCTACCGCAGGCACTGCGC
Source organism: Acidimicrobiia bacterium (assembly GCA_041608315.1). Classification (GTDB taxonomy): domain Bacteria; phylum Actinomycetota; class Acidimicrobiia; order Spongiisociales; family UBA5794; genus JAHEJX01. Next base: position 2,551 of record JBFISZ010000139.1, on the reverse strand, counting down.
CGTAGTCGAAGCCGGAGATGTTGCGACCGCGGAGTTCGAGCATGGTGAAGAGTTGCGGGCCGGATTTGGCGATCGTCAGCGGGATGTCGCCCGTGCGGGTGTAGATGTTGATCTTGGACGGCGTCCCCGAGCCGAATCTCTCGACGATCTCGATGCCGTCGACCTGGTCGACGCCCAGCTCCGTTGCGAGGTCGTTCTCGGAGAACGGATAGGCCCAGTGCCCGAACGGGTTGTTCACTTCGGGATACTGCGACCACGGGTCGGGCTGCGTCTGCAGGTAGGTGACGGGGCTGCCTCCCCAGACATCATGGATGTTCTCCGTGCGGCCGCCCGTCGACGACGAGTAGAAGGCCGCCACGACGTTGGCCTGGCTGGCCTCGGGGTGGGTGATCACGGTGCCGGCGGTGGTGTCGACCGCCTCCTGCCAATTGGAGAAGGCCGGGGCCGTCTCGTTCGTCCAGCCGCGGTAGCTCTGGTCGGCAGTCGTGGCGTACATGTGGCACCAGCACGTCGCTCTCCGCTCGGCCGAGAAGGAGGCTTCGGGCCCGCGCGAGATCATGCGCCACGCGGCAAAGGAGCGCCCGGCGAGCGCCTGAGCCTGCAGGGCCTCGGAGTGCCACGAGAAAGGCACCTCGGCCAGGCCGTACAGGTAGGCCTCGAGGCCGATCTCGAGCGAAACGTGAAACGACGTGCCGGCATTCGGAGTGCGCAGCCGCACCGTGCCGCGAGCGAACTCGTCGCGCGTCGTCCGGAGCCCGCTGATCTCGATCTGGGCGCCTGTGGGTGACATCCCGGTCACCGCCCCCCGGCAGCGACCGGCCGCGGTCACTGCGACACCGTCGGCCTCAAAGCGGCACTTGCCGTTGCCGAGGGCGACGAACCGCCACACCTCCCCCGGACTGACAGTGTTCTTGCAGCCTCCGGATCCTGCGTGACACGCAGTCAGCGTGCCGTTGCGAGCCTTGAACTGGAAGACCGTCTGGTCGGCGAGAAGGTTGACCCACAATGGAGTTGCGTCTGCGGCCAGGAAGTGTGAATGGCCGACTTGGTCCGAGATCTGCCCTGTGCTCGAGCCTTCGTAGTAGTGACCCACGATCTCTTCGGCGGTCTTGCCCTCGAGGGCCTGGCCGTACGCGCCGTACTGGGACATGCCGATGCCGTGGCCCCAGCCGCCTCCCTCGATGACGACATCGTTCTCGGTTGCCGCGGCCGGGGTCACCACGGTGGCAACGAGAGCAACGACGGCGAGCAGCAACGTTGCGAGACGGCGATTCACGATCACCATTGCGAAATCGGCGTTCTTCGGCAGAGTCTTGAGCTTCCCCGGGCAGCGTTGCCCCGACCTTAGCGACCTCGGCATCCCCTTGGACTGGTCAATCGGGCCGATCCCCTTTAGCATTAGCGGAGGCGTTGGCCGGGAGCCGCGCCGCTTTTTCTTTGTCTGCCTCCGATGATCCGAGAAGGAGAAACTGTGTCCGCAAACCTCATCGAGCCCCATGGCGGGGAGCTCGTCGATCTGATGGTCGACGAGGCCACTGCCGGCGAGATCAAATCCCATTCCATGGAGTACGCCTCCTGGGATCTGACGCCGCGTCAGGCGAACGACCTGGAGCTGCTGCTCACAGGGGCATTCTCGCCGCTGCGGGGATTCCTCAATCGAGCCGACTACGAGTCGGTGTGCGACACGATGCGCCTCGCCGACGGGACCTTGTGGCCGATTCCGGTCACGCTCGATGTCACTGCGGAGATGGCTGCCGGTCTCAGCACCGGCGACAAAGTGGCGCTGCGCGACCCCGAGGGCGTCATGCTGGCCGTGCTCACCGTGGGCGACGTGTGGGAGCCCGACCGCGAGGCCGAGGCCAAGAAGGTGTTCAACTCGACCAGCCTGGAGCATCCGGCAGTCAACTATCTGATGACGATCGGCCATACCCACTACGTCGGGGGCACGCTGGCCGGCATCCAGCTGCCTCATCACTACGACTTCCAGAGCCTGCGGCGCACTCCGGCTGAGATGCGCGCCGAGTTCGTCGCCAAGGGGTGGGACAAGCTGGTCGCCTTCCAGACGCGTAACCCGATGCATCGCGCTCACGTCGAGTTGACCATGCGTGCCGCAGCCGAGACCGGGGCCCATCTGCTGATTCACCCCGTCGTTGGCATGACGAAACCGGGCGACGTCGACCACTACACCAGGGTACGGGTTTATCGCAGGATCCTGGATCGCTACCCGCCGGATACCGCTGCGTTGGCTCTGTTGCCGTTGGCGATGCGCATGGGCGGTCCCCGCGAAGCCGTGTGGCATGCAATCATCCGCAAGAATCACGGTGTCACCCACTTCATCGTCGGCCGCGACCACGCCGGGCCGGGGAGCGACTCGGCGGGTGAGCCCTTCTACGGCCCCTACGAGGCCTCCGATCTGGTCGTCTCGTATGAGGAGGAGCTCGGGGTGAAGCTGGTCCCCTTCAAGCTGATGGTGTATGTGCCCTCCGCGGGCAACTATCAGCCGATCGACGAGATCGCCGAGGGGACCGAGTACCTCAGCATCTCGGGCACG
>JBFISZ010000138.1:0-7036 GCA_041608315.1 Acidimicrobiia bacterium | reverse complement strand
GCCGCCCACGCCAGCGCGACCTCGAGTAGCTCGGGCGACGCCAGCGGAGGCAGCAGGCTCGGCACACACCTGGCGAGCAGCGTCTTGCCGACCCCGGGGGCTCCCGACATCAACATGTGGTGGCCCCCGGCGGCGGCTACCTCGAGAGCGCGCCGCGCCGCCAGCTGCCCCCGCACGTCGGCGAGGTCGGGGCCTTCGGCCGCGTTGTCGGGCGCCGGAGGAGGCGGCGGCACCTCCCAACCGGTCGCAACGTCGAGCGCCGCCCGCAGGTTGGGCGCCCCGAACACGTCGGCTCCCTGGAGCACACCGGCATCGGCCGCCGCCGCCATCGGTAGCAGGACCCGCCTCCCCAGGCGGCGACCCACCAGCGCCGCCCCAAACCCACCCCGCACCGGGCGCAGCGTTCCGTCGAGCCCCAACTCCCCGAGAGCGACAACGTCGGTCGCACCTGAATGCTGCCTGTCGATCGCCGCCGCCAACCCGAGCGCGATCGGCAGGTCATACGCCGAACCGGCCTTGGGAAGATCCGCCGGCGACAGGTTGACGACGACCCGCCCGGCCGGGAAGCGCAGCCCCGAACTGCCGAAGGCGGCCCGCACCCGCTCTTTGGCCTCCCGGACCGCCGTGTCGGGCAGCCCGACAATGGCGAACACCGACCGGCCGTTGGTGACATGGACCTCGACTTGAACCGGCCGGGGATCGACGCCGACGAGGGCAACTGATGTAACGCGAGCAAACATACGAACAACGTATGTGCCCCCTGTGACGCGAAACGGTTGGCGACGCGCCGGAGCCACCGCCGGTAGCCGCGTTGGTGCTCGCCGACCTTGCCCGCGAGCCCTACCAGGCCAACGCCCGTCCAAGTCGCGCCGCGCAACGCTCGCGACCGCGTACCATTGCTCACCGCATGGGATTCAACCCGTTTCGGAAGCAATCGACGTCGCCCCTCGACGTCGCACTGGTGGTCGGGTTCATCGCGCTCACCCTGGCCGTCGTGGCGTGGGGCTTCTTCGGATGATGCCGCCGCCGGACAGGCTCGAGCCCGAGATCGTCAACCCCATCCATCCCTACCAGGCGCGCAAGCAGTACATCTGCCCGGGATGCGACGGGATCATCGCGGTCGGCACCGGCCACGTCGTTGTGATCCCCGAGCACGCCGCCGACCTGCGCCGCCACTGGCATCACGGCTGCTGGTTCAAAGAGCGACGCCGCCGTGGGCCGGTTACACCCGGGGGTGCCACCGCACCGTGACCCCGGCGCGCTGCACGAGCACGGTCACGAAGTCGATGCGAAACACCGGGGGCTCGAGCAGCGCGGCGAGCCGGCGCACCTGGCGTTCCTTGTCCCGCGAGAACAGATCCGGCGCAACGTCGGAGCGACGGGCGGCGCGTACCTCGACCACCGCCCGCTCCCTTCCGAAATCGACGACGAGATCGATCTCTCCCCCGCCGGTCTCCAGGTTCTGGGCGACGACGACGGCCCCTCTCCGCTCGAGGAACTCGGCGGCGAGTTGCTCGCCGAAGCGCCCCAGCCGGGACCGGTCCGATGGAAGCAAGGACGAAGCCACGCGGCCAAGGTGCCCGAAGGGTCAGCTCGATTCAAGGGGTACGACGTCAGTCGGCCGTCGGGGGCATGATGTCGCCGACCTGGACCGACCGGGAGAGAGTCTCCTCGATGTTGACATCGCGGAAGGTCATCACTTTGACGTTGTTGACGAAGCGCGCCGGGCGATACATGTCCCAGACCCAGGCATCTTCCAGCTCCAGCTCGAAATAGACCGAGCCGTTGGCCCGCCGGGTGTGCAGCTCGACGCCGTTGGCGAGGTAGAACCGGCGCTCTGTCTCCACGACGTACTTGAACATCGGGAGAACGTCGCGATACTCCTTGTAGATGCTCAGCTCAACGTCGGTTTCGTACCGCTCGAGATCTTCGTCGGCCATCAACTCTCCCCGGTGTTGCCCGGGCATCTTAAGGGCGCCCGCGGCTCCAAGTCATCTTGTGAGCTAGTGATCGGCATCCGCCGCATCCAACCCAAGCCGTTAAAGCCCGGCCCAGCGCGTCGCCGGCCACATCACGACGAACGCCCGGCCGACGATGTCGGCCTCGGGAATCGACCCAAACGACCGGCTGTCGACGCTGTCAGCGCGATTGTCGCCCATCACGAAGACCTCGCCCGGAGGGACCTCCGTCGGGCCAAAGTCGAAGGTGGTGGCGTAGCGCGGCAGGTACGGTTCCGCGATGGCCTCGCCGTTGACGTAGACGACGTCGTCGCGCCCTTCCACGGTGTCACCGCCGACGCCGATTACCCGCTTGATGAACTCAGATTGTGGAGTGCGGATGCCGATGGACTCGGCGAGGTTGCGCCAGACGCGGCCCCCCAGCGACTCGGTTTCGCTGGGTTCGCCGCGCGGATCATCAAAGACTATGACATCACCACGTTGCGGATCTCCCCAAACATAGGAGAGCTTCGACACGAGTACCCGATCGTCGACCTGAAGCGTCTCGAGCATCGAGCCCGACGGGATGAAGAAGGCCTGGACGACAAAGGTCTTGATCAATACGGCCAGGATCAGCGCGATCACGACCAGTAGCGGCAGCTCGCGCCAGAAGCTCCGGGCTGCCCGGTCGGCTTGGGCGTCGCGCTGCGCTCCCTCGCGCAGGGCTCGCAGGCTGCGGTGCGTGGGGTCGTAGGGATCCGTGGCGAACGTCCCGCCTCGGGGGGAAGGCTCAGTGGTCACAGCAGGACGTTACCCGAGCAGCATCGGTAGCCAATCACGGGCGGGCACCGGTTCCATAATCGTGCCAGAGGATGCGGGCGGCGACGCCTCGCCACGGGCGCCACGCCAAAGCGATCTCGGCGGCTTCTCGGCTGTTGGGTGGTTTGGGCCGCTCCAGCATCCAGCCGAGCGCCACGAGGAGCGCCCGATCCCCCGGGGCCCAGATATCACGGCGACCGAGCGCGGTCAACACATAGACCGCGGCCGTCCACGGGCCGATACCGCGCTGCGCCTCGAGGGCCGCTAGGGCCCCCTCGTCATCCAATGTGCGAAGCGCGCAGAGATCGAGCTCGCCGCTTTCGGCCGCATGTGCCAGCGATTGGGCGTAGTCCGTTTTCTGGCGCGACCAGCCCATCTCCCGCAGCTCCCTCGCATCGATGGCGAGCAGCGACGCGGGAGTGAGGTCGCCGCCGGCGCGAGCCACAACACGATCGAGCACCGCCTGCGCCGACGCCCGCGAGACCTGCTGTTGCAGGATCAGGTGGATCAACGTGGCGAAGCCTTCCGGGCGCAGCCGCAGCGGGGGCAGGCCGTTGCGGTCCAGGAGGGCGCCGAGCCGGGAGTCGGCGGCGGCAAGCGCCTCACAGCCTGTCCGTAGTGACGTCGCGTCGAGCCGACGCACCGTTACAGGCCGCCCCACCGGGACGTCGGCCAGATGATCACAAAGGCCTTGCCGACGATCTCGTCGCGCGAGACCGTGCCAAAGCTCCGACTGTCGAGGCTCCGCCTCCGGTTGTCCCCCATGACGAAGTACTCGTCCTCCGGGATCGTGAGTGCGTCCATCCGGGAAGTGCGTGTGATCTCGGACAGGTAGGGCTCATCGATCGCCACTCCGTCGATCAGGACCGTGCTGTCCCTGATCTCGACCGTCTCCCCGGGAAGCCCGATCACACGCTTGATGAGGTCCGCCTCCGGTGTCTTCAGGCCGATCGACTCCGCGAGGTTGCGGAGCACGGCGCCGAGGAGCGATTCATCCGTGTCCGGCGTTCGGTCGAAGACCACCACGTCCCCGCGTTGCGGGTCACCGATGCGATAGCTGATCTTGTTGACCAACACCCGGTCGTTGATCTGAAGCGTGTTCTGCATCGATTCCGACGGGATGAAGAACGCCTGGAACGCCACCGTCTTGACGAGGACGGCCAGTACCAGTGCGATCAGCAAGAGAAAGGGGAGCTCGGTCAGGATCGAGCGGCGCTTCTTGCGCGGCGCTACGTCGGCGCCCGTCTCGAGCGAGGGATCGGCCGCGGGTTGTAGCAACGAGTCCGGCGACTCCAGGCCTACGGCTTCCGCGGCTCCTGCGGTGGTACCGGGCCAGTCGGTGCCCTCGCTCAGTCGCGCTTCTCCTTGATTCGAGTCGCTTTACCAACCCGATCGCGCAGGTAGTAGAGCTTGGCGCGCCGGACGTCGCCGCGCCGGGTGACCTCGATGCTCTGCACGATGGGGGCGTGCACCGGGAATATCCTCTCGACACCGACACCGAAGCTGACCTTACGAACGGTAAACGTCTCGCGAATACCGCCGCCGCTCCGTCCGATGACGACTCCCTCGAAGGCCTGGACACGCTCGCGTCCCGCCTCGATGACGCGGACGTTCACCCGAACCGAGTCGCCGGGTCCGAACTCAGGAATGTCATCGCGCAGATATGCGGACTCGATCTGATCGAGAGTGTTCACAGGAATCCTCCAAAGACGCGCTCCGTCTGGAGCGGCTAGGGAGTTTAGACACAGCACCGTCGACACGCTAACTCGGCGGATCTTCCTCTCGCGGCCGATCGACATAGGCGGCCCATAGATCGGGGCGCCGTTGCCGGGTCCGCTCCCGGCGCCGGGCCAGCCTCCATTCGGCGATTCGAGCGTGATCCCCGGATAGCAAGACCTCCGGCACCTCGGCGCCCTCAAACTCGGCAGGCCTGGTGTATTGCGGTTCTTCGAGAAGCCCATCGCGGAAGCTCTCGGTCCGGGTCGATTCGGGATTGCCGACTGCACCGGGCAGCAGCCGCACCACCCCCTCGATTATGGCCAACGCCCCGGCCTCGCCGCCGAGCAGCACATAGTCGCCGAGCGAGACTTCTTCGTCGATATGGCGATCGATGAGCCGCTGGTCGATGCCCTCGTAGCGCCCGCACACCAGGGTCAGCGGGCCCCCGCGGGCCCACCTGTCCATGGTCTCCTGGGTCAGCAGAGCTCCGCTCGGGCTGAGCAGCACCCGGTGGGTGTCCCGGAGTGGAGCGAGCGCCTCGGCCAGGGGCTGGGCCATCATGACCATTCCGGCGCCGCCGCCGAACGGGGCGTCATCGAGTTGGCGGTGGACGCCACGGCCCGATTGGCGGAGATCAACGAGAACGACCTCGAGCAACCCCCGCTCCCGTGCCTTGCCGACCAGGCTCACCTCGAGCGGTGAGTCGAAGTACTCAGGAAACATCGTGATGATAGAGATCTTCACGGCAGACAGGGTATCCTCACTGAGAGCATTCGGCGGGTCGAGAGCACGGTTCGGAAGCAGCAGTGGCACAGCGCGACGCAGAGGACGGCTCGACACACGAGGCGCCCACCTCGCCATGGAGCGACGATACCGATCCGTCACGGCGTCGGTTCGGGTCCCGAGCTCGCGCCCCCCGCACCCGGCTCAACCAAGCCTTGACCGTGGCCAGCGGTGCCGCGAGCGCCAATGTCGATCCCTGGGGGGACGGCACGGAACGTTCCCCGGGGCGCCAGGACGTCGAACCCGACCGCTCTCGCACCCCGCAGCCGGCAAGCCGGAGTGAATGGGGCGCCGCTCGCCAGGACGCCTTTGGGCCCCAAGAGGCGGCGACCAGGCCCGTCGAAGAGATTCCCGTCGACGATCCGGTCCACGTCGTCGTGGATCTCCGCGCCAAAGCACTGCCGGCGTCAACGGGCGACGCTGCCACCAACTACGGACTGGGCAGGACGTGGGGCACGCACTGGCGCGATTCCGCCCAGGGCTGGGTGCCGGACCAGTACGGCGCCGCGATGTGGCGCCCGGTTGTGGCCACGACGGCGGAGCTGGCCAGCTGGGACATTCGGACCTACCTCGGGATCGTCACGGCGGAGGTTGCGGTCGAGGCCCGCGGCGGCGACTACAAGCAGCTCGCCGCGACCCTGACCCGCGCTCGGGCAATGGGCACCGAGGGACTCGTCGAAGAGGCGATCGCCCGCGGCGCCCACGCCGTGGTCGGAGTCGACATGACCTATACGCCGATCGGCGGCCGGCTTCTCATCACGGTGACCGGGACCGCGGTGACGCTGAAGGAGAAAGCCACTTAGGCCGAGCAGGCCGAGAAGCCGCGCATCACGAAGCCGGACGCGGCCTCGGCGATACGATGCACGTGCTGCTTCGGGTTCTTGGTCGCCTTCAAGACCCTCCCGGCCGTCATGATCGACTCGTATATCAGCCGGGCGGCCAGGACGGAATCCATCGGCACGAAGACCTCTTCATCCACCCCGCGCTCGTAGATCTCCACGAACCGGCGTGACAGAGGCGAGTGAGATTCGGCGACGCGGCGCTGCACATCGTCGGGAAGGCGGTTGACCTCGCTGTGGAGGATCAGCCCGAGCGGGTCGATCCCGACAAACTCGATCATCCGCACGACGAGGTTGGAGAGCTGATCGTAGGGCCCGAGGTCCTGGAGTCCGGCGAACAGCTCTTCGGTGAGCTCGGGAACCGCCACTTCGACGAGGTGAACCAGCAGATCCTCCTTGCTGTCGAAGTACTCGTAGAACGTGGTGCGGCCGATGCCGGCGGCGGCGGCGAGGTCGGCGTGTGTCGGCTCGGAGTAGCCCTGGGTGCCGAACACCTCCCGAGCGACTTCGACCAAACGGGAACGGGTACGGATCTTGCGCGCTGTCTCCATAGGCCCAGGATTCTACGGCAAGTCGGCCGAAATCTGAATGTCTATTTCCGCAGGTGCGCCGGAGTGAGATGGCCCGAGCCGCCGGTAGAGCGTGTCGCGACGCGCCGGAATGCGCCCGTGGGACTCGATCAGCTCGATGAAGTCGGCCGCGGCAACCGAGCGCCCGTGGGCGGCACCCGCGGAGCGCGAGATGATCTCATCCATCAGCGTGCCCCCCATGTCGTTGCAGCCGGCGTCGAGCAGGCGGCGGCCGGCTGCGAGGCCGAGCTTGACCCATGACGACTGGATGTTGTCGATGAGGCCGGCGAATGCGATGCGGGCCACGGCGTGGATCAGAACCACCTCGTCCCAAGTCGGCCCGGGTCGGGCCCGACCGCGCAGGTAGATG
>JBFISZ010000137.1:0-7109 GCA_041608315.1 Acidimicrobiia bacterium | reverse complement strand
GCAGCATGCCGATAACCCGGTGGATTGGTACGAGTGGGGTGAGGAGGCCTTTGCATTGGCCCGGGCGACCGACCGTCCGGTCCTGCTATCGGTCGGATACTCGGCTTGCCACTGGTGCCATGTGATGGCTCACGAGTCGTTCGAAGACGACGCCACCGCGGCGTACATGAACGAGCATTTCGTCAACGTCAAGGTGGACCGCGAGGAGCGCCCCGATATCGACCGCATCTATATGGACGCGGTCCAGGCCATGACCGGACAGGGGGGTTGGCCCATGACGGTGTTCCTCACCCCGCACGCCGGGCCCTTCTTCGCCGGCACCTACTACCCCAAAGAGCCCCGCGGCCACTACCCCACTTTCATGCAGGTGCTCACGGCCATCACGGCTGCCTGGCGCGAGCGGCGGTCGGAACTCACGGAGCAGGCTGCCAAGCTCACCCAGGCGGTTCGAGCACAAATCCCGCCCGCACCGAGCCCGCCCGGCCGTGACCTCATCCCGCAGGCGATTGCCCTCCTCGAGGCACGTTTCGACGCCCGCCACGGCGGCTTCGGCGGGGCCCCCAAGTTCCCCCAGGCGCCCACCCTCGAGCTCTTACTACGGGTCGCCGCCGCGTGGCCCGAAGAGCCGCTGCGGGAACGGGCTCTCGCCATGCTCACCAAGACGCTCGACGAGATGGCGGCGGGCGGGATCTACGACCATCTGTACGGCGGCTTCGCCCGGTACGCGGTGGACGCGATCTGGCTGGTGCCCCATTTCGAGAAGATGCTCTACGACAACGCCCTATTGGCCCGCCTCTACACCCACGCCTGGCAGATCAGCGGCAACGACGACTATCGCCGTGTTGCCACCGAGACGCTGGATTACCTCGTGAACGAGATGCGCCACGACTCCGGAGGCATCCTCTCTGCCGAAGATGCAGACAGCGAGGGTGAGGAGGGCAAGTTCGCCGTGTGGTCGGCTCAGGAGTTCCGCGAGGTCACCGGCGCCGACGCCGAGCTGATGGCGGCCCTCTACGGGGTCACCGATGGCGGCAACTTCGAGGGTCACAACATCCTCGAGCGGTCCCGGCCCCTCGAGGACGTGGCAGCACAATTCGGTCTGAAAGTCGACGAGATCGCTGCCCGGCGCGCTCGCGCCGACGCCCGGTTGATAGAACGGCGCCGCGCACGGGTTCCCCCGTCGGTCGACGACAAGGTCGTCGTCGCCTGGAACGGCCTGGCGATGCGGGCATTCGCCGAGGCCGCAGTCGCATTGCGCCGGCCGGATTACATCGAGGTGGCCAATGCGATCGCAGAGTTCATCGCCACTGAGGGAACCTTGTCGGACGGCCGCCTGGTGCGCAGCTGGCGCGACGGCCGCGTGTCGGGCCCCGGATTCTGTGACGACTACGCCGCCGTCGCGCTAGGCCTGTTCGCCCTGTACCAATCCACCGGCGATGAGCGTTGGTATCGCCGGGCGATTCGGCTGACCGATGACATGATTCGCCTCTTCGCCGACGCGGACGGAGGCGCCTTCTTCGCAGTGGGCGCCGACCAGGCCGATCTGATCGCCCGCCCCAAGAACGTGATGGACAACCCGACGCCTTCGGACAACTCGCTGGCGGCCGAAGCACTGGCGATTCGCGCCGCCTATACGGGTGAACCCGACCTCGAGAACCGCTTCCTGGGGATCGCGCAGGCTTCGGGAATGCTGGCGGCAAACCACCCGACGGCCGTCGGGCACCTGCTGAGCCTGCTCGCCGTGACCCCGCTCCGTCAGGTCGCCATCATCCCCGGAGACGATGGAGTGGCCGACGAGCTGACGAGCGCCTACCACTCCGCCTTCCGGCCCGGTCACGTGCTCGCGATCGGCCCATCCGGCGGGAGCACCATCCCGCTGCTCGATCAGCGAACGGCCATCGACGGCGCGGCGACCGCCTACGTGTGCGAAGGCTTCGTGTGCCAACTCCCGACAACCGACCCCGCCGAGTTCAAACGACAACTCGAGACGCCGCCCGAGCCCGTCTGACAAAGCGGCGCCGAAGCGAGCTCCCCTCGTGTCTTCCCCCGGCGGGGGAAGTGGCGCCGCCAGGCGCCGATGGGGCGCCAGCCCACCCTGGCTCCCGTAACAAGGATCCGACTCCCGCCACCCGACAGAGCCCTAGTACCAGATACCAGCTATCGCTACCCGCCCCCCTACCCGCTGCGGCGACTCCTTCGCCGGGGGGCCCTTCCCCCCTCCGCTCCGCTCCGGGGGGACACACGGGGCACCGGCTCTCCCCGTGCTGCGAACTGCAACCGCGTCCGGGAGAATCACACCTAGGCTCACGCCATGGACGAATCCGAGGCTCCAGAGCCCGAGGCGCCGGGCACGGCGCACTGCCTGTGGTGCGGTGCCGACCGTCCGGTCGACGTCGACGTCTGCCCCACCTGCCGGCACGCCTGGATCGACGCCACCATCGACGAGGCGCGTGACGGCAAGCTCGACAGCCTCGCCACCCCGGCGCCGGTTGTCAGGCGGGCGATCCGCTGGTGGCGACGCAAATGGCTTCCCCTGGCCATCGCCGGCCTGGTCGCCGTGATCTATGGAGTCGTGTTCTGGGTGATGTGGGACGACACCCAGATCGAGGCCGTGTCGGCCGCCACGACTCTGGCGCCGACGACACCAGTCGACACGCCGACCTCGAGCGCACCTCTCGGCTCCTCCGCGGAGGCTCCGACGACAACCACGAGCACCACGACGAGCACCACGACCACCACGACCACGACGACCACCACCACGACCCTCCCCCCGATTCCCGAGGTGCCGCCCGCGGTCGATGTTGCCGATCTGACACTCGGCGCCTTCGCTCTGGGACCCCTCCGATTCGGCGCAACGAGCGCTGCGGCCGCCGGCCGGTTGGTGGCCACCTTCGGCCAACCGCATGAGAGGTTCCCGGTCGGCGAGAACTGGGGACTGTGCCCCACGGATACCGGGCGAGTTCTGCGCTGGGGCCACCTGAGAGCGATCTTCCGGGAGGACCCGGAGGGCGAGGCCCTTGTCGGCTACAGACTGGCGGACGATCCGACTGCAACGGATTTCGGCGAGACCCTGCTGTTACGGTCGCTCTCCGGCCTCGCCCTCGGCGACTCGCAGGACCGTCTCGAGCAGCTCTATGCGAACGTCATGACAGATACGCTCGACGATGGCAGCTCGGTCTTCCTAGTGCTGCGCTCGTCGGACAAACGAACTCTGCTGTGGGGCACCTTGTCGAGTGACGGAGAGCCCGTGGTCACCGGGATCAACTCACCACGTCCGTGTGACGGCGGGCCGTTCGCCCCGTGACGGCTCGGCCCGGCCCCCAACCCCTATCATTGCGCAGTGGGCGTCCACTGGGATGCTCGCGTTCGCCCAAGCGGGTTGTCGGCCGTTCGCGATTGAGAAGGGGACCATGGCTGTGAGCAGGCGGCGCATCGAGGGCGCCGTGATCCCAACCGCGGTATCCATCGGCGCCGGATTGTTGACATTCTTGCTGCTGGTGCGCGAGTACGAATCGGCTCGCGCCGCGACCCTGGCCGCCGGTGCCGCCGCCCTCACAACAGCTCTCCTGTTCGCACTGTGGGCGTGGCGGGTCCGGCGCCGGGCGATCACACGTGAGCTGTCGGGCCCGGTCCTGGGACAGATCCCGCTCGAGCCTACGGCCGCCCGGCTCTCGGACGAGGATTCAGATGCGGGGCGTGCCTACGGCGCCGCCGCCGCCGAGCTCGAGGCGCGCACCGTTGGCCAGGTTGTGCTGGTCAGCAGCCCGGGGCCCGGCCAAGGGACATCACGCACCGCCTTGAACCTGGCAGCGGCCGCAACCAGATCCGGCAGGCGTGCCGTCCTCGTCGACGGCGATCCGACGCAGAAAGGCCTGTCCCGTTTCGGGCGGACCGGTGCCACGCCGGGCCTGGCCGAGCTGGCCCGCGGCGAAGTCGACCTCGCTGCGTCCAGCCGGTTGTGGGCTATCGCCCCCGAGTTCCGTTTGCCCTTCATACCGGCCGGCCAAGGCGACCTTCCCAGAAAAGCCGGCAACGGCGCCGGACCTATGGCGGCGGCCGTCGACATGCTCACCAGCGTCGCCGATCTCGTCTTGATCGACGTCCCGCCGCTCGGTTGGAACACCTCCGCCCAATCGCTGGCGACCCACGCCGACGGGAGCGTGCTCGTCGTCACCGAGACGAGCGACCCGGAGGCGATCCGGGGTGCGACCAGGTCGCTTGCGGACGTCGGGGCCCCGGTGATCGGCTATGTCGTCAATGGAGCGAGCAGCGAGCTTCTGCACCCGACACCGCTGTGGCGCCGCACCTTGTGGCGGGCACTGACCACGCTGAGCGTCGCCGCGCTGCTGTTCGTCGGATGGAACGCTCTGCGCATCTGGGATTCGTGGCAGGATGTCAACCGCGACGAGCTCGACGTCGGTGCCGCCCAGGTGTTCCTCCCCATACCCGAGGCCGGGATCACAACCCCTGAGGTCTTTCCGGAGCAAGCGGCGACTGCGGTCACGTCGGCCCCTGTCGACGAGGCGGCGTTCCGCTCCTTCTTGATCGTGGGCAGCGATGAAGGCGGCTATCGCGCCGACGTCATCATCCTCGCCCTCTTCCCGGAGGGGAGCGACCAGCCGGTAATGGTGTCGCTGCCTAGAGACCTCTACCTGCCGAACCGCTGCGGCAGCACCTACAGCCGAGTCAACGCCACGCTGTCGGGATGCGGCTCATCGGTCAACGGCCCAACGCTGCTGGCCGTCACCGTGGAAGATTTCACCGGCATCACCGTCGACCATTTCGCCCTCTTCGACTTCGACGGCTTCGAGCGGATACTCGACGCTGTGGGCGGGGTCGAAGTCTGCGTCGACCGGCCCGTGCGCGACGAGAAGTCCTTTCTCGATCTCCCCGCCGGCTGCACCAACGCGTCGGGAGACCAGGCGCTGGCCTGGGTACGCTCGCGACAGACCGAGGAGCTGGCCGATGGTGTCTGGCGATACGTGCCCGGCGTCAACGACCTCACTCGCAACGAGCGTCAGCAAGACGTGATCTTGGCGATGCTGTCCAAGCTGAGGAGGTTCGACTCGCCGTCGCAACTGGCGGCGATCGTCGAGAGCCTCACCAACGAGTTCACGCTGGACGATCAACTCGGCGTTGGGGACGCCATCGCGCTGGCCTGGAGCCTGCGCACCCTCGACCCCGATCAGATCACACGTATCTCGATACCCGTGCGCGATTTCACAGCCGACGACGGAGCCCGGGTCTTGGTTCCTACCGTGTCATTCTCGGAGCTCCTCGGCGAGACGCGCCCCGACCTGGTGCTCGGCGCCACGGAATGACGGAGCCTGTCGCCCAAGCTACGCCAATGATCACGGCGGGGCATAAGATGGTGCCACGGCACGAGCCGACGGCAGGGTGCGGCACAGAACTGAGAAGCAAGTGAGCGACGGCTACGACGACAACTTCGACCCATATGAGGATCTCATGGACCTCACCGGCACCGAGGATGTGCCACCCCTCGAGGATCCGACGACCCCCGTGGCAACGCCGCCCCGATCCCCGCTGCTCATGGGGCTGATCGTCGGATTGTTCCTCGTCATCCTCAGTATCGCCGCCTTCGAGGTGATCGGGCAGGACGGCGAGCCCGACCCCTCGGCTGCGCCCAGCTCGTCCCCCGCCGGCGAGAGCTCGACGACAGACGGATCCGGCACCACGGCAGAGGCGACGGGAACCACCGCGGAGCCACCGGCCTCGGCCGTGGTGGATCTTCCGGAGTTCACCGCCTCCGGGAATGCAGTCGACATCGCCGATCTGACCCTCATGGTCGATGCAATCGGCCCGATCGAGCTGGGCACCTCGGCACCCCGCTCGGTCGGCCGCCTGATCACGTCGCTGGGCCCGCCCGACGAGGACTCGGGTGCTGTCGAGTCGACCGGGGAGTACGGCACGTGCCCCGGCGCCATCGAGCGGATCGTCCGCTGGGGCCCGCTCGTGGCCGTTGTCGTCGTAGACGACGATGGAACCCAAACGTTGGGAGGCTACCGGCTGGACACCGACTACGGGGGCCTGGGTTCGCCGGCCGCGGATCTGCGGACCCTGTCGGGGTTGAAGCTGGGGAACTCGGTTGAACGCCTCGAATCGATCTACGAAGGCTTTGAGATCAGCTACGCGCCCCACCCGGACCTCGATGAGGTATACGAGCTGCGTTCGAGCAACACCGGCAATCTGCTGCTGTGGGGGCCGCTGGGGTCATCGCAAGGCAGCGGCGGGTACATTCGCGGCATCTACTCGCCCGACGCGTGCGGCCGCTTCTCGGAGCCGGTGGAGTGACGCTGGTTGCGAGCTAGTTACACTGTCGCCACCAGCGAGGAGTCCCCGGGAGAGATGCCGCAAAGAGCCAGGTCCGTAGTCTATGGAGCAGTCGGCGGCGCTTTGCTGGCACTCGTGGGGCTGGCCGTCTTCGGGAGCCGCGCCAGCCTCGGCTCGATCGAGGGGGTTCTCCTCGAGCCGGCCGCCGGCCGCGGCCGGTCGGACTTCGTTATCAGCTCCGGCGGGCTCTACCTCGCAGTCATCATCCTCGGCGTGCTAGGTGGGCTCGTGATCGCCGGTGCGATCTATGCCTTCGGCAGCCGGGACGTGACGGAGCGGCGTTTTCCCCTCCGCTACTTGGTACCCACCGCCGGCATCACCGCGGCGATCATGACGTACGCCATCATGAGAGCCGGTCTGGGAGCCCTCGCCACCATCGAGCTCGGGACCGTTACCGTCTCGGTCTTTCGCCTGATCATCGTCTGCATGGCCGCTGGAGCCACCGCCGGCGGGGTGACGGCGAGTGTCGTCGACGCCCTGGCCCGACCCAGCTTCCTGGGTTTCGCGGGAGAGGCCGTTCCCCACAGCCCGGCAGCATTCATGAGGGAGATGACGTCCGCCGTCGGTGCTCCCACTATCGCCGTGGTGGTCGCCGCCGCGTTCGCCATCGGCCTGTCGCAGCTGTTGCTGGCGCTGCACGGCACCGCCGCCGTTGCCGCCTTCAGCATCGTCGCGGCCATCGTCCTCGGCGGCGCCGCCCTAGTGGCATACCGGCCGTGGGAAAAGGGCAACACGTAGAAACGTACTTAGTACTTGGT
>JBFISZ010000136.1:0-7180 GCA_041608315.1 Acidimicrobiia bacterium | reverse complement strand
GCCTGGCCGCGCGCCTCGAGGGCGGCCATGGTGGCGTCGCAGACGCGGGTCAGCCACGCTTCGGCATCGGCGGCGATTCCTTGCGCCGCCAGCAGCTTCGCCACCCGCCGCCGCTCGGCCGCCGCGAGAGGCATCGCGCAAGCCGGCTCGATGATCGCCGCCAGGTCGCGGGGAACGGTGAAGAGCGTGCGCCGCATCCCGAGCAGGCGCAAAAGCGAACGGCGCTCGTACAGGGCGTCGGCGACTGCCTCGCGGGTCAACCCCGGGACCCGGGCCCACGCCGACAGGTAGACGGTGACCGGGTCACTCGAATGGAGGCCGACCATGGCAGCGGCTGCCTCGTCGATGCCGGCCGCCGGCTGCGCCAACATGTGTCGTCTGCCCAAGCGGGCCCGGCGCTCGCTGTCAGCGATGTGGCGCATGGCGATCGGTGCCGTCCGCTACAGGACGGGGGTGTCGCGGCCCATGTCGGAGAAAAGAGTGAACTCGGGGAGGAACGTCATGTCGATGCGGCCGGTAGCGCCCTGGCGATGTTTGGCGATGGCGATCTCGGCGATGCCTCGTGTCTCCTGAGCCTCGGGGTGGTAGTACTCGTGGCGGTAGATGAACATCACGACGTCGGCGTCCTGTTCGAGAGAGCCCGATTCTCGCAGATCGGACAGCCGTGGTCGCTTGTCCTCGCGTGCCTCCATCGAGCGGTTGAGCTGCGACAGCGCCACGATCGGCACATCCAGCTCCCGTGCCAGGTTCTTGAGGCTGCGGCTGATGGCGGCGATCTCCTGCTGCCGGTTCTCCTGGCCGGAGCCCTGCATGAGCTGCAGGTAGTCGATGACGACTAGGGCGAGGCCGGGGCGCCGTTTCATCCGCCGGCACTTGGCGCGGATCTCGGTGACGGTGAGACCCGGCGAGTCGTCGACGTAGATCGGCTTCTTATAGAGGACGGAGGCGGCATTGGACAGCTTCGTGAAGTCGGACTCCCCGAGCTGCCCGCTGCGCAATCGCTGGGAGTCGATGCGGCCCGAGGCGCACAGCATTCGGGAGACCACCTCGTCCCGACTCATCTCCAATGTGAATATGGCCACCGGCAAATCGTTGACCGCCACGTTCTGCGCGATGTTCAGAGCCAGCGTGCTCTTGCCCATGCCGGGTCTTGCGGCGACGATCAAGAGGTTTGAGGGATGCAGGCCCGCCAGCTTGCGATCCAGATCGCGGAATCCGGTCGGCAGCCCCGTGATGTCGCTGCCGCGGCGGTTGAGCTCTTCGGCCCGCTCGATGGCCGGCCCGAGCAGGGGGTCGATCGGTGCCAGCCCGTCGCCGATTCGGCGCTCCGAGACGGCGAACACGGACTGTTCGGCTCTATCGAGCACGCTGGCGATGTCGTCGTCCATGCGGGTGGCGAGTTGGGTGACGTCGCCGCCGACCCTTTGGAGGCGCCGGCGCAGGGCGTGCTCTTCCACGATGGTGGCGTAGTGCTCGATGTTCGAAGCGGTGGGAACGGTATCGAGCAGCTGCGCCAGGTAGGCGGGCCCGCCGGAACGGTCGAGCGCGTCGATGCGCCGCAACGCCTCAGACACTGTGACGGCGTCAATGGGCTGATTGCCGTCGAAGAGAGACGTGATCGCCTCGAAGATGGACTGGTGCGCCGGGATGTAGAAGTCCTCGGGGTGGAGCTTCTCGAGAGCGATATTGGCGGCGTCGGCGGAGAGCAGAACCGCTCCCAGGACCGATTCCTCAGCTTCGGCACTGTGCGGTGGGGCGGAGAGAGCCCGCGCCTGGGTTTCGTAGACCGCAGTCATTGGCTCGCTCCGCGGCGTCCGTCCTGCCCGGACGGTATGCCGAGCGACACCAAGCCCCCATGTATGTTTTTCTCCCGCTCACCCGCCCGTGTCCTCACGACGATCATTCCACTCCTAGCCGTCGGTCCCGTCGGGGTTACGGGGCCGTGGTTCCATCCTGACAATTCGGTACGACAGATTTCGCCTCACGGCGCGGTATCTGTCGATGCGGCTGGGCGAAGTGCACAACCGCAGGGAAGTGGGGGAAGGGCCGCCTCCTGGTGGCGGCTCAGCAAACCTAGGACACCGACCGCAGCCTGCAAAGCCGAGGGGCTGGTTAGTTTTCGCGGCCACCTATCGAGTTTTCGCGACGCCCCCGCCCGGTGCGATAGGGACTAGCCCCGCTTCCCCGTACCTCCAGGCGCGTCCCGGCGGACGCCGCGCCGGGACTGGTTAGGGACGCCGCAGGCCTCGCCGAGCAACTTCAGCCAAGCGTGCTTGGCTCGAAACCTACGCGGGGATTACGTCGAGGGTCACGGGGAACGTGACTTCGGGATGAGGCTTGACGGTGACCTCGTGGAGGCCGATGTCCTTGATCGGACCCGGGATCGAAATCGTCTTGGCCGAAATCTCGACCCCGGTGAACTTGGCAATCGCTGCCGCCACGTCGCCAACGCCGATCGAACCGAACAGCTTGCCCTCATCTCCGGCGCGAGCCGCGACGACAACCCTCGTGCCGCTGAGGGCGGTTGCCAGATTGTCGGCTTCCTCCCGCGCCCGGCGCGCCGCCTCGATGTGAGCCAAACGCATGGCTTCGGCCTGCCGGATGGCCCCGGCGGTGGCCTTGACCGCCATCTTGCCCGGCACCAGGAAGTTGCGGGCGTAGCCGTCGGCCACATCGACGATCTCTCCCTTGCCACCCAGCTCGGGCACGTCCTTGATCAGGATGATCTTCATGACTTGCGTGTCGAGATGTAGGGCAGCAGTGCCATCTCACGGGCGTTCTTGACGGCCGTGGCTATCTGGCGCTGGCACACGCCGCAAAGCCGGGTCACGCGGCTGGAGCGGATCTTGCCCCGCTCCGAGACGTACTTCCGCAGCATCGTGATATCTTTGTAGTCGATCCGCTTGTCCTCCTTGCAGAACGAGCAGTCGATTCGTTTCTTACGGCTCTCCAGCTCTGGCCGGCGCCGCTTTCTTCTCACTTGTCCCATTCTCTGTCCTCTCCAGATCTCTTAGAAAGGGGCCTCATCGGGCCCGAAGTCGTCCCGAGCGACGGGGCTCGGCGGGGTGGGGGACGGGGTCCAGTCACCGCCGCCGCTTTGGCGCGGCGTCCTGGTGACGGCGGCGGTGGCCCAGCGCACCGACGGGCCGATGTCGTCGATCCGCACCTCGATGATCGAACGTTTGTCACCCTCTTGGGTCTCCCAAGTGCGCTGCTCGAGACGACCGGTCACGATGACACGCATCCCTTTCTGCAGGGACTCGGCAACGTTCTCCGCCATATCGCGCCAACACGTGCCGCCGAAGAAACTGGTCTCTTCCTGCCACTCGTTGTTCTTGTCCTGATAGCGGCGACTGACGGCGAAGCGCACCTTGGCCATGGCGACGCCCGAGGGGGTGAACCGAAGCTCCGGATCGTCGACCAGGTTGCCGATCAATGTGACGCTGTTGTTACTCATAGCTGCCTCTTCTCTCTCAACATCTCAAACCTCACGATCTCCGAACGGGGTTGCTTCCGAACGGGGGCTTGCAGCAAACCGCACGGTGCGGCGATTCGACGCTTCGCAGTGTGCAGGCTGGCTGTGACACGAAGCGATCACTTGGGTCACTTGTCGTCGATCCGCAGGATCTTGTGGCGGACGACGTTGTCGGCCAGCGATAGAGCCCGATCGAGTGTGTCGACGAGCGGGGGATCGCTGAGGAATTGCACTACCGAGTAGTAGCCCTCGTTGACGTGGTCTATCTCATAGGCAAAGCGACGCTTGCCCCAGAAATCCGTGTCTTTGACCTCGCCCGCCTCGGCAATCGCCGCTTCGAGCTCCCCGATCTGAGTTCGGACATCGGGTTCGGTCATTTCCGGCCGATGAATCATCATCAGCTCATAAGTGCGCAAAGCTCCATCACCTCCTCCGGACATTCGCTCTCGCGAAAGGCCCCCGGACTCTCCGGGAGCAGGGGTTGAGCGGACGCAACGTTACCAGTCGTGGCGGCGACCGAAAAGCCCGGTTACGGGTCGAGGACCAACATCGCGTCCGGTGTCAGCCCGGAAAACGTCGATGCGGGCACTTCTACGGCGTACATGAACGAGCCGGCGGCGGGATAGCTCGGACACTCGTCGGTCGTGCACAGCGGCATGGTGAAGTAGTCGACCAGCGAAAGGTCTTCTCCGAAGAACACGATGTCGAGAGGCAGGATCACGTCCTTCATCCAGAAGGATGTTGAGGTCGGCTCCTCCCAGGCGAAGAGCATGCCGTCGAGGTCCTGGAGATCGGCGACGTCCATGAGGCCGCGACGTTGCGCGGCCTCGGTGTCGGCCATCGCCACCGTCAGCACCCAGACCTCGTCGCCGTCGACGATGCTGATCGCTTGCACTTCCAGGCCCTGCAGCGGCTCGGGAATGAAGAGCGGCTCAGTAGTCGTAGTGGTGGATGAGCCGGTCTCGCCCGTCGGAGACGCCGAGGGATCCTGCGTTGACGTTGATGTGAAATCGGGGAGCCGTCCGGCACACGCGGTGGTTGTGATGAGGACGACACCCAGAGCCGCTACGAGGATTCGGCGCATGCCGGCCAGCCTAGAGCGTGGCCGACGCATGTGAGGGTGGGGCAAAGAGCCCCACCCTCAGGTCGACATCGGAGTCCCCCTTAGCGGAGCCTCTCACGACATCGGCAGATTCGGGAAGCGCCACCGACGGACCCCCTGGGACGGTGGCGCTCCCTGGCGCCCATTCCACACCGGAGCGGCCCCTATGTCCACGGCCATTCTCGTATGGGCGAACGGACTAGTGCCCCGGCTAGCGTTTCGGCCATGGCACGCAAAGACATCACCATGACCGAGGAGGAGATCTACGAGTTCCTCTCCAACGGGCACACCTTGCAGGTCGCCACGATCGGCCTCGACGGCTTCCCCCACCTGGCACCCATGTGGTATCGATTCGAGGAAGGCAAGATCGTGTTCCGGTCGTTCACCAAGTCGCAGAAGGTCGTCAATCTGATGCGCAACCCGAAGATCACGGTACTCGTCGAGGACGGCAGGAGCTACGACGAGCTGCGCGGCGTGATGATCAAGGGCACGGCGACATTGATCACCGACCGCGACTATGTGCTCGGGCTCTACGGTCGGGTCTCATCCGACTACGAGATGGTCGCCGGCGTGCGCCGCGACTTCAACGACGAGGAGGTGGAGGCGATATTCGGCCGCATTGCCGAGAAGAACACGGCCGTTGTGGTCGAGCCGATCAAGGTGACGTCGTGGGACCACCGCAAGCTGGAGGGTGCCTACTAGGGATTCCGGAGTGAGTTCAGCTGGTCCAGGAAGCCGTCGACGGCGTCCGTGATCAGCAACGGCGTCCCCGAGTCGGCGGCGGCCGGCGCAATCGGCTCGGCCTCGGCAAACTGGGGCGCAGCCACGAATAGCGCCAGAGCGCCGGCTTTGAGCTCGGCGGCGGCCCAGGCGGCGTCACCGGTTGCCGTCACCTCGTAACCGGCCTCGGTCAAGATACGAGCCAGGCCGGCGAGAACGGCGTCGTTGGCAGAGAGCACGATGGCCCGCGGGCGGCTTCTATGCAGGCGGATCTGGCCGTCCAGGGCGAACATCAGACGGCGCACCTGCTCGGCAACGCGCTCGTCGGTCAGGTTCAGGTCGTCGTCGAAGTGGGTCCACCCGTTGGCCACGAGCACCTCGGGCCGGTTCAGCACCTGGACGTCGTTGTGGGCGAGCACGATTCGCAGGGCCGCTTGCGACTTGGCAGTGCCGAGGCGGCCGCCGGCTCCCAGAATCGCCGTTGGTTTCCGGTTCAGTGGGGAGTCGCCACCGGTTGACAGCCAATCGATGGCGTTCTTGAGCACCCCGGTCACCGAGTGGTTGTACTCGGGCGTCGCGATCAGGAGCCCATCGGCCGCCAGGAGCCGCCGCCGCACCCGGGCCACCGGTTCCGGGTAACCGACTTCTTGGCGGACGTCCGCGTTGTAGAGCGGAAAGTCACCGATGTCGGCCAACTCCACCGTCATCCCGGCAGGAGCGACGCGGGCGGCGTGGCGCAGCAGCGCCGTGTTGTAGGACTTGCGGCGCAAGCTGCCCGAAATCGCGATGACCAGAGTTCCCAAAAAGCCTCCTGTGCTCGGCACAAACTACAACGCGGCCGTATTCCCGGTAGCCGGGTCGCGGCCGGCCGCTAGCGCTCCGGGTCGGGCGTGGGGTTGCCGTTGCAGTCGAGGCCCTCACCGGGCCGGTAGGTGGCGAAGTACATGTCGTCGATGACCGTGCCGTCGGGGGCGGTGCGCGATCGGTAGGTGTTGACCCGGGTGCACCTACCTATCTTGAAGGAGGTTTGCCGGGTCTGCTCCACCTCGAAGTGCTTCGTCGACCAGATATCCATCGTGATCGACGTTCCCGTGTAGGTCGGCCACAGCATCGCGGCATATGGGGTGTTGTTGGTCAATTCGAGATCGGGCAGCGGGAAGGACAGCGTCGCTTCGCGCCCGTAGGGGTAGCGGCTGATGTAGATCGAGTGCGACTGGTACTCATCGATATCGAGGCCGGCGAAGAACGCGGCGTTGAAGGTCGTCGTGGCGAACTGGCTGATACCGCCGCCGACCTGATCGGTGAAGTGCCCGGACTGGATGACGCCGGCGGCGACGAATCCTTTGGCGCGCGTGCGGCGACCCACGAAGTCGTTGACCGAGAATGTCTCGCCCGGTTCTATCACCTGTCCCCGCACCAGATCGGCGATCCGGTGGATGTTGGCCACCCTGGCGGCACAGCAGGCGTGACGGGTGGTGAAGCTCCCGACCAGCTCCCTGATCCCCCAGGCCTCGGCCCGAGCTTGGCCGCCGTCGTCTTCGACGCGCACGGTGGGCAGCTCAACGGCCTGGGTGCCACCGTTGGCCGCCGCCGCGTAAAGCATCGGCCCCACTCCGGCGGCACAGCAACGCCGGGCCGGAATGCCGAGGTCCACGTGGAGCTCGCCCTCGTCGACCGTGAACGTGGGCTCGGGCAACGGATCGGCGTAATCGGCGAAGAGGTTCTCCACGGACTTCTGGACCCGGTCGTGTGCGAACACCGGCACGAGGCGCCCATCGACGACCGCGGAGTCGATCCAGCGCCGCACCGATTCCGGGCCGATGATTCCCGTGCGGTCGTTAACCGCAACCGTCAAGCGGGTGGCGAGGGTGTGGGCGGCGGCG
>JBFISZ010000135.1:0-7338 GCA_041608315.1 Acidimicrobiia bacterium | reverse complement strand
GGTCCTTGGCGGCGTAGTAGCCGCAGAACTGTGACTGAGCGAACCACTGCAGCTGCAGATTGATCGGCGTTGCCTCCCCAGCGTCGTCGTCCCCGCCGCATGCTGCCGCCACCATGGCCATGATCAGCAAGAAAGCCGCCAACCTTCCCGTTCTATTGCCCTTCAACATGATGTACCTCTCTCCCGGGAGCATGTCCCGCCTCATACGTTGGCCGCTCGGACCGACACGTGCCAGCTCATGTACTTCTTCTCGATCAGCGTTATCAATACGTACAGCCCTATTCCGAAGGCGGCGGATACCAGCACGGCCGCCCACACCTCCTCAAACTGGAAGTTGCCCGCCTTCAGAGTCAGGTATTGACCGAGGCGGGCTTGGGAACCTCCGAAGTACTCCTTGACGATTGCGCCGATCAGACTAAGCGCCGCGGCGACCTTGAGCGCAGAGAACATAAAGGGCAGCGCCCCCGGCAGTTGCAGTTTCCACAGGGTCGTGCGCTGGGATGCTGCGTAGGACGCCATCAGCTCCAGCTCAGAGGCATCGGCCGACAGCAAGCCGCGAACGAGGTTGATCATCACCGGAAAGAACACGAGGATCGCAACGACGACGATGCTCGACCAGGGGCTCAGCAGCCCGAACCATGAATTGGCGACCGGGGCGAGGACGATGATGGGGGTCGAGTTGGCTGCAATAGCGAGGGGCATGGCCCCTTCACGGGCCATCGGCCAGCGTACGGCGGCCAGCGCGGCGCCGATGCCGAGGATGGTGCCGAGCGCCAGGCCGAGAAGTGCCGACGTGAACGTTCCGATCGCCGCCGCCGAGATCTCCGACCACTCAGTGAACAGGGCTCGCACGATCGAAGTCGGGGCCGGGACGATGAACGCCTTGATGTCGAAGATGCGCACGACGGCTTCCCACAACGCAATGCCGCTGGCGAAAAGCATGATCGCAGGGCCGGCGCGCCGCCAGCGGTCGCCGGTCACGACGGCTCCTCGATGGCTCGCAGGCTCTCGCGAACCTCCGTGACCGCGGCAAAGAATCGGGGATCCTCCCGGGTCTCGAAAACCCGGGGCTGCGGTAGGTCGATGTCGATGACCTCGACAAGTCGTCCCGGCCGCGGAGACATGACGGCAACCCGGTCGGAGAGGAACGCCGCCTCCGGGATCGAATGAGTCACGAACACGATGGTCGTGCCGGTCTGTTCCTGAATCCGCAGTAGCTCCATTTGCATGCGCTCGCGGGTCATCTCGTCGAGGGCGCCGAATGGCTCGTCCATCAGGAGGATCGACGGTTGGAACACCAGGGCCCGCGCTATCGAGACCCGCTGCTGCATACCCCCGGACAGCTGCCAGGGATAGTGTTGTGCAAAGGTGTCGAGGCCGACGAGGTGCAGCATCTCGGCCGCCCGTCGCTCCCGCTCGGCAGGTCCGACGCCCATGATCTCCAAGGGAAGCTCCACATTGGCGGCGACGCGGCGCCACTCCAGCAGCGTCGCCGCCTGGAACACCATTCCGTAGTCGCGATCGAGTCTTGCTTGGTGGGCCGGTTTGCCCCGCACCGTGACGCTGCCGCCGGTCGGGATCAGGAGATCCCCGATGAGCCGCAGCATGGTCGACTTGCCGCAGCCGCTGGGACCGATCAGAGAGAGGAACTCGCCATCGCTGATGTCGAGGGAGATGTTGTCCAGGGCATGAACGGCGCCGCCGGCGGCGTCGAAGACCATCGAAGCGTCTCGAAGGGTTACTGCAGGCGTCGTCATGCCGTCATTGGTCTCGCTACCACCGCGATCTCCGTTTCGTCGGCGAGGCGCCGGGTTGGTGGTATGAGCCGCCGCTCTAGCAAGGCCACGAGGCCGACGAAGGTGAGCCCGAGGAGCGCCGCAATCAGGACGGCTCCGAATAGCTTCTCGGGAGCGCTGGAAAACGACGAGGCGAATGACAGGAGCGCCCGCCCCATGCCGACGCTGAGACCCGCGGGTAGCTCACCGATGATCGCCCCTATCACCGAAGCCGTGGCGGCGATCTTGAGGGCGGGAAAGAGAAAAGGCAGCGCGGCCGGGATCTGGAGCTTGGTGAGGATCTCTCGTGGCGTCGCCGCGTACGATCTCATCAGCTCGGAAGCCGTCGCCGGTGGCGAACGCAGCCCGCGCAGCGCGTTGATGGCTACCGGGAAGAAGCTCAGATAGGACGAGATGATTGCCACGGAGAGCCATGCGGGGAGCCCGGCCTGCCCTCCCCAAATCACGACCATCGGCGCGATCGCGATCAGCGGCACGGTTTGGGAAGCCACGACGTACGGCATGAGACCCCGCTCGGCGAGCGGCGAGCGGATGAACCAGATCGCCAAGGAGAAACCGAAGGCGGACCCCACCAGGAACCCGGTGAAGGCCGAGCGCAATGTGAACATGCCTGCCTTCAGCAGCGTGAGCAGCAGGATCTCCTGGTCGGCTCCGCTTCGGGCGGGACGAAACAGGGCCGCGCCGATATCCCACAGGTGCGGCATGGCACGGTTGTTGGTGCGTACCGGGAGACCGATGCTGGTGCCGGGCCACACTCCGCCGGTGGTTTGACCCATCCACTTGTAGCTCTCCCACAGCAGCGCCAAGGTGAGCATGATCAGCGAAAAGGAGACGATCGTGCGGAGACGAGGTGAGGTTCGGAGCGGGCGGCTCCGGGCTGGTCGGGTGGTCTCCACGATCGGCTGATCCTACGCCCCCTCGACTTCTCGTTTCAATCTCGTAGGAACCTCACCTCGCGGAACTACAGCCCTGTCTTTCCCCTGGTCCGGACGCCTTGACATGGGGGGTACTTTTGGGGTGAGGCTGCGCGATTCTGAAGGAGGGTGATCATGCGTTGGGTATGGAGTGACGAGCTGGCAGACACCCTCAAAGAGTCACCGGAAACCGCCCCCCTCGTCCCGCACGGATGGACCGCCCGGCCCTGTGCCTTCTCCGCAGCGCCCGATGAGGATCCAAAGGCTATGGGGCGCCGTCTGCTCGGCCTGGCCGCTCCCGCGGAGGCGTCGGCCCCCAGCCGAGAGGCCACCTGCACCTGCGCCTAGTTGACATATCCGGTCGGGCTGCGGTCCGCCGCGGAGACAAAGGACCGGGCGCGAATTAAAGTACGAGCCACTGATGTTGGGGGCCCGGCGAGTGAAAAACCCATCGGATGAAGCCGGCGCGGCAAAGTTCGCGGAGACTCTCGCCGCGGGCGAGAAGATCGAACCGCGGGACTGGATGCCGGAGGGATACCGCCAGACGCTGATACGCCAGATGGCCCAGCATGCTCACTCCGAGGTCATCGGAATGCAACCCGAGGGCAACTGGATAACCCGGGCGCCGACGCTGCAGCGCAAGGCCATTCTGATCGCCAAAGTCCAGGACGAGGCGGGTCACGGTCTCTATCTCTATTCGGCGGCGGAAACGCTCGGAACGTCACGCGACGAGTTGGTCGACCTGCTGCACAAGGGCAAGCAGAAGTACTCGTCGATATTCAACTACCCGACGCTCAGCTGGGCGGACATGGGCGCCATCGGGTGGTTGGTCGACAGCGCCGCCATCGTCAACCAGATCGCCCTGCAGCGGACGTCGTACGGGCCGTATGCCCGCGCCATGGTGCGGATCTGCAAGGAGGAGAGCTTCCACGCCCGCCAGGGCTACTCCATCATGCTGGCCCTGAGCAAGGGCACCGACGCGCAGCGAGAAATGATGCAGGACGCCATCGACCGCTGGTGGTGGCCGTCGCTGATGATGTTCGGCCCGCCCGATGCCGAATCGACCAACACCGCGCAATCGATGGAGTGGAAGATCAAGCTGTACACCAACGATGAGTTGCGCCAGGAATTCATCAACCAAACGGTGCCCCAGGCCCATTACCTCGGCGCCACCGTCCCGGACCCGGATCTGGCTTTCGACGAGGAGTCGGGCAACTGGAACATCGGTCCCATCGATTGGGATGAGTTCTGGGCGGTCGTCAAGGGTGATGGCCCCATGAACCGGCAGCGGATCGCTCACAAGCTGCAAGCTTGGGAAGACAACGCCTGGGTCCGCGAGGCGGCCTCGGCCTACGCCGCGAAGCGCAGCCGGGACCGGATCGAGGCGACGGCATGACATACGAGATCCCCGAAGTACCGGGCGAGGAGAAGGTTGTCACCACCGGCGAGACGGCGGGGGCGTGGCCACTGTGGGAGGTATTCGTGCGAGCCAAGCGCGGCCTGAACCACATTCACGTCGGCTCGGTCCATGCCGCCGACGCCGAGACGGCGGTGCAAAACGCCCGCGACACCTACACGCGCCGGTATGAGGGAGTCAGCATCTGGGTGGTGGCATCGGCCGAGATCCACACCTCGGACGACTCCGCCGCGATGTTCGAGCCCTTCGCCGACAAGCCCTATCGCCACCCGACCTTCTACGAGATTCCCGACGAGGTGGGCCAGCTGTGACGGCTCCCACGGCCGCCGGGGTCCTCCCCACCTACGTACTGCGGTTGGCCGACGATCTCCTGATCAACGCCCAGCGTTTGAGCGAGTTCATCACCCGCGGCCCCGAGCTCGAGGAGGAGCTGGCAATTGTCAACACGGCCCTCGACAACCTCGGAGTCGCCCAACAGCTCTACGAGTACGTGTCCGAGATAGAAGGCGGCGCCCGCACCGCCGACGAGATCGCGTTCCTTCGCTCGGAGCGAGAGTTCACCAACTGCCTCCTCGTCGAGCAGCCCCACGCCGATTTTGCCGACGTGATGGGTCGGCAGTTCTTCCTCGACGCCTGGCATTGTGAGCTGTGGCCGGCCCTGGAGTCTTCCGGAGATGCCACGCTGGCCGCGGTGGCGGCCAAGGCGGCCAAAGAGGCCCGCTATCACTTCCGCCACTCGGCGGGCTGGGTCATCCGGCTCGGTGACGGGACGCCCGAGAGCGCGGCACGAATGCAGCGAGCTGTCAACACGCTCTGGAAGTTCACCGGAGAGCTCACGACGGCCGACGAGCTGGACCAGCGGGCAGCTGCCCAGGGGAGCGGCGTCGATCCCTCCGACCTGCGGGCGCCGTGGCAGGAGCGCGTCGGGGAGATGCTCGACGAGGCGCGACTCACGGTGCCCGACGACCCCTATCAAGCGACCGGAGGACGCAGCGGACGGCACACCGAGCATCTGGGCCACCTGCTGGCGGAGATGCAGTTCATGCAGCGCGCCTACCCCGGGATGGAATGGTGATGTCCGCCCGGCTCGAAGCGGTGCGGGCCATCGTGGCCGAAGTCTGTGATCCGGAGTTGCCCAGCCTGACGATTCAGGACCTGGGCGTGCTGCGCGACGTGCGCTTCGAAGGCGACACGGTCGTCGTGTCCATCACGCCGACGTACTCCGGGTGCCCGGCGTTGGGTGTGATCGCCGAGGACATCGCCGCCGCGCTGCGCAGTCACTCGTTCGAGTCGCGAGTGGAAACGGTGCTCAGCCCGGCATGGACCACCGACTGGATGAGCGAGGCGGCCCGGGCCAAGCTGATGGATGCCGGCGTCGGGGCGCCCGGGTCGCGGGCATGCCCGAACTGCGGCTCCGACCAGACTCGGTCGCTGTCCGAGTACGGCTCGACGGCATGCCAGGCACTCCACGTTTGCGACAGCTGCTCCGAGACGTTCCCCTACTTCAAGACCCATCGATGAGTCGCGCCGAGTTTCACGGCCTCGAAGTCATCGAGGTGGATCGGCTGACCGATGACTCGGTGGCGGTCGAGTTTGGTATCCCGGCCGCTCTCACCGAGGAGTTTCGGTTCATTGCGGGCCAGCACGTCATCGTCCGGCGGGAAATCGACGGCCAAGACGTCAGGCGGAGTTACTCGCTCTGTGTGCCGGCCGGCAGTGGCCGGGTGCGTATCGCCGTCAAGGAAGTCGCCGGTGGCCTGTTCTCGACCTTTGCCAACCGACAGCTGCGATCCGGGATGACGCTCGACGTGATGCCGCCTATCGGCGACTTCACGGCGATCCCCGAGCCGGCTCAGCGCCGTCGCTATTGTGCCATTGCCGCCGGCAGCGGGATAACTCCGGTGATCTCCATCGTGGCGACCCTTCTGGAGAATGAGCCCGACTCGCAGGTCACGCTGATTTACGGGAATCGTGATGGCGGATCCATCATGTTTCTCGAAGAGCTTGCCGAGCTCAAGGATCGCCACATGGAGCAGCTCGCCCTGGTGCACGTGCTCAGCCGCGAGTCCAGCCAGTTCGCCCTCTTCTCCGGCCGCCTCGATGCGGCCAAGATCGATCAGTTGCTCGACGCCGTATTGCCTGTGGCCGCCGTGGATCGATGGTTTCTGTGCGGCCCGCTGGGGGTCGTCGAAGCGGCTCAGCAGGTGCTCGAGGGTAGGGGAGTGGCCCGGGGCCGCATCGCCTTCGAGCTCTTCTTCAATGAGCGGCCGCCGCAAACACCTCGGGTCGTCCCCGGAGAGGCCACCGGATCGGTTGTCACGTTCACCTTGGGTGGTCGCACGTCGGAGGTCCGGGTCGATCCGGCGGGCCCTCCCGTCCTCGACTACGTGTTGTCGGTGCGCTCCGACGCACCGTTCTCCTGCCGCAACGGGGCTTGTGCCTCATGCCGGGCCGTCGTCACAGCCGGCGAGGTGAAGATGCATCACAATTGGGCCTTGACCGACGCCGAGGTGGCCGCCGGCCAGATCCTCAGCTGTCAATCCCATCCGGTGAGCGACCGGGTCGAGCTGACCTACGACATCTAGTGGATTTGGCCGCGCCGCGGCGGCAACTCGCCGGTCCGTCGATGCGTCAGGATTCGCCTCCGCCATCCGCGGGCGTACGGGCCGCGGCTAGCTGTCGGTTCTGGCGGCGGCGGTAGCCCCTGAGCCCGCGACCGTGGCGCCGTAACGTCCGGCGGGCCACCTTCCTCGTTCGAGCAACGTCGCGTTTCTGGTTGCGGCGCTTGAAGCGGGGCTTCTGCGGTTTCGGCGGGGCCGGCTCGGGCGTCGCCTCGGCGACGCGCTCCGGCTCGAGGGTACGCAGGCGTGCGATCACCGCCCACGTGAGGCCGATCAGAGCAATCAGGCCGAGGAGAGGGAGGATCGATCGGCTCAGCTCAGCTTCCTCATCAATGGCCGACTCCGTCGGAATGGGCGGTCGGCCCGTTGTTGCCCCTGCGGCGTCCTGATAGGAAGTTGGGATGAGATGAGCACCGCCGGAGTAGGCCTGGGTCGCGCTGCAACCGGATGCCAGGAAAGGGGCTCGTGAATTCTCTGGAATCACGAGCAGCCGGTTGCCGACTGCGAAGCGCCTCGCATCGGACCTGGAGGCTGCCGACCCGGCGGCACCTCGCACCTCGACGAGCTCGGGTAGGTCGCGGCCCTTCCAG
>JBFISZ010000134.1:0-7372 GCA_041608315.1 Acidimicrobiia bacterium | reverse complement strand
GAACCCAACCGAGATCGATCCGACTCACAAGCCAAGGCAGAACCGCTCTAGGCGAGCGCATGGGTCTCGCCCTTGAATAGCGCGGTGGGAGCGCAATCAGCTTCAGCCTCGACTGACGGATCCTTTCAGCCAGAACAAGTGCGGCGGGCATCTCCACCGACCTCGAAGCCACCCCCACGCAGCCGCACCGATCACCTGATAGCGAGCGAGAACGATCACATCGGCAGACAGCGCCGACCGGCACGATTGTGCGCTACCGATGTCCAACGGTCGAGACACCGGGAAGGTCGGCGAAAGCACCCTGGTCGGCGGTCACGATTGTCCGATGGGTGGCTCGAGCGGTGGCTGCGATCAGCAGATCGTGAGCGCCCCGTGGGCGGCCCTGGCTGCGGACGGCGGCGAGCAGCTCGGCGTGTTCGACTGCCACGCCGCGGTCATAGGCAATGATCGGGAGGGCTTCGATGATCGCGTCGACGTAGGCCTGGCGTGCTGTCCGATGCCTGCGAGAGGCCAGTTGGACTCCAACGATGAGTTCGGCAACGGTGACCGCAGAGATGGCGACATCGTCGTCATCGTCGATGGCATCGTCGAGATCGACACCACCTCGCTCAGCATCAATCAGGAATGTGGTGTCGAGCAGCAGCAGGCTCATCCTCGATCTTCGATCTCCACGAGAGTGCGTAGATCAGCCAGATCCTTGGGCCACGCCGGATCCGGCGAGTGCCCGCGCAGCAGCGACTTCACATCGATTCCGCGTCCGCTGGATACCGGTTCGAGATGCGCGACCGCTTTACCGCGACGAACGATCGTGTAATGCTCGCCGCGGTGTTCAACACCATCGAGCAACTCAGCGAAGTGACGAGCTGCATCGGTTGCGGTGATATCGGGCATGCGATCAGATTATCCGATTCGCTGTCCGATGGGAAGCCCTCAGCAACGCCGATCACCGGATATGCACCCATAACGAGCGCGACTGAGAACCGAGCCGAGCGGCACATCGAGGAGCGCTACAGAACCGCCGGATAGCGCGCCAGCGTGGGTGCGCGATATCGCTCCGGGCGGTGAGCGAACTGGGGCGGGCCTTGTCCGTATTTTGTCCGTCAGAGGACGGGAAGAGCCGCTCGACAAGAACCACTGAGGCCGGAATCCTCAGCCCCCTCCTGCGTTTCCGGCGATTAGCCTTCCTCCTCAGGCCCCTCGGAAGGATTTCCTAAAACCGGGTGTCGCAGGTTCGAATCCTGCCTGGGGCACTGCAACCGTATCCGTCGAGCGAGGGCCCACCACTTTGAACTCCCGGCCAGGCCTCATCGCCGCCGTCACCGCGATCGTCTTCTGGGCAACCGGGAACGTCATCGTGCGCCTCGTGGAGCTTCCCGGCCTGCAGATTGCGTTCTGGAGGATCGGGCTGGCGGCCGCGCTGTACTGGCTGATTCTCGTGGCAGCGGGCCGCAGACTCCGCTGGGAGCACCTCAAGAGGAGTGCGCCGGCAGCCATTGCGATCAGCCTCGAGATCGCCGTGTTCTTCGTGGCTCTCAAGTCGACGACCATCGCCAACACGACCGTCATCGCGGCGCTCCAGCCCATCGTGCTGCTCTTTTTCGGTTTGCGCCGCTTCGGCGAGCGGGTCACCGTCCGGTTGGTGGTCCTCGCCACGGTGGCACTGGCGGGCGTGGCCCTCGTCGTGTTCGGTTCATCCGGCCAGCCGATATGGAGTCCCCGCGGCGACTTCCTGGCCTTTGTGGCAATGCTGCTTTTCGCGCTCTACTACGTCTTCGCCAAGACGGCCCGTGCGGAGGTCCCCGCGTTGGAGTTTCAAGCCGCGGTGTGGGTCATCGGAACCGGGGTCCTGCTTCCGATCGCGGCTCTCGACGCCGGAGGCATCGTTGTCCCCGCGTCCCGCCATTGGTTGGCGCTCTTGGTGCTGCTCGCGATTCCCGGGACCGGGCATTTCCTGATGAACTGGGCCCACTCTCGGGTGAAGCTGTCCGTCACCTCGATCCTCACCCTCGGCCTGCCTGTCCTGTCGACGATCGGCGCCGCCCTCTTTCTCGACGAGCCGATCATCGGCTGGCAGATCCCGGGCATTGTGATCGTCGTTGTTGCTCTCGCTGCCGTCATCCGCCGCGAGACGCAGCTCCATCTCGAGCAACTGGAGGCGGTGGGCGCTCTCGAGCCCGAGCCTCAGGCCTGACGAGGCAACCAGCTCTCCAATACCGCGACCAGCCGATCGCGCGGGACGATGGTTGCCGCGCCCAGAGCCATCCAGCGCGCCATCGCGATGTCGTCGGGCGCCGGGCCGTACACTGCGACCTTGGCCCCCGCCGTCGCCAGCAGCCGCACGGCCTCGTCGGCGGCGGCATGCTCAGAGTCGACGACGGCCCACCGCGGAGTCTCGCCTTCGAGGCCCCCCGCGATCGCTCCCGGGTTGCGCCAGTGCCGGACGGGAAGGCCCCGCTCGGAGGCGACCAAGTGCACTGCCGCCCGGTCCGCCTGGCTCATGGTCACCACTGCCAGCGCCAGACTCGCCGGCACCGCGCGGGCCCCGGTCGCATCCCCGGTCGACGCCGCACCCGCCGGCACCACGTCGGCCACTTGCTTCGCCTTGGCGATACCCCACGCAATGTGTGCCCGCCACGCCTCGCCGCCGATGTCGCGCGACGACGCCGGCGCCAGACCGTACAGATCGCCGGGCAGCGCCCGCTCGGCCGAGGGGTCGCGCGGTTGCGGCGACACCCCGGCCGCCTGCAACGCGGCGGTGGGAAACGCCACGGCCGTCTGAAAGATCTGCAAAGGGCCCCGGCGCTGTTCGCCGACGGGCCGGGCCGCCCATTGCCGCAGCTCACCGGCGAGCCATTGGGCGCCTTGGCGGACACCGTCTCCGACTTGCGCCCCCGGTGCGGCCGCCTCGAGCCGCGCCTCGACGAAGCCCGGATAGGCGTCGATGAACGCCTCAACGACGGCCGAGCACGTGGCCCGATAGGGATCGCTCATTGGGCCAGCCTACGAGCCACCACGGGATTACCGGGCGCAGCGCTGTCATCTCGATAGAGTCTCCTCTACAAGAGCGGAAGGTTGTTGACATGCGGAAGATGTGGCCGATTCTTGCCGCGCTAGTGGTGCTCACGTCGGCCTGCCGGCTCGAGACCAATGTCTCGATCGCGGTGAACGAAGACGGTTCGGGCACGTTCACTGCGGAGCTCGGCCTGGATGAGGAGATGCGCGAGGCCCTCGAGGGCTTTGGGGGCAGCGACGAGTTGCTGTCGGGACTCGAGCTCGGCGATGGGACTCCGACCGAAACTCGCACCGAAGGTGACATGACGTACATCTCGTCCACGCAATCCTTCACCGACACCGCGGATCTGCAGAGGGTGATCGACGCCAACCAGGAGCAGGCCTCATTCGAGGACTTCCAGCTCGAGGTCGACGAGGACGGGGCGCGGGTGGTTGCCAAGACGGGCCCATTGGCGGGCGAGGACGGCGCCGCCGACGAGCTACCTTTCGATCTGAGTGCGCTCAGCGATGACTTCTTCTCCGCGAACATCTTCGTCACCCTCCCCGGCACCCTGAAACGAGAGAACGCCGATGAGGTGATGGGCGATGGTCGCCTGCGCTGGGCCATCTCCGTGACGGAACCAATCGACATCGAGGCGGAGACTTCCTTCGACGAAGGCGGAGTGCCGTGGCTTCCTATCGGCATCGTCGCAATAGCCATCCTCGGCGTTGGTGCATTTGCCGCGACTCGGAGGAAGGGCGATGCCGCCAAAGAGGCATTGCGCTCCACCGAGGTGCCGCCGCCACCCCTCGACTTCACCCCGGCAGCCGGAACAGAAGGAACCGTCCAATCCAATCTGCCCCCGGAGTTGCCGCCGCAGTAGCCGGGCGGATGCGATCGCTCCGTCAGCCGGCGAACACGACGACAACCAGCAAACCCAATGGTCCGCGCACTGCTGCGGTGCCGAGACGCCGGAATGCCGAGTTGGCGACATCGGCTTGGCCGAATCGGTCGGCGAGGATGATCTCGTGGGCCGAGCGGGCCGACGGCGCCAAGGCCACTGCCTCTCCCGAGACAACCACAGGGACTCCGGCGGCGGTGAGCCGAGCGCGGATTCTTCCCTGCCCCGCATTGTGGCTGAGGCGCCCTAACTCGTAGAGGGCCAGAGCGTGTTGGCGCGCCACCTCGTCGAGCACCTCGGATCGTGCCATCGGGTCGACGCCGAGGTCCACGCGTGATCGGTTGATCAGGTCGGCCAGCCTGTTGGCGGCCTTTGCCCGGATGCCGACATCGTCGGCAGGGGTGGGCTCGAGCTCGATGCGGCCCCGGGCGGGAGCCACCGCCCGATGCTCCCCGGCCACAGACTGCAGTTTCAGCGCCTCGGTCATGACGCGATCGAACGAGACCAGCCCGAGCAGCTTCTGGGGCCACGAGTCGGCGTCGGTCATGGAACCGATCAAGCTCGAATCCCGGAGGGCCCCCGCCGGGCCACTGGGCAGCGGTAGAAGGGTGAGCACCGACACAACGAGCGTGGCCGCCAGCACGGCCGCCAAGCCGGAGAAGGCGGCACCGCCCAACCGGTTGGCGGTGGTGAGCCCGGGAAGCGCTCGAACTCCCTTATGCATCACCCAGCCGACTACGGCACCGCCGACCGACACCAGCAGGAAGACGATGATTCCACCGACGATGCGGGCGGCGTCTTCGCCGGCGCCCGTCATGGCCATCACTATTGCGCCCATAGGACCGGCCAGGCGGAATGCCAGGAACGTGCCGGCGAAGATCACCCCGAGACCGATGGCTTCACGAACCAGACCGCGCATCCAACCGCGAATCAGTAGCAGGGCGAGTCCCGCGCCGAGGACAAAGTCGATCATGCGGCCCTAAGTGTTGTCGCGATGCAGATCTATGGGGCCCTCTCGCGCCGCGCCCGGCGGGGGACCGTCCGGCTCGGGTGCGGCGGCATCATCCGCCTCGTCCCCGTTGAGGAGGCCGTCGCGCCTCATCTTCTTGAGCAACGTGCTCCTCTCATCCGGTTCGATGATGAGCGCATCGCTCGCCTCCTCCCACGACTGTCCGAGCACCCGGGTTCTCCACAGGTGACCGGCGACGATCTTGATGGAGGCGGCCACCGGTACGGCCAGAAGGACGCCCCAGAGGCCACCGACGGCACCACCGAGCAGCAGCACAAGGATCACTACCGCCGGATGCAGGCGAACGGTGGCCCGCAGCACGGTGGGGCTGACGAAGTTGTTGTCGATCTGCTGGACGATGAGCGCCACCCCGGCGGCGAGGAGCCCCTTCGTGATTCCTTCCTGGAAGAGGCCGACGATAAACCCGAGACCGCCGCCAACCCACGGACCGACAAACGGGATGATGTTGAGGAATCCGGCAACCAGGCCAATGATCAGCCAGAATTGCAGACCGATTATCAGAAACCCGACGCTGGTGAGGACGCCGACAATGAGCGCCACCAGGACTTGGCCCCGCAAGAACCCCCCAACGGCATGGCCGAGGTTGCGACCCACATGGATGACCTCATCACGGTTGACAGCGGGGATGAGCTCGACGGTCTCCTCCCGAATCCGGGGCAGGTCGATCAAGATGTAGAAGGCGATCACGGGCGCGATGAAGAACACGAGGATCGCCTCGATTATCCCCGAGGTCACCGCCCCCAGCCGCTCGGTGATGGCGGAGATGAAACGATCCTGATTGTCCGGATCGTCGATGAATCCCTGGACTTCTTCGTATGAGGGAACCTCGACGTCTTCGAATCCGATGCCCTGGATCAAGCGCTCGATATCGGCCGCCGTCTCGTCGTACAGCGTCGGTAGATCAGTGCTGAACGAGGCCGCCTGCTCCCGCAGGCTCGGAACGATCAGAAAGCCGACGAGCGTGATGACCCCGATCAGCAGGACGAAGGCGGCGAACCCACCCAACATGCGCGGCACGCCCATGTTCTCGAGCCGGTGCACCACCGGGTTGAGGACATAGATGAGCGCGACTGCCAGTACAACAGGCGCAATCAGGATCTCCGCCCGCCCCAAGACCCAGATACCCACCCAGATCAGGACGAGCATGCCGACGATACTCCAGGCGCCCAGCCCGGCCTTGGTGATTACGGACCACAGATCGATGCGATCTTCAGCGACGGGCGGAGCAGCTTGATCATCTGCCGCCGCCGGGCCCTCTGGTGAAGCCACCGCTAGCCCGCAGAGTCGCCACCGCGAATACGCGCGGCGATCTGCTCGAGTCGCTGCGAGCGTTGACGGCGCAGCCGACGGACCGTGAGCGGAGCATGCTCGAGCGCGGCGGGGTCGTCCATGAGGCGGCGCAATGCCTGGTAGTAGCGGCTGGCGCTCAACCTCAGGTACTCCTGGATCGCCTGGTCCTTGGGACCGGGGTAGAGCCACCATGATCCCTCGAATTCGAGGATCCGCATGTCACGTTCTTTCAGCATCCCTACCAGCGTAAAGACAAGGTGTGACACAAACGCGGATTTCGCGGTTTCGCTCGCTCCTGTGCTCCACCACGCAACCCATCACCACGCAGTCCACTGGGCAGGGCGTCAAGCGGTTGGCGACGGCACCCGTCGTCGGCCGCGGAGCGGCGTGTCCTCGATGGCACGCACCACATCGTCGGGAGTCGGCAGAAGACCAACGGGCACAGTGTCGCTCGGTTCCCATCCGAGGCTCCGAGGATCCCCACCGCAGTCGAGCACGATGGGGACGATGCTGTCCCTTCGACTCTCGTCACGCAGCTGCGCCTGGGCAAAGTTCCACTCCTCGAGGGTCCAGCCCGTTCCGTAGTGGTCGGACAGGAGTGCGACGAACACAACAGACTGCCTAACCGCATCCGCCAAGACTTCATCGAGGAGGCCCGCGATGTCCGCGCCGTCGGGGATCTGGTGATGGTCCAGCCATGAGCTGTAGCCGGCTTCGTCGAGCTTCCGCTCCAGCTCGCGGAGCCACTCGGCCCGCGTCTGCCCAAGCGCGGCGGCGAATCGCTCAACGTCTTCCCACTTGTAGCTGAGAAACACTCGCTTTCCTTGCACGGCGCGCGTGTGCGCCGCGTTCATCGTCGCACCGGCCGCCGGCGTGAGCTTGCGTAGCGTCTGGAATACCTGGCCGAACCGTGCATACGGCCCTGGGTTCTTGACCGGTCGACCCATGTCCCGTGCCCGCAGTTGCGCCGCGTTGAGGTACTGGCCCCCCTCCACGAACTCCAGATACTCCTGCAGGTCGGTGACACCGCGGCTTGTTACGAACTCGAGTCGATGCAGGACGCCGTAGATGTTGTACAGCATCGGGTAGGTGACCTGAAGCGGCTCCGGTTCCGCGGGATCCTTCTCCCCGATAGCCACGATCGACCACGAATTCGATG
>JBFISZ010000133.1:0-7383 GCA_041608315.1 Acidimicrobiia bacterium | reverse complement strand
CCTCCGTACGGCTCCTGCGTCGCCGGCCACCAACTCGGGACGTTTCGCTATCGGCAGGACGGCAAGAATCCGGACCGCGGGGCCTCACCC
This sequence comes from Acidimicrobiia bacterium, assembly GCA_041608315.1. Taxonomy (GTDB): domain Bacteria; phylum Actinomycetota; class Acidimicrobiia; order Spongiisociales; family UBA5794; genus JAHEJX01. Next base: position 7,293 of record JBFISZ010000133.1, on the reverse strand, counting down.
AAACCCCCCTCGCCCCCAATGCTCGCTGACGCTCGCGGGGGAGGAGACATCTTTGCGCTAGTAGATTCCTCTCATGACTGATCTCACCCGGCTCGAGGCCGGTATGGCAATCCCGTATGGGGGGAATCGGGTTGCCGTGGTTTCCGCCGAGCTGGCTGCGGCGTTCGAACCAGGAGACCGGCTCGTCGTCGTCCAGGACAGCGGCGACCTCTTGCACATCCCGCAGGGGCCCTGGGATGTCGCCACCGCAGCCGTCACGCGAGCCGTGGATGCCTTTGCCGCCATGGGCTCCGTCACCGACGACCAGATCACGATGTTCTATGAGGAGTTCGCCGCCCGCCTCGAATCGGATGCTGCGTTTGCTCCGATTGCGGCGGCCAACGACGACGACGTCGAGCAGGCCCGGCAACGGTCACGATCGACGACCCGACTCGTTCTCCGCGAGGGGATGCGGGCCGCGATGGTTGCCGGGTTACGCACCTGGCGGGATGCCCCAACGACCCGGGGCGAGGTCATCGAGCAGATCCACCACGACGGATGGCGGGTCGACCAGGTCCGCAGCGGCCTCGGCGTCATCGGGTTCGTCTTCGAGGGCCGCCCCAACGTATTTGCCGACGCCACCGGTGTGCTCCGCGGCGGAAACACCGTGGTCTTTCGCATCGGCTCCGACGCCCTCGGCACGGCACGAGCCATCGTCGAGCATGCCCTCGACGCGGCTCTCGCCGCGGCCGGCCTCCCACCGGGTGCGGTCGCGCTGGTCGCCTCGCCGGAGAGGGCGGCGGGTTGGGCCCTCTTCTCGGATCCTCGGCTCAGCCTGGCCGTGGCCCGCGGTTCCGGGGCCGCCGTCGCCCAGCTCGGTGCCGTCGCCCGCCAGAGCGGCACTCCCGTCAGCCTCCACGGGACGGGCGGTGCCTGGATCGTTGCCGCCGAGGACGCCGCCGGGGACGTTCTCGAGTCCGCCGTTTACAACTCGCTCGATCGCAAGGTGTGCAACACGCTCAACACGTGCGTCATCGTGGCCGATCGGGCCGCCGACCTCGTGCCCCGGTTCCTTGCCGGCCTGGCCCGGGCCGCCGCGGCTCGCGGTGTCAACCCCAAGCTCCATGTCGCCGAGGGCGACGAAGCGCTGATCCCGCCCGAGTGGTTTGCCGACGTCGCCATAGCTCGTGCCGGGGGAGAGGTCGTCGAGCCTCGCACCGAGTTGATCGCGCGCGACAGGCTCGGCCTCGAATGGGAGTGGGAGGACAGCCCCGAAGTCACGCTGGTTATCTTGCCCGACGTCGCCTCAGCCGTCGCCGCCTTCAACGAGCAGAGCCCCCGCTTTGCCGCCTCGCTGATCTCAGAGTCGCCGGAGCGCCACGGCGAGTTCTTCAACACGATCGATTCGCCATTCGTCGGCAATGGGTTCACCCGCTGGGTGGACGGGCAGTTCGCCCTCAATCGGCCGGAATTGGGGCTGTCCAACTGGCAATTCGGGAGGCTGTTCGGCCGCGGCGGCGTGTTGTCCGGCGACTCGGCATTCACGGTGCGGAGCCGGGTCACTCAGAAGGACCCCGACATCGGCCGCTGGGAGGCAACGTGAGCGAACAGTGGACCTCACCGGCAGAGATCGCCGACAGCTTCAAGGAGCTGGGCTACCTGGCCGACACCCACATCACTCAGATCGTCTACCTCGCCGACCGGCTGCAGAAGCCGATCCTGACCGAGGGCCCCGCCGGCGTCGGTAAAACGGAGCTGGCAGTGACACTGGCCAAGGCGAGCGACCGTCGACTGATTCGTCTCCAATGCTACGAGGGACTCGACGAGGCCAAGGCGCTCTACGAGTGGAACTACCACAAGCAGCTGTTGCGCTTGCAGGCAGACGAAGGGAGAGCATGGGACGACCTCGAAGGCGATATCTTCAGCGAGCAGTTCCTGCTCACTCGGCCCCTGCTCGACGCGATCACCTCGCAGGAACCGGTGGTGCTCCTGATCGACGAGGTGGATCGCATCGAGATCGAGACCGAGGCGCTGCTGCTCGAAGTGCTCGACTCGTTCCAGGTGACCATTCCCGAGCTCGGCACGATCACGGCGACCTCCCGTCCACTGGTCGTGCTCACATCGAACAACACACGCGAGCTGTCGGAAGCCCTGAAACGTCGCTGCCTCTTCCTTCACATCAGCTATCCGTCGGTGGACCGGGAGCGGGAGATTCTCCTGGCCCGGGTCCCGGAACTGTCCGAGTCGATGGCCGCCCGGATTGCCAAGGTGGTGCGCTCGGTTCGCGACCTCAAGCTCCGCAAGGCGCCGTCCGTCAGCGAGTCGATCGATTGGGCACGCACGCTGCTGGCGTTGGGGGCGGAAGACGTTGCCGCCGGTATCACGGATGACACCCTCGGCGTGCTTCTGAAATACCAGGACGACATCGAGCTCGTGGCCAAGGAGCTGAAGATGGCGACGCTAGACGAACCCTCATGAACCCACGATGATTCGAGCCCTGACCGGCTTTGTCGAAGAGCTGCGAGCGGTCGGCGTCCCGGTTTCGATGGTCGAGGCGATCGACGCCGCCCAGGCGATCGAGCATCTCGACCTGGCGAACCGGGAGGCGCTGCGATCGGGTCTGAGTGCCACGCTCGTCAAGCAGGCCCGCCATATGGCGGCGTTCGACGCCGCATTCGAGGTCTTCTTCGGCACCGCCACACCCCCGGGCGAGCAGGCCGCCGCGGAATACGCCCAGCAGGCGGCCGCCGGGGGAGGTGCCGGGGGCGGGGAGGGCGCCGAAGAGCTGTTCGAGGCGATCGCGGCCGCCCTGAGCGCCGGCGACGAGGAGGCCCTGCGAGACTTGATCCGCCGTGCCGTGACCGAACTTGCGGGGCTGCAGCCGGGGCGCCCGGTCGGGGGCCGCTACTACTTCTATCGAGTGATGCAGCGCCTCGGGGCAGATCGTCTCCGGCTGCGCCTGCTGGAGGCGATCACCGAGGACGATCCATTGTCCCGTCGTCTTGCCGAAGAGGATCTCGCCGCCCTCATCGAGATGCTCGAGACCGAGGTGCGGCGGGAGGTCGTCCGCAGGCTGGTCGCCGATCGAGGTCCCGAAGCCGTCGCCCGGACATTGCGGACCCCACTGCTCGAGGACATCGACCTGATGCATGCCACCCGCGAGGAACTGGCCGATATCGAGACCGCCGTCGGCCCGCTGGCCCGCAAGCTGGCGACTCGGTTGGCCCAGCGGCGCCGCCACGGTCGCCAGGGGCGTCTCGACGTGCGGCGCACTATTCGCAGATCGCTACAGCACGGCGGCGTCTTGCTCGACCCGAGCTTCAAGCCGCCCCGCAAATCCAAGCCCGAGCTGGTGCTGCTCTGCGACGTGTCGGGCTCGATGGCGACCTTCGCCCGGTTCACTCTGCAGCTCACATTCTCGCTGGCGGCTCAGTTCTCCAACGTCAAGGTGTTCGCGTTCGTGGATGCGCTTGACGATGTGACCCGCTTCTTCGGCCCCGGGCGGGAGCTGGGCACCTCGCTCCAGCGGCTGTCGACCGAGGCCAAGATCGTATGGCAGGACGGCCATTCCGACTACGGCCACGCCCTCGACGACTTCGTTCGTGACCACCTCGGCAAAGTGACGCCCCGTAGCTCGGTTCTAGTGACCGGGGATGCCCGCAGCAACTATCGCGACCCCCGGGTGGAGGCGCTGGCCGAGATCGCCCACAAGGGGCGGGCTTTGTATTGGCTCAATCCTGAGGCCAGTCGCTACTGGAACACCGGTGACTCGGTGATGGCTCGTTACGCGCCGTATTGCGACGCCGTCCGCGAGGTCCGGACGATCCGCCAGCTGGAGATGTTCGTCGAGGATCTGATCTTGCCGGCAACCCCGGCACAGCGGGCCGTCGCCCTGGCCCACGGCTCGAGATAGGCAAGGCAGCCGATGGCTGACTCGGAATCGGCTGGAAAGCAGCTGTGACCGGGAGAAGACTCAAGGAATCGTGCGGGAGCACCGATAGGAACCCTGTGTGGAGTGGCCCACCAAGAGGGGTAGGACGATGATGCCGGAGCGAAGTGGAGGCCAGATGGCCAAGCGAATTCTCGTAGTCGAAGACTCGGAGGTAATCCAGCGGCTTATCGAAGTGTGCCTCCGACCGGCCGGCTTCGAGATTGAGCCGCGCGCCGACGGCCATTCCGGGGTCGCCGCCGCCCGGGAGCTCATGCCCGACCTGATCATCCTCGACGTTGGCCTGCCCGGCCTCGACGGCTGGGAGGTGCTGGGGCGACTCCGCGCCGACGAAGCGACAGCGGACCTCAGGGTCTTGATCCTCACGGCGCACGCCCAGGATGAAACCAAAGCCAGGGCCAACGCCGGCGGTGCGGACGCGTTCCTCTCCAAGCCGTTCCGCCCCAACGATTTACGGGTCATCGTCCAGCAACTCCTCGAGCCACAGCAGAGCGAGTCGGCCGCCGTCTCCTGATCCGCCGGCAGGCCAATCCGGACGCCTCTCCCTTCCCGGGCGCCACACCAACCCACCGCGACGAACCCATTGCACGCCGCGGACGGCTCGGATAGCTTGATGCTGCGGTGGCAGGAAGGGCGAAATGCCGCTTGTTGCTGCCCTCAGCCTCGTACTGGCGATCAGCGCGCCGCCGATGAACCCGCCCTCTCAGGGCGGGTTCCCGGTGCGGTCCGGCGGAAGCCGGTGTGCCGCCCTGTCGGCTCCCGTCGCCGGCCCCATCGTGCGCGGATTCGCGCCCGTGGGCTCCTATGCCGGGCACTGGGGTATCGACTACGGGGTCCCCCGCGGCACGGCCGTCCGGGCGGCGGGCGCGGGTGTTGTCACCTTCGCCGGTGCTGTTGCCGGCATGCTCACGGTCAGTGTCAACCACGGCGGAGGACTCAAGACCTCGTATTCCTACCTGGACGATACTGCCGTCGTCGCAGGCTCCTGGTTGGCCGCCGGCAGCCGGGTCGGCAACAGCGGACACCACCACGGAGTGGCTGCGGTCCACTTCTCGACCCGGCTCGACGGCGAGTACCAGGATCCCGCCAGGTGGCTGGATTGTGCCCGGTCGCCGGCTGCGGCACTACGACTCTCGTCTGCCTATCCTCACGGCCGTGCGACGTGGCATCCTCGGCGGAACGTTCGACCCCCCGCATTTCGGGCACCTATTCATGGGCGAAGTTGCCTACTGGCAGCTCGACCTCGATGTCGTCACTTTCATGCCCGCCGGCTCTCCCTGGCAGAAGAACGACCAGTCGGTCAGTGATCCTCGCCACCGTCTCGACATGACCAGGTTGGCGGTCGCCGGCGTCCCGTACTTCGAGGCAGACGGCCGGGAAGTCGACCGAGATGGCTGGACCTACACCGCGGACACCCTCCGCACCTTCCCACACGATGAGGAGATCGCCGTCATCCTCGGTGCCGACGCCGCGTCGCGCCTGCCCACGTGGGAGCGTCACGAGGAGGTAACGGCGCGGGCGAGGATCGCCGTGATGCCGCGTCCCGGCTACACCCGCGACCAGGTCGGCGCCGCGCTCGGTGCCGACGGATACGTGTGGCTCGACGGACCCGAGCTCGATATCAGCGGTACGGTCATTCGGGAGCGGCTGGTGGCGGGCAAACCGGTCCGGTTTCTGATGCCGGAGGCGGTGCGGGCGTACACGGACGCCGTTGGGCTGCATCGTGTCGAAAAGGCCTGAGGTTCCTCGCTCCAGTTCCCCCGCCGCCGACGTGGTGGCGACCGTGGTCTTGCTGCTCACATTGCTGGCTGTGCTGTTCCTGGTCGTCAACTGGGCCGACTGGACATCGGCTCTGCAGGACGAGGTCGCCGAGATCCCCGCCCTGGCGGCCGTCCAGCAACAACAACAGGGGAGCGGTAGCGAGTCACTGCTGCTGGTGGTCACCGACACCGATGACCGGGTCGCCGCGATCGCCCTCGTCGCCGTGGCCGACGATGAGCCGGGTTCACTGACCGTGATTCCAACGAGCCTGTTCGAGCTTCTCCCCGGCTACGGAGACTTCCCCCTTGCCGAAGCGGTCGCGTTCGAAGGCCCCGAGCTCGCCCGGATCGCCGTTGCCAATGCACTTGGCACTCGAGTCGACCGCGTGGAGCAGTTGCCGGCGGGGCGGCTTGGCGCCGTCTTGCTCACCCCGGTCGACATCGAGCTTCAAGAGCCGGTGCTGACCGGCGATCAGGGCAACCTCATTCAGATAGCCGATGCCGGCTGGGGGTCCTATGACGGAGCGGCCGCCGAGCGCCTGCTGGTTGAACGGGGTGAGTCAGGTCAGATCAACTGGCTGGAGCGGCAGTCGGCCGTGTGGCGCGCAGTGCTCGACAAGTGGAGCACCGACAGCTCAGCCGCGGGGCGTCTCCTCGGCGAGGGCCCTGCGGCCGTGACTCTGGGCCGGGCTGCCGCCGGCGGACCAGTCGAGATATCGCTGATCCCAGTCACTCCGGTCGCGGTCGCCGGCGACGATGACGGCTTCCAACTCGTGCAGGCCGACGTCGCGGCGTTTGTGACCGGCCGCCTCGGCCATCTGGCTCTCTCCCCGGGGGAACGGCCTCGCGTGGAGGTGCTCAACGGCAACGGCGAGATACTGACGACGCGTTCGGTGGTCGAGGCCGTGGTGGCCGCCGGTTTTCACGTGATCAAGACGGACAACGCCGAGAACTTCGATTTCGAGGAGACCGTGGTCATCGCGCAGGGGAGAGTCAATCTCGATGCCGCCGAAGCCGCCGCCGGCATTCTCGGGGTCCGGATGGTCCAACTCGAGGTGGCCGCGCCATCGGGCGTCGTGGATCTATCTATTATTGTGGGCCAAGACATCGCAACTCTTCGGAGCTGACCATTCCCGCAACTGATGACGCCAAAAACGTAGCGCTAGCCGCCGCGGCCGCGATCAGCGACAAGAAGGGTTTTGATGTTGTCCTCATGGATGTCTCCGACCTGCTCATCGTCACCGATGTCTTCGTGATCGCGTCCGGAGCTTCGTCGCGCCAGGTCAAGACGCTGGTGGCCGAGGTGGAGCGGGTCCTCAAGGAGGATCTGAACCGGCGGCCGCTGCGCCGCGAAGGTGTCGAACACGGCAAATGGGTATTGCTCGACCTGGGCGATGTCGTGGTGCACGCCTTTGATCGGGAGACCCGCGACTACTACTCGCTGGAGCTGCTGTGGGCCGACGCCCCCCGCATCGAATACGAGCCGGCTGCCGCCGAGGCTTAGCAAGCCGCGAGCCTCCGGGCGGCTGATACAATGCCCGTCCCTTTGGGGGCTGTAGCTCAGCCTGGCAGAGCACCTGCATGGCATGCAGGGGGTCAGGGGTT
>JBFISZ010000132.1:0-7422 GCA_041608315.1 Acidimicrobiia bacterium | reverse complement strand
GTGCTCACCAGCCAGCGGCTCGGCCACCAGACTCCCAGATCAACCAGACGTCACGGTGGACCCCCATTAGGAGCTTGCTGAGTAATCACTGTGGATGGATCTGCGGAATCTCATCGTCATCTGCCACAGTCCGGCGAGCGAAGGACTATCAGTAGATACTTCGAGGTCGTCGGGCGAAGGCAGGGGCGATGAGAGCCGCAGAGACGCCGCAATTGGATTGCTCAGCAGGCTCCTAGGGCCGGTACGCGTCCTCCGGATTCTGCGGGAGTGCCCCGCAACCGAGCGCATACTCGACGATCTCGGTCAGCTCGCGGGGCATCCACGGAGTCTCGGCGAAGGCGCCGCGCGCGGTTGTGGCGTCCAGTTGGGCCTGGAACTCGGCGCACGACTCGTTGTCCGCGGCGAGCGCGACGCGATACGCCGCCATCTCCGGGCTGGCAGACAGCTCCTCCCAATCGGCGGCCGTGCCTGCCCTGACGGCCAACTCCTTGATCGGAAGCTCCCTGAAGTAGAGATCGTGGATCTCGGCGATCTGTGCCGGCGGCTCGATGGCCGCCGCGGCTGCCAAGGCCTCGTCCTGGATCTCGGAAAGTCGTTGCAGAGCCACGTGAAGGTCTGCCGGGGTGAAGTCGGTGAGTTGGGCTCCGTCGTCGGAGAACCCCATGTGGGCACCCTGGCCCACGATGAGCACCTTCCCCTCCGGGCTGGCGACGAGCACCTCGTACTCCGCAATTCCTTGTTGGAATATGGCGTCGACGCGCTCGACATACTCGTTGAGCGACATCTCGCCGCCGCCGCAGCCGGTCAGTATCAGCGCCGCAAGCAGCGCTGATACGGCGAGCCAGGCCCGGTCGAGATGGCGGCGCATCACGTCAGCCTACCTCTCCCGTTCTTTCGGATATCCCGCCCATATGTGCCGTGAGATACGCAAGAACCGGAGAAGTATTGCTCGGATTCAGCATAAGTGGTACGATGACCTCAGTAATGCTCATATCGAGTATAAAAGAAAGGCCCGCACTACATGACGAACCCCAATCGGATGGAGACTCCCCTGCAGCTCGGTCCGATCGAGCATCGCCTCGACGGCATCGTGCCCGACGTCGAGAAGCCGATCCTGGCGCCGATCATCGCCGACATCGAGCGCCTCAAGGTGGAGCGCAACGCCGTCGTTCTCGCCCACAACTACATGACCCCTGACATCTTCCACGGTGTCGCCGACCTGCGCGGCGACTCCCTGCAACTGGCGCGGGTCGCAGCCGAGACGGACGCCGACGTGATCGTGATGGCCGGAGTCCACTTCATGGCCGAGACGGCGAAGATCACGAACCCCGACAAGACGGTCCTGATCTCCGATACTCGAGCCGGCTGCTCGCTGGCCGAATCGATCACTGCCGGCGACGTGCGCCTTCTCAAAGAGCGCTATCCCGGGGTCCCCGTCGTGACCTATGTGAACACCTCGGCCGACGTCAAGGCCGAATCCGACATCTGCTGCACGTCATCGAACGCCGTCCAGATCGTCGAATCGCTCGATTCCGACCGGGTGATCTTCATCCCCGACCAGTATCTCGGGCGCTGGGTGGCGTCCCAGACGGACGTCGAGATCATCCTGTGGGAAGGCAGCTGTGAGGTCCACGAGCGCTTCACGGCTCGAGAGTTGCGCGGTTACCGGGAGACTCATCCCGGAATCCAGATCATCGCCCATCCCGAGTGCCCCCCGGACGTGCTCGCCGAGGCCGACTTCGTCGGCAGCACCTCGGGGATGATCGACTACGTCAAGGTCGAGACGCCGCGCCAGGTGGTGATGGTCACCGAGTGCTCGATGAGCGACAACGTGGCCGTCGAAGCTCCCGAAACCGAGTTCGTCCGGCCGTGCAACCTGTGCCCCCACATGAAGCGCATCACGCTCGACGGCATCCGCATCGCCCTCGAGACCATGACTCACGAAGTGACCGTCGACCCGGCGATCGCCGCCCGGGCGCGGCGGGCCATCGATCGGATGCTCGCCGTCGGGGCGCCCGTAGGAGCCCACTGATGACCGAGTTCCTCGAACTCCGCACGGCCGATCCGATCGTGATCGGCTCCGGAGTGGCCGGCCTCAGCGCAGCTCTCGGCCTCGGCTCCTGCCTGGTGGTCACAAAGACGGCCCTGGCGGAGGGCTCGAGCCGCTGGGCCCAGGGCGGGATCGCGGCTGCGGTCGGCGACGGAGACGACGCCGCCCAGCACGCCGCCGACACGGTTGCCGTGTCCGGCGGGCTGGCTGATCCGCTGGTCGCCAAACTGGTGACCGCGGCGGCGGCGGAGCGCATCGGATGGCTCCAGGAGCTCGGCGCCCGGTTCGACCGCGAGGACGGAAAGCTCGCCTTGGGCCGCGAGGCCGGCCACAAGCGCCACCGCATCGTTCACGCCGACGGCGATGCCACCGGCGCCGAGCTGATGCGCACCCTGCGCGCCGCCACCATCGCCCGGCCCCAGGTCGAAGTGTGGGAGAACACCCTCGCCGTCGACCTCATCCGCCGTGGCGACCGGGTCACCGGCGTACTGGTGCGCACTCGAGAGGGCAGGCTCGTCGCCATCGAGGGCCCGGCGGTGATCCTGGCCACCGGGGGAATCGGACGCCTCTACGCCCATACCACCAACCCGGAGGAGGTGACCGGCGACGGCCTCGCCATGGCGGCCCGGGCCGGAGCCACTTTGCTCGACCCCGAGTTCGTCCAGTTCCACCCCACCGCTCTGGTGAGCCCGCTCGACCCGATGCCGCTGCTGACCGAGGCGCTGCGCGGCGCCGGTGCCGTGCTCGTCGACGAATCGGGGAACCGCTACATGACGGGTGAGCACCGCGACGCCGAACTGGCGCCCCGGGACGTCGTCGCCCGCGCCAACTGGCGGCGTCGGGCCGCCGGGACCGCAGTCTTCCTCGACGCCACCCACCTGGGCGAGAGCTTCCCCGACCGGTTCCCGACCGTTTTCGCCGCGGCGATGGATGCCGGGATCGACCCCCGGAGTGAGGCCATGCCGGTCAACGCCGCGGCGCACTATCACATGGGCGGGATCCAAGTCGATGAAGACGGCCGCACGTCGTTACCGGGCCTGTACGCGATCGGCGAGACCGCCGCCACCCGTCTCCACGGCGCTAACCGGCTGGCGTCGAACTCGCTCCTCGAGGGCCTTGTCTTCGGCGCCCGGGCGGCTGCAGACGCCCCACGCCGCGGCGCCATCGTCGGGTTTGAGCCGGCAATCGTCCCGCTCTCGGCACACACCGTCGATGATGCGGACGACGCGGCGGCAGTGACCGCCCTCAGGCAGCTGATGTGGGACAACGTCGGCGTGGCGCGTGATGCCTCCGGCTTGCTGGCGGCCCGTGCCCGGCTGGCAACCCTGCTGCCGCGACTCGAACGGGGCCCCTCCGCCCGCAACCTGGCGACCGTGGCCGGTGTCGTCATCGCGGCCGCCCTGCGACGGACCGAGAGCCGCGGCGGCCACTACCGCGCCGACTTCCCGAACCGCGATCCTGCCTGGCGGCACCACACGACGTTCCGGCCGATCCCGGCGGCGACGACCACGCTGCCAGGGGCCACCGTGGCTGCATGAGCCCTAAGCGCCGGCGGCCGCCCGAGCCCGCTTGCGGGCCGAACGTTTCCGCTCCCCGCCGCGGGGCTCCCACGTGAAGAAGCGGATGGCCAGGATGGCGCCACCGACGAGCCACAGAGCCATGACGCCGAGGTCGGCCCAGTGGAAGTGATCCAGCCAGGAGCTGCCCGCGGCCGCGACTTCGCCGGGGTTGAAGGCCTTGCTGAAGGCAACAGCAAAACGTTTCAGAGGGAAGACGTTCCCCAGGGTGGCCAACCAGGCCGGGCTGTTCTCGGATGGCACCACGAAGATGTCGGATATGAAAGCCAGCGGCAGCAGCGTGGCGTTGGCGATCGCCGGTGAAGCCTCACCGCTCGGGGCCAGCCCCGCCACCAGCAAGCCGAGAGCGGCGAAGCAGGCGACACCGACGATGAACGTGACAAGCGCCGCCGCCAGGGATACTGCGTAGACATTGACCCCGTAGGCGATCACGCCGACGCCCATCATGATCACGACGGCGATGAACGCGATCCAGACGGCACTCCCGACCCGGCCTGCCATGTAGATCCAGGGCGGCAGCGGGGTGCCCCGGACTCGCTTCAAGATGCCCTCATCACGCGAGATCGCGGTGCCGATCGCCAGGTTCGTGTATGTGGCCGACACCGCGCCGAAGACGGCCAGGGCCGGTGCATAGAACTGGGCCGTCGTTACTCCCGTGGTGCCGAGTCCTTCGCTGCCGAAGAGGGTCACAAACACGATGAGGAACATCAACGGGAAGACAATGGTGAAGAAAGCCGAGATTGGACTGCGCCAGAAGATCTTGTTCTGGTAGCGAATCTGCTGCCAGATGAGCGCCCGGCTCGGCTTACGGTCACCCACCGGCGTCGTCTCCGGCCAGCTCGAGATAGATATCTTCGAGCGACGGTCTCTCGACTTTGAGCGATCCCAGCTCCACGCCCTGCTCGACGGCCCACGAGGTGAGCCGGTGAAGGGCGCGGGTCGTCTCGGACGTCCTCATGACGTAGGCGCCGGCGGCGTGCGACGACTCTCCGATGCCGGGCGGCGGGGATCCGACGGGGAGCGTGAACGAGATGACTGTGGCGGCGTCGTCGCGGCCCCCGATCGTCTCCGGCGTGCCCTCCGCCACGATCTCGCCGCGGCGGATCACCGCAACCCGGTCCGACAGCGCCTGGGCTTCGTCCATGTAGTGGGTGGTGAGCAGGATGGTCTTGCCGAGACTCCGCAGGTTCTCGATCACAGTCCAAGCTTGGCGGCGGGCCGACGGATCGAACCCGGTCGTCGGCTCGTCGAGGAAGATCAGCTCGGGGTCACCGACGATGCCGAGCGCGAGCTCGAGGCGGCGCCGCTGCCCACCCGACAGGGTCTTGATCCGCGCCCCGGCCTTCTCCTCGAGGCCGACGATTTCGATCAGTTCGCGGCTTGGCCGGCGCCGGGGATAGAGGGCGCCGTAGATGTCGAGGGATTCGAGAACTGTGAGCTCATTCTCGATGGCGGTCTCCTGGAGCACGATGCCGATGCGCTCGCGATAGTCGCGACCTCCCGTCTCCGGGTTCATGCCGAGCACCCGCACCGTACCGGCCGTGGCCGTGCGGTGACCTTCGAGAATCTCGACGATGGTCGACTTGCCGGCGCCGTTGGGGCCCAGCAGAGCGAACACCTCACCCTCCGCCACGGTCAGATCGACGCCGTTGACGGCTCGGGTCTCGCCATAGGTCTTCACCAACCCGCTCACTTCGATCGTCGTTGCGCTGCCCTCCGCTGGCTGAGTGCGAGTCTATGCGGGCGGCGCCGGTGCTGCGCGGCCGGTGGGAGAATGCGGCATGCTTGATGCCGTCATCGTCGGATCGGGCCCGAACGGGTTGGCAGCTGCGGTCGCGCTGGCCCGGCGCGGCCGATCCGTCGCAGTCCTGGAGGGGGCGCCAACGGTTGGCGGCGGCACCCGCACCGAGGAGCTGATCGAGCCCGGCCACCGCCACGACGTTTGCTCCGGGGTGCATCCCCTCGGCGCCGCCTCGCCGTTCTTCCGACAGCTCCCGCTCGAGCGCTTCGGGCTCAGCTGGGTGCGTCCCGATCTGCAACTGAGCCATCCGCTGGACGGCGGCCGGGCGGTCGCACTGAGCCATTCGCTCGAAGAGACGGCGGCGCTCCTCGACACGGACGGTGCCCGTTATCGACGGGCGGTGGTGCCGCTGTTGACGCAGTGGGATGAGATCCTCGAGGGGGCGCTGTCGCCGCTGCAGTCGGCGTGGCGCCGCCCGCTGCCGATGGCTCGGTTCGGGCTGCAGGCGATTCGCTCGACCGCCGCGATCGCAGGTCGGTTCCAACTCGATGCCACCCGGGCGTTGCTTGCCGGCCTCGGGGCCCACTCGGTGGCAAGCCTGGCGGCGCCGGCAACGGGAGGAGTTGCCCTGATCCTGGCGACGGCAGCTCACGCCGATGGCTGGCCGGTGGCCCGGGGCGGCTCCCAGGCTATTGCCGCCGCCTTGGCCGCCTATCTGGGAGAGCTCGGAGGAACGATCGAGGTGGGCCGGTGGGTCGCCTCCGCCGATGACCTGCCGGCGGCACGATCGATCTACCTGGACACTGCGCCTGCCGCCGCCGCCCGCATCGCCGGCCCGCGGATTGGGCCGCGCATGGCCCGGCGGCTCGCATCGTGGCGCCACGGTCCCGGAGTGCACAAAGTGGACTGGATCCTCGACGGTCCGATCCCTTGGGCAGATCCTCACTCGGGCCGCGCCGGCACCGTCCACGTCGGCGGCTCGTTCGAAGAGATTGCCGCCAGCGAGGCCGGGGCGCTTGCCGGCAAAGCGCCGCGGAATCCCTTTGTGATCGTGGCGCAGCCGTCGGTGGTAGACGAGACACGGGCGCCGGCCGGCCGCCATGTCGCGTGGGGCTACTGCCACGTCCCCAACGGCTACGACGGCGACGCCACCGCCGCCATCGAGGCCCAGATCGAGCGTTATGCACCCGGCTTCGGGGACCGCGTGATCGGTCGGCACGTGCAATCGGCCCGAGCGCTCGCCGCCTCCAACCCGAACAACGTCGGCGGGGATATCGGCGGCGGTGCCATGAGCCTGCGCCGGCTGCTGACGGGCCCGCGTCTCGCCCGCAATCCATATGAGATCGGCGACGGCGTTTACCTGTGCTCCGCGGCAGCTCCCCCCGGCGGCGGCGTCCACGGCATGTGCGGCTACAACGCGGTCCGCTACTCGATCGGGCATCTATAGCGCACCCGGCGCGCTACGGTCGAGACCGATGAAACCGGCCGTGACAGCACTGATCGCATTGAGCCTCCTCGCCGGCGCCTGTGGCGGCGACGGCGAGCCTGCTCCGGGGATTCCGAGCCTCGCGGACCAGGACCAGGGCGCACCCGCGAGCACCACTGCGGCACGGCTCGAAGCCGACATCGCCCTGCTGAGATTCAGCCAGTGCATGCGCGACGAGGGGATCCCGCTGCCCGATATCGGAATCGATGCCGATGGGGCTCCCATCCTCGACCCGGCGCTACTCGACACGATCGACGTTCAATCCGATGAGTTCGCCGATGCCTTCGCGGAATGCCAGCCGATCCTGGCGCAGTCGGAGGCCTTCGACATCGACCTCGACCCGCAGCTCCAGGCTCTGATCGAAGATCAGCTCTTCGTGTTCTCCCAATGCATGCGCGACAACGGGTTCGAGGACTTCCCCGATCCGGCATCGATCGGCTCAGGGCCGGTCTACCCGCTTTCGATCCTCGCCCGAGTGGCCGAACCCGAGTTCGAAGCCGCCATCGAGATCTGCCAGCGCGATCTGGCGTTTCCGGGACTCGACGAGTAGCCCTCTCGCGTTCGTTGT
>JBFISZ010000131.1:0-7502 GCA_041608315.1 Acidimicrobiia bacterium | reverse complement strand
CGGCCGGTGCCCGCTAGAGGCCGAATACCCATGGGGCCGCCCGCAGCAAGCGGCAGGCTCAGATGGTGATTACGACCCTGCCGGTCGATTGCCCTCGTGGCCCCCTCCGCCGGCTGCTAGCGCCGAATGTCCATTTGTAGGAATTCGGTCACGTTCATGAAGTCGGGAGGCGTCTTTGTATTCGCCGGCAGTTGGGGCAAGGCGACGTCCTTTGTGACCACTCGCGGCGACTCCAGCTCGATCTCGTCACCACCGACCTTGAGTCGAGCGCTGCCGGCCGAGAGTATGTTCCTGACCCAGTCGGAGTCGGCGCCGTAGTTCATGATGAAGATGTAGCCGCCGTCGACCGGATGGGCATCGAGGGGGGTGTGGTATGTCGTCCCCGACGACCTGCCGACGTGAATGAGCACCGGCCGCTTGCCGCGCTTGATCTCCAGCTTGTTGAAGGTTCGTTTGTTGAGCTGGGCGAGCCATTTGGGCAAAGGCATCTAGACCTCCGGCGTTTCGAGGCCATCGGTCGCGGGTCTGACGCCGGCCTCGAGCGGCTTGCGCGAGGCGAAGCCGCTGATGAGGAATTCGCAGGCATAGAGCGTCAGAGCGACGGCGAAGGGAGGGGCGACGATGGCGGCGATCGGCACCGTGATCTCGTCATTGATCACGACATCGGGGGCCAGCATGCTGGCCATCAGGGCCACGAACCAACCGACGCCGACAACCGCGGTGATCCATGGGTATGCCTCCATCTGCCCCCAACCCATCTCGTCGGGACGGCGGAAGATGGTTGTCCGCAGAACGAACACGGTGGCCAGCAACCCCCAGAACCAGTTGGCGATGGCGGCCGGCCTGAGGATGACCGGCTCATCGCCGAATGTCAGCTCTGGTGATCCCAGGCTCGTGATCAAGACAACCAGCCAGATGATCGCGATCGTCAATCCGATCCAGATGTTCTTCGTTGGCACCTTGCTCCTTCGCAGTGGATATTGCGACGCCGGCGACACGATAGGCGCTTCGATCGGTTGAGGCACGGCGGGCGAAGTGGTGGTCGATGGCGACCGTTGGCGCGGCGCGCCTGCGGCGGTCGTGGCAGGCTCAGCGCGCCGCCGGCCGGCGGATCGGTCCGTTCGCCGGCAATGGTCTTTCGGCCCTGGCATGGTGCCCGGTGAGCGGCTTACGTTGAGCGAGTCGATGAGTTGGAGGGGGCGGCGGCGTTCGTGTCCGGCGGCTCCCTCCCCGACGAGAAGGAGGGGACCATGGGTATGCGACGGTATTCGCCGTGACCGGGGGCACGGGCTCGTTCCGGAACATGCGTGGCGAACTCGCCGTCATCCCATCTGCCGACGGGAGCTATTCACGGGCCGTGTTCCGGGTGATGGGAGCTGCCGCGGGGTACTCGAACCGTCACCTGAGCATTCGGGCTCCGGCGACCCCGTCAAGGCGGCGGCGCGCCGGCAGAGTGGGCAACGCATCCTGCGGCCTACGCTCATGAAGCGCGGCCTGACTCGCTGTGGCTGGGCGGCCGTGATGCTGCTCTCCCGGGCGCGCTCGGGCGGGGCCGACGCCACCGACTGACGAGACCCAAGGAGAAACTCATGGCAACGACTGAGCCGCTCTCGGCAACCCTCGACAACGCCGAGCTGCAGCTGCACAACCGAATCGAGATTCGCAAGGTATCCCTCGACACGGTGACGGCGGCGCTCGTTACGTTTCCAGTGGGAAGCTCGTGGGTCGAGGACTCGCAGCCTTTTCGCGGCACCCATTCGTGCCCGCTGCCCCACGTCGGGTACATGATCGACGGTGCCATGGGTGTTCGCATGGATGACGACTCGGTCGCGCTGTTCGAGCAGGGCGACATCTTCCTGCTACCACCCGGCCATGACGCCTGGCCCGAGCACGACGCTCCGTGCACCTTTGTCGAGTTCTCGCAGGGGAGTGACTACTACCGCGACGTCGTCGCCGCCTACGAGCCGCGTGTGATCGAGTGACGTTGGGCCGTTTGGCACTACCGAGCGAGTGGTTGATCGGGTAACTCTCGCGTCATGAACATCCAATTCTTCTCGAGTCGCCAAACCGCGCTTCCACCCGGCTGGACCAAGGAGTCGAGCATCTCCATCTTCGGATCGGCTCGCATCGACGCAACGGCGCCTCCCGGCGAGGGCGCCCAGCTCTCCGTCGTCACGTTCTTCGGCAGCGCCTCCGTGCTGGTTCCTCGAGGTTGCTCGATCCAGCTGAGCGGCGGTGACTTCTTCGGGAGCCAGTCCGTCGAGGTAGAGCCGGCCCCCGGTGGGCCTCTGATTCGGTTCCGGGCGATCCCGATTCTCGGCAGCATCAAGGTTCGCCCGGGCTGAGTCGGGGCACGAGATCAGCGTGGGCCGGGCGAACCGTCGAGATCATCCCGGACGAAGATGAAGTTGGCGGCGAAGAGCAACGCCACCGACGCAACGCCGATCACGGCCCCCACCGTGAGGACGTCGTCGAGATCCTCGAAGAACCCGAGGCCGATCAGGACGCTCCCGTAGGCGAGCCGTCCCGACAGGCTGCCGAGGGAGAGAAACGTAGCCCGGTGGTGTTTCATCACGAGCGGGGTGGCGGCGGCGGCGACGAGAACCGGGGCGGCCGCCGCTTGCGTGCTGCGCAGCGCAATCACCAGAGTCAGCCAGGGCGAGAAGGTGAGCGCCATGCCGACCAGGATGAGGGCCTCGATCGAGGCGAGCAGGCCGAGCGCCCCCCGCAGCCCGAGGGCGGCGCGGAGCTGATAGCTCCTCGCCGCAGCCGCGGCCCCGACGATGGAGATCGCAGCCACGAGCAGTCCGCTGTAGATGGGAGCTGCTCCCGCCTCGGCCAGGCTCGCTCCGGCGACTTCGGTCAACCACGGCTGGATCATGTCGATGGCGAGCCCTTCGAGCGGTTCCTGCACCGTCATGAACAGGAAGATCCAGGCCAGTCCCGGGCGACGCAAGTAGCGGAACGCGGCCCGGAGCTGGCCGGCTCCACCGGGAACCGGTGAGTCGGGGCCGGGGGCGGTCGGTTCGACCATGGGGATCGCGACGGCCAGTTGATAGGTCGCCGCCAGCAGGCTGGCGGCAAAAGGGAGCCGCAGGTCGATCAGCCCTAGAGCTCCGCCGATGATGGCGGCTGCCGTGGTGCCGAGGAATGCGTCGCGGCTGGCTTTCGCCTCGGCGCGGTCGAAATCAGAGTTGCGGCCCAGCGCCTCGAGGGTGTCGTAGTGGAACGAGGTGTCGGTTCCCGAGAATGAGGCGTAGCCGATGGCGACGAGTGCCTGGCCTAGCGCCAGCAGGATGATCGAAGAGCCCGCCACCAAGAAGGTGGCGAACCCAACCACCCAGGAGGCCGCCCCGAACCGAAGCGTCCGGACTCGCCCCACCCGATCGCTGAACCACCCCGACGGGACCTCGACCAGGACGACCGTCAGGAAGTACACCGCCGCCAGTCGCAGCGTGGCTCCCAGGCCCACCCGCTCCAGAAAGAAGAGCAGCGACGTTGGGAACCAGAACAACAGTCCGGCGGCGATTCTGTGCCGTCGATAGAGCCGGAGGTTGTTCTCGAGTGCCGAGCCACCGGCCGCAGGTGCCATCCCGACACGCTAGTGCCGGGTCCCAGTGCGTTCGTTGTGCTTACAACGCGCTATTTCAGCGGTCTAAGCACAACGAACGCGATTTCCGATTACTCGGGCTCGACGACCACCGCCGAACCGTACGCCAGCAGCTCGGCGGCGCCCGACATGACGACCGAAGTCGTGAAGCGCACTGCCACTATGCCGTTGGCGCCCAGCTCTTTGGCTTCGGCGACCATCCGGTCGATGGCCTGCTCGCGGGCCTCGCCGAGGAGTTTCGTGTACTCCGAGACCTCGCCGCCGACGATGTTCCGGAACCCGGCCTTGATGTCCTTGCCGACGTGGCGGGCCCGAATCGTGTTGCCACGTACCAGCCCCAGAGTCCGCACGATGCGATGCCCTGCGATGACCTCACTGGTCGATACGATCATTTCTCTATCCTCCGATACGGGTCGGTTCGGTACGTCTTGAGCCGGTCGATCAAGACCGAGAGGAAGACCAGGCCGAAGCCCAACCACAGGCCAAAGACCAGGACCGCCTCGAGCAGGTTCTCGGTGTCCGTTGCCACCTGCCAGATGACGAACCCGATGATGGCGACCACCCACGCGATGGCGATCATCCAACCGAATCTGGAGAGGAAGCCGGAGACGCTCCCGCGCGGCTTCTCGTCCCATTGGGTATCTTCCGGTACTTGGAACTCTGATGTCATTGTTGCCTCCTTGAGCTTGCGCATCTGGCCGGCGATGTTGCGGCACTCGGTACAGTCCTCCAGGTGGAGCCGCACTCGCTGGTCGTCGCCTTGGGTGAGTTCGCCGTCGAGGTAGCCCGAGATCAGCGCCTCGTCGAATCGGTGTTGTGGCTCGCTCATTGCTCACCTCTCCGGCCGTGTGGTTCATCGAGGGAACGCTCCCCCTCGTCGATCAGGATCTCTCGCAGACCCTTCCTCGCGGCGTGTAATCGCGACATCACCGTGCCCTGCGGGATCGCCAGCACTTCGGCGATCTCGCGATAGGAAAGATCGTGGTAGTCCCTTAGCACGAAGATCTCGCGGTGAGCCTCGGGCAGGCGCGAGATCGCTCGCCAGATCTGCCGCTGCAGGTCGTGGCGCTCGGCATCGGCCGCCGGGTCGGCGGACGGGTCGGCGGCTTCCGGGTGCCCCTGCTCCAGCCAGGCGTCGAGCGACTCGTGCCGGCGCACCCGTTCGCGCCGCATGAGATCGCGGGCCCGGTTGCACACGATTTGGTAGAGCCACGGGTCGATGGGGCGGGCGGCGTCGAAGCGGTCGAGGTGCTGGAAGAACCGCAGGACGCCGTCCTGGGCGACGTCGCGGGCCGTTTCGGGAGTGCCCGTGATCTGGAGTGCAAATACGTAGGCGGAGCGACCGACCCGTCGGGCGAGTTGCTCTCGGGCCTCCGGTTTCCCGTCCCGAGCCTGTGCCAGCAGAGCGCGATCCGCGCGAGGAATCCGTGCGCTCATAACTGTCCCGATCGTACTCGCCATACTCCTACTTACGCAGCAGCCTCGGGATATATTCGCCGGGGCCGACGAGGGGCGCAGTCATAGCCCTACGATCGACACCCATGGCGCGCTCTCCCGTCCGCTGGATCCTGGTGCTGAGCATCGGTGCCGCCGCCGGGATCGGGATGGCTCGATTCGGCTTCGGACCCGTGCTCCCGGCGCTGCGCGCCGATCTCGGCTGGTCGCTGTCCACTGCCGGTGCGGTCCAGAGCGCCAACCTGGGGGCGTATTTGATTGGATCGCTGTCCACGCCGCGCATCGTCGATCGGTGGGGGCTGCGCCGGCCGTTCTGGGTCTCGTACGTTGCTTTGGCGGCGACGCTCGTGGCAACGGGCTTGGCCGGCGATGTGGCTTCGCACGTCGCATTGCGGCTGGTCGCCGGCGCCGCCGCCGCCGTTGGGCTGATCACCGGTGGAGTGATCGCCGCCCGCCTGTCGTCGGCCGCCATGAGCGGGCTGATGATCGGCCTGTTCTTCGGCGGGGTGGGAGCGGGGATCGTGGCGACCGGGCTCCTGCTTCCGGTCGCGTTTGGCAGCGCCGCCGGATGGCGGATCGTGTGGTGGGTGACGGGGGCGATCACGATCATTGCCGCTCCGCTCGTCTACCGATCGCTGCGAGCCGCCTGCGCCAGCATTGACGCCATGCCGGCCCCGCCGGAGCCGGTGGCGGCGGGATCGAGCGGGCTCCTCGTCTTGCTCCGGCTCGAGATCGCATACTTCCTCTACGGCCTGGGATCGATCGCCTATATGACGTTTGTGGTCGCTCTGCTGCGCGCCCAAGATGCCTCTCCCCGGGCGGTGGGAGCGTTCTGGGTGACGCTCGGGATCGCGATCCTCGTGGCGGGGCGCTTGTGGGCCGGTCCGATCAGCCGCTCGCGATCGGGGCGGCTGGCGGCTCTGATGTATCTCATCATGGCGACCGCATCGGGGATTGTCGTGGTGTCTGCGACGTTGGGGGCGCTGGTGGCGTCGGCGGTGGCCTTCGGCTCGGTGTTCGTTGCGGCCGTCAGCGCCACCACCCATCTGATCCGGAGCCACCTACCGCAGGAGCGCTGGACGGCCACTCTCGCCCGCTTCACGGTCGGGTTTGGTCTCGCCATCACGATTGGTTCGACGGCGGCCGGCGTGATGGCCGACCACCTCGGCTTGCCCACCAGCATCTTCGTATCGGCGCTCGTCCTGATTGCGGCGGCGGCTGCGGCGAGCCTCCAGCCGGGCGTGTCCGCGGCGCGGTGAGCCCTCCCGCTCGGAGGAATGTGCCGTCTTTCAGGAACTACCCTCCGACCATGAGTACCAGCGTTCGCCGAGTCGCCCACGAGCTGACCCACCACCAGGGCCGCGAGGCTCTCCAACAGAAGTTCCTGTTCGCGGGAGTCGAGGCGGCCGCGCTCGCCGACGTGCTGCTGACCGCGCCGCTCGTCGGAGACGTTGCGGTGTTTGGGAACCGGCCGGGTGCCGAGCAAGACCGCACCGACACGTCGCGGGCGCTGCGCGGGTTCTCCCCGGCCCCCGGCTTCCGTTTCGACGTCGACCTCGCGAGCCGGGAAGACGGCGTATTCGTGGTGCGATTCTCCCAGCCCGGCAGGACCGTGCCTTACCTCGAGGGTGATCTGCTGTGGACGATGACCGACGAGGCCGGGGGCGCCGTGTTCGATGAGCAGATCAACACGGACCGGGCGCTGCAGTTGGTGAGTATGCCCCTCGGCGGCACGCGGCCCTCGTGGCGCCGCTGGATCTTCTTCCGGGTCGGTCACAAGCAGGTCATGGCCGGAGCGACGAAGAACATGGCGGCGATTCTCGACGGTCGAAGCGGTTAGCGGCGTTACGCCTGCAACCAGGCTCCGCGCCGGGCTACGCTCGCGACCCTGCCGTGGAAGGACATCGTATGGCCGGGTACTGGATCATTCTCGCCACCGAGAAGGACGACGCCGAGGCGCTGGCGGAGTATCGACGCTTGTGGCCCCCGCTCGCGGCGCGCTACGGAGCGCGGATCATCTCCGGCTACGGCCGGACCGATTTTCGGGAGGGGGAGCCCCAGGACCGCGGGATCATCGTCGAGTTCGCCTCATACGAAGATGCCGTGGCCTGCTACGAGGACCCCGAGTACCAGGCCTCCAAGGTGTTCTCCGATCGGGGCTACGACCGCAGCCTGGCCATCGTCGAGGGCCAGTAGCGAGGGCCGAGAGCTTCCATGCGCTGCGACATCGAGATCCCGACCTGCAGCGAGGGTGTCTTTGTCCCTGCGGGCTACGCCACGCCGCAGCAGGTGGTCGAGTGTGCCCGGCTGGCCGAGCGGCTCGGCTATCACGGGGTCTGGGGATCCGATTTCATAGCAGCGACCCCCGCCGCCGGGGTGCCCGCCGGCGAGCGGCCCAACTGGTACGAGCCGTTGGTGACGCTGGCGTACGCCGCTG
>JBFISZ010000130.1:0-7590 GCA_041608315.1 Acidimicrobiia bacterium | reverse complement strand
CGTCGACGGCCGGAAGGCCGCCGAATGACTTCCCGATCTCGTTCAGCTCGAGAAGCGGCACCTGGTTACGGCTCGTACGGCGCGAGTGGCTCGGCCTGGACCAACAACTCGAACCACCAGTCGCCGGCTTCGTTAACGCCTTCGGGGGCCGGTCCCTCACTGATGATCGTGAAAACCGGCCGCGCTTCGGCCAGCTCGCCCCACTCGGTCCAGCGCAGCGTGTAGGCGTGTCCGGGGCTCTCGAAGGAGTTGGCGTGCATGTATTCGGCCACTGCCTTCGGGTCGTCGCCGACCTCGCCTACCGCTTTGGCGACCATGTTCACGATCGCAAAGGCGGCGACGGCGTCGTCGGACATGAACTGGTTGTCGGAGAATGCCAGATAGCGGCGGGCCAGCTCTTGGTAGTCGTCGCTGAAGTAGTTGGCGCAGCCGAAGTCGGAATAGCGGCCGATGGCGAGCTCCTGCAGGCCCCCGACGATCGCGTCCGGCGGCGACCAGGAGCCGGAAACCGGGACGGCCCCGGCGAGATCTGCCGACAGCCTGACAATGGCTGAGCCTCCCGGCGGGTGCCCGGTCGCCACGATCATCTGGGCCCCGGCGTCGGCCATGGCCCGAACGAACGGTGTGAAATCCGTCGTCGGCGGGACCGGAGCGACCTGGATCTCGCCAATGTCGATGCCGGAACCGGCGAACGTGTTCTCCACCGCCGCCTTGACGGCCTGGCCCCAGGCGTAGTCGGCGACGATGACGCCAACGTTGGTCATGCCCTGCGCCTGGGCGTACTGGAGCACGGGCCCGGCGACCATCGGCGCCGCCGGCAAGCAGGTGCGGAACGTGTACCGGCTGTCCCGCGTGAGGGCGGCATCGGTGCCCGACTTGATGAGGAACAGCGGTACCTCCATCTGCTCGGCCACCGCGGCGACGGGGGCGCCGACGCCACTGGAAATCGGGCCGCCGACGGCGACTACGCCTTCCTCGACGAGTCGCTCGAAGCGATTGACTCCGATGTCGGCGTCGTTCTCGGAATCTTGCTCGACGAGCTCGAGCATGCGGCCGTCGACGCCGCCGGCGTCGTTGAGCTCCTTGACCGCCAACCGCATACCGTCTCGAACGTTGACGCCCCACGGCGTGAACGTCGATGTCTGATCGACGAGCATGCCGATCTTGATCGGCCCGGCGGGCGCGGCCGTCGTCGTCGGCGCGGCCGTTGTCGGCGCGGCCGTTGTCGCTGCGGTTGTGCCCGGCGCCGCCGTGGTCGGCGCGGCCGTGCCCTGCGTTGTAGTGGTTTCGGCATCGTCCCCGCAGGCGGCAACCACCAACATGAGTGCCACTACGAGACTCAACCAGATCAATCTTGACCGTTGTTTCACGTCGGTACCTTCTCTCTCCGTCTGCTCGAGTGAATGGTCCACTCGAGGTTTGACAGGCCCGGCGGCATCATAGACTGACCGGTCGGTCAGGATCAATCGATGCCGTCATCTCCCCCCGGTTTGGGTTGTTTTTGGGTGGTTCTTCGTGGTGTCAGGTCCTTCCCAGGATTCCGTCGGCGAGGCGTTCGAGTTGTTGTTTGGTTTGGCCTTCGTAGCGCCGCCCGCACGTTTCGTCATAGCGGGCGCAGAGGTCGCGGCAATCGGGGCCGACGATCATCTCGTCGGCCATGTTGAAGAGCACGTGGTCTTCCTTGCCAATATGGGCCACGATGAGATCGATGAACCCGACGGCTCCGGCCCGCAGATCACCGTTGGCTTGCGGGTCGCCGCCGCGAGCATCATCCAGTGCCTCAGCCATCATCCGCACCAGCGATCTGCCCTGGTCGTGCTCGGCGAGCATCACCGCGATCGGGCCGACATCGTGAGGCATTCCCTGAGCCTCGAGGCCCGGAAACAGCATGTCCTCCTCCTTGCCGTGATGGCAGGCGTCCGCGAAGAGGCGGAAGAAAGTGATGTAGCGGGCCAGATCGTCGTAGTCGAGCGCGGTACCGGCGCGTTCCGCGGCGAGTTTTTCCGACAGCGAATTGGCAACGGCGAGGATCAGCTGGTGTTCCGTGCGCAGCAGGCCGGTTGCAGTATCCGTGGGCTGGTTTGGCATCGCGCCAAGGTAGACGTTTCGAATGCCCGGGGGCAACCGGTCCGATCTGGCGGGCCGAGCCTGCCGAAACATGAAAAGCGATCATTAGGGCGCGATCTGAGCCACAATGGGACACTGGCTGCACGTCAAGCAGCCAGCCTGGAGGTACCAATGGCCAACAAGAACAAAGCTGGCAGGACCAGCAAGACGCCGGCAGCCAAGGATCTCAAGGCAAAGCGCGCCGACAAGAAGGCGAAGCGACAATCCCTGGCGGGCAAACAAAACACCCCGATCTGATCGGCGCAGCCTGCGCTCCGATGTCCGGGACCTTCGCCTCTGGGGCGGGGCGGGCTCGTGCGCGATGATCCATCCGTGAGCCCCCGCGATGCCTCGCGCCTCCCGCCGGGCCGACAGCCCTACGACCCCCTGATAGGGCTTCGTGTCGGTGCGATCGCCGGCGGGGTCTTGGGAGCGATCCTGGTGGCGGTCTCGAGCCTGGCGAACTTCTGGGTGGTTCTGGTCGGTGCCGCCATCGGCGGCGGAATCGGTTACTGGACCGAGAAGTTCAAACTCTCGGGCGAAGACCCGGACGACCCGTCCGCAGGTTGAACCCGCGCTGGTAGCCTTTGCCGCGATGGCACGCAACGTCCTGGGTGGGGATCTGGAGCTATGTAGCGACGACCCGATGACGGGTTGGATGCGAGACGGATCCTGCAACACGGATGCGCGCGATCGGGGCAGCCACACGATTTGTGCCGTCATGACCCGCGAGTTTCTCGAGCATCAGCGCAGCATCGGGAACGACCTGATGACGCCGATGCCGCAGTTCCACTTCCCGGGTCTGGTGCCCGGAGACCGCTGGTGCGTAACTGCGCCCAACTGGCTCCGGGCCCACCATTCCGGATCCGCCGCACCAGTCGTCCTGGCAGCCACCAACGAGATGGTGCTCGAGATCGTGCCCCTCGAGATCCTCCGCGAACATGCCGTCGATGTGCCGGCGGACCCGGGCGCCCTCGGGGGCTGACCGCCCAATCGCGTTCGTTGTGCCTATTCGGCGGTCATAGGGCCTGATTAGGCACAACGAACGCTCTAGTACCCTCAATCGGGTGTCTGTTGGAGAGCGCTCGGTAGCCGAGGAGTTGCGTCCGCCGCGACCGCTGCTCTCTGCCCGGGCGGAGGCGCAGCTCAGCGACCGCCACCGCGTGGTGCTCGACCAGCTCGAGGACCTGTTCCTGGCGGCGGGATTCGCCTCGTCGACGATGCGCGACCTGGCGGCTCACCTGCGCTGCTCGCTGCGGACACTCTACGAGATCGCCCGGTCGAAGCAGGAGCTGGTGCTGCTGGTCCTCGACCGCTTCTTCCACCGTGTCGGCCGTAACGCCCTGGCTGCGATCGATCCGGAGGCGCCCGTCGCCGTCCGGATTCGCTCCTACTTCGGTTCGGGGATCGAGCTGCAGCGCTGGACGGTTGCGCTCGCCGAGGACAGTGCCGGCGAGGCGGAGATCCAGCGGCTCGCCGACAGCCACTTCAAGTACGTGAATGCGGTCCTCGAGCGGCTGATCGCCGAGGGTGTCGCTCGCGGCGAGATGAAACCGGTCGATCCCAAAGTCGCCGCGGTCGCGCTCGGTGCCGCCGGCGTCTACCTCACTCGGCCGGACGTGACCGCTCGCATCGGTCGGCTATCGCCCGACGTGGTCGACGAAGCACTCGACATCTTTCTGCTCGGGCTCGCCAGCGATGGCGCCCGGACCACCTAGATCCCGAGCTGGCGGGCTGCCAGGTCGCGCATGATCTCCTCGCTGCCGCCGCCGATGGCGTTGACCCGCACCTCGCGGTAGATCCGCTCCACCGGGTTGCCCCGCATGTAGGAGGCCCCGCCGAGGATCTGGGCGGCCTCGCGAGCGCAGAACTCCAAAGTGAGGCTGGCCTGCACCTTGCATTCGGCCAGCTCGGCAACCGGACGGTCGCCCTGGGACACCTGCCAGGCGAGCTTCTCCATCCAGGCGCGGGTGGCATTGATCGTGCGGTCCATCTCGACGAGTTTGTGCCGGATGACCTGGTGATCCGCCAGCCGGGCGCCAAATGTGCGCCGCTCCCGGGCCCAAGCCAGCGCCTCGTCGAAGCACACGCGGGCGGCGCCCACCATGCCGGCGATCATGAAGAGCCGCTCGTAGTTGAAGTTCTCCATGATGACCTGGAACCCGGCGTTCTCGCCGCCGAGAAGGTATGAGGCCGGCACTCGGCAGTCGTCGTAGTACAGGGTCGCCGTGTCCGACGCCCACCAGCCCATCTTGGTGAGCGGCGTCGCCGAGAAGCCCGGCGTCTTGGTGGGGACAACGAGCAGCGAGACGCCGGAGGCGCCGGCGCCGCCGGTTCGCACGGCAGTCGTGACGTAGTCGGCCCGCATCCCGGAGGTGATGAAGGTCTTGGAGCCGTTGACGATGTAGTCGTCCCCGTCCCGGGTGGCGGTCGTGGTCAGGTTGGCGACGTCGGATCCGGCGCCCGGCTCGGTGATACCGAGAGCGCACACCAAGTCGCCGCTTAGCATTCCGGGGAGGATCTCCGTCTTCACCTTTTCCGAGCCGGCGGCCTGGATGGGTGGCGCTCCGATGTAGTTCGAGAACAACCCGGCGGGGACTCCGCCGCCGCCGCACCGGGCCAGCTCCTCGGAGAGGATGCAGAAGAGCAGCGGATCGTGCGTCCCCAGCCCTCCGTATTCGGCATCGAACCCGATACCGAACAGGCCGACCGCGCCGGCCTTGCGATACAGCTCACGGGGGAATGCGGCCGCCTCGTCCCACTCGTTGACGTGCGGGGTTATCTCGGTGGCGACGAAATCGCGGATCATCCGGCGGAAGAGCTCGTGTTCTTCCGTATATATGGGGAGCGGGGTCATCCGTCAGCGCCCCGGTCCTGCGGCGCCCAGGCCGGCGGCCGCTTCTCCAGGTAGGCCGCCATACCTTCGCGCCCCTCGGGTCCGGCGAACAGGCGGGCCGACAGTTTGGCCGCCCACTCCAGCGCCGGGTCGAACTCCATTGCCGGCACCTGCGTCAGAAGCTGCTTGGACGCCGCAAGCGCGCCGGGGGCGCCGAGCAGCAGGTCGGCAACGACTTTGTCGACCCGGGCGTCGAGCTCGGCGGCCGGGACCGAGTCGTTGATCAACCCAAGGCGGGCCGCTTCCGGTGCGAGGAAGCGGTTGCCCTGCAGAAACGCCGCGGCGGCGTCGGCCCGGCGCATCTTGGGGAGACAGATCACCGAGATGATGGCGGGCGCCACGCCGATGCGAACCTCGGTGAAGCCGAACTTGGCCTCTTCGATGGCAATCGAGATGTCGAGGGCGGCCGCCAGCCCGAGCCCGCCGGCGACGGCATGTCCCGCGATCCGCCCGACGAAGGGTTTCGGGGACCGCCGGATGCGGCCGAAGACCGTAGCCATGTCGACGGTTGAGCCGGAGACCTCGGGATCCAGCCTCTCCCGGAGATCGGCCCCGGCACAGAAGATACGACCGCGATTGGTGAGGACGACCACCCGGATCTCGTCGTTGCCGTCGGCGCGATCGATGGCGCCGAGGAGCTCGGTGAGCAGCTGGATGCTGAGCACGTTGCGGTTGGCCTCGTCGGCGAGCGTGATCGTGAGAACACCACCGTCGAGGACGGTTTCGACCTTGCTCATGTTCTGGTGCCCGGGTCCGGCCCGGTCGTGGCCGGCCCGGCGAACGCTTGGGCCAGGAGCAGCCATTCGCGTGCCCCGGGCGTGGCCGCGATGCTGGTGTCGTCGATATGGCGGCGCTGGGTGGCCACGAGGCAGAAGTCTAGGGCGGGGCCGCGAGCCGAGTCGGGGGCATCGTCGGGCCCGAATGTCCATATTTCGCCGGAGGGCGCAGCCAGCTCGAGACGCATTGGGTCGGTGGGCGGTTCGAGGCCTCGGTTGGCGTATGACCAGCCGCGCGTGATGAAGCCGAGCTGGGCGATGTGGCGCAAGCGATCGGTCGGCACCCGGGTCACACCGAGTGTGTCGACGATGTCCTGGCCATGGGCCCACACCTCCATCAAGCGGGCGGTGAGGAACGACTTGGATCCCATCGATGGCCCGTACCAGATGACCCGGGTGTCGTCGGTGAGCGTGGTGGCGGCCTCGTCGAGCGCGGCCCGATTCCGGCGCCAGGCACTCAGCAATTCGGCAGCGGACAGCGCTCGGTAGGTGCGCAACGTGAAATCATCGACGGTCTCGTCATCAGCTCCTGCCAGGCCTACCAGATCGGCGACGAGGCGCTGGAAGGCAGCTTGGTCCGTGATCGCGACTGCGGCGGCGTGATCGAA
This sequence comes from Acidimicrobiia bacterium, assembly GCA_041608315.1. Taxonomy (GTDB): domain Bacteria; phylum Actinomycetota; class Acidimicrobiia; order Spongiisociales; family UBA5794; genus JAHEJX01. Next base: position 1,204 of record JBFISZ010000130.1, on the reverse strand, counting down.
GTAGGTGAGGTGACCGATCTGATCGGCGATGCTCCATCGCGGACTCGGCGTCTGTAGGGCCCACTGGTCTTCGCGCAGATCGGCGACGATGTCGTCGAGCACTTGTTGCTCGTCGGCCAAATCGCGGGCCACCTGGGTGACGTCCATGGCTCACAACTCCCGGTATCAATTGCTCTGTTTCGTTACCCTAATTAGGTTGGTGGTCGACAGCCAACAACTGTTCTCCGAGGAGCCGAAGTGAGCCCGATCGGTACCCCGCTCCATAGCCGGATTGACCCTCGCTCCGAGGAGTATCAGTCGAATCTCGCCGCGATGCAGGCGCTGTGGGAGCCGGTAGCGGCCGAGTTGGCCGCGGTGCCCTCGATCGGCGGCGAGCGCTACGTCGATCGGCACCGGCGTCGCGGCAAGATGCTGGTCCGCGACCGTATCGAGTCTCTCGTCGATCCCAACACGCCGTTCCTCGAGCTGAGCCCGCTGGCGGGTTGGGGCACGCAGGACCCGGTGGGCGTCGGGATCGCCGTCGGTATCGGTGTCGTCGCCGGCGTCGAAGTCATGATCAACGGGTCGGACATGACCTATCGAGGCGGCTCGTCCAACCCGATGACCCTGATCAAGGCGGGGCGCATGTATGAGATAGTTCGCCAGAACCGCCTTCCCTTGATCATTCTCAACGAATCCGCCGGCGCCGACTTGCCCCGCCAGGCGGACATCTTCGTCCCGGGCGGTGCGCAATTCCGTCACCTGACCCAACTGTCCAGAGACGGGATCCCGACGATCAGCGTCGCCTTCGGGCCCAACACCGCCGGCGGCGCCTACGTGCCGGGGATGAGCGACTACTCGGTGTTTGTCAAGGGGCGGGGCACCGCATATCTCGGTGGGCCGCCGCTGGTGAAGATGGCCATCGACGAGATAGTGGACGAGGAGACCCTGGGCGGTGCCGAGATGCACTCCCGCACCAGCGGCTTGTCCGACTACCTGGCCATGGACGAGATGGATGCGCTGCGCATCACGCGCCAGATCGTGCGCCACCTCGGCTGGCGCAAGCTGGGACCGGGCCCCACTGAGCCGCCGGATGAGCCGCTCTACGACCCGGCGGAGCTGCTCGGCTGCGCTGCGGCGGACGTGCGGGTGCCGTTCGAGATTCGGGAGATCTTCGCCCGGGTTCTCGACGGCAGCCGGTTCGAGGAGTTCAAGCCGCTTTATG
>JBFISZ010000129.1:0-7599 GCA_041608315.1 Acidimicrobiia bacterium | reverse complement strand
CCTCCCCGACGGGTTCTTCCCGGAGGGGATCGCCGTTGGGCAAGGATCGACGTTCTACGTCGGGTCCCTTGCCAACGGTTCCATCTACAGGGGGGATCTCCGCACCGGAGAAGGTGCCGTCTTCACCGATCCGATCGGCGGGTTCCCGATGACCACGCTCGGACTCGCCGTCGATGCCCACAAACGAGTCTGGGCCGCCGGCGCGGCCTCCGGCTCGGGCCGGGTCTATGACGGAACGACCGGCGAGTTACTCGCCACCTACCAATTCACCGACCCATTCCAGTCGTTGATCAACGATGTCATCGTCACCGCGCACGCGGCTTGGTTCACCGATTCCGGGACGGACGACTGCGATCAGGGAGGGCTCTGCTTCATCGGGCAAACCCGCCTCTTCAAGGTCGTCCTCGAACCGGGCGGCGGCCTCCCCGATCCGGCCGCTCCGGGCGCCGTTGAGGAGATCCTCGTCGATGTTCCCGATATCTACTTCTCCAACCTGAACGGGATCGAGACGCTGCCGGGGACCTCGGATCTGGTCGTCGTCCACAATGAGGCCGGGGCCCTCTATCGGGTCGACCCGGCTACGGGCGAAGCCGCAGTTCTCTATGGACCGCCAAACGATCCTCCGCTCCTCGGCGCGGACGGTATGTCCCGTCTCGGGCGGACCCTGTACGTCGTGGAGAATGCGGCGAGCCGGATCGCAGTGATTCGGTACGATCCGTCCACCGGGGCAGGCACGCTGCTGACGTACTTGCCCGTCGCCGGTGCTCAGACGCCAACAACGTCGGCGCTGTTCGGCTCGGCGGTCTATGCGGTGGACGCTCGGCTGGGCACTCCGTTCGCGGGCCCTTACAAGGTCTATCGCGTCGAACGCTGAGGTAGGTTTCGATCGGATCAGGATTCGATCGAGTTGGTCCCTATCGAATCGTTGTGATCTGATATGGGCCAGCTGTGCCGCCTCTCGGCCGCGCCCGTGGCCGGATTCGCCCGCGCATGTCGCTCGAATTCGATACGCGGGGCAGAGGCGGGCGTAGTATGCGCGTCGGACTGAAGAGGGAGCGACGTGGAGACTGCTTTGCGGCCGGCAACCGATTTCACGATCAACCGCTACCACGTTGATCTGAGCACTCTCACCGTGCGCCACGAGGAACTGGCGTGCGCTGATCTCGAAGATGTGCTGGGGGGTATCGCCCGCGCTACCAAGCTGCTGGCCGGCCAAAAGGTGGACGACGCGTACGATGCGGCCTCTCCGCTCGTGATGAACCTCGGGTTGCTCAGCGGAACCAGCACGATGACGGGGCTGCGGACCTTCTTCCATGGCTATTCGCCGCTCAAGACGTCCGTGGCGGGCAGGCCCGGGTTGATGTGGTCGGCGGGGAGCGGCCACTTCGGTACGAAGCTGCGCGGTCTCGGGATCGATGAGGTCATCTTCACCGGGCGGGCTCAACGGCCCACGCTGCTGCATCTCAGTGAAGCCGGACCCGGGGAGCCGGCGCAGTTCGAGTTTCTCGACGCGTCGGACCTGGCGGGCCGCAAGATCAACGACCGCATCCGGGACCTGCACGGCCGCTGGCCGGAGGCACATTTCGCCGCGATCGGTCCGGCAGGGGAGAACTACGAGTCGGTGCGTTTCGCCGCCATCGCCCTGTCGACGGACAACCAGTTGGAGTCCGGCGACGCCAAAGCCCGCTTCTGTGGGCGGGGCGGCTACGGCGGTGTGATGGGATCGAAGAACCTGTGGGCGATCGCGGCCGATGGGCCCAATCCGGCACGGCAGAGGGGCCTGCGGGACATCAACAAGGAAATCAGCCTCGGCGACGGCAGCGCCCGCTACCGCGACCTCGAGCACGATCGCGGTGGTACCTGGCGCATGATGAAGATGATGCAAGAGGCCAAGTCGCTCCCCGAATACAACTTCGCCCCCACCGGAACCGAGGTATCGCTCCCGCTGCATCGCCCGGATGTGGAGGCCGGGCCCTACGTAGTGCTTGCCGAGTCCTGTTTCCTGTGTGGGATCAAGTGCCACAAGAATGTCTACGAGGAATCAGAGAACGGCGAGCGGGGGAGATTCCGGGCCAAAGTGGACTACGAGCCGCTGGCTCTGCTGACGACGAATCTGGGCATCTTCGACCCCGAGGATGGGCTCTCCCTGATCGATCTCGGTGACGAAATGGGGATGGATTCGATCTCGCTGGGGGCAACCCTGGGCTACGCGATGGACTACAACCGCCGCCGTGGTGGCGAGCTGTTAGGGGGCATTCAGTTCGGGGACGCGGCCGCCGCGCAAGCGGCGATCCGCGCCGTCGCCAACGGCGACCTCCCCGAGCTGGGACAGGGTGTGAAGCGGCTCGCCGACCAAACCGGTGAGCCCGACTATGCCATGCAATCGAAGGGGGTCGAGTACCCGGCCTACCAGCCGCACACGAACCCCGGGTATCCCTGGGCGCTGGCCGGTGGCCACATGTCGATGCGCACCTACCTTCTCTACGTCACGGAACGGGAGACGGGGGTCGATTATTGGATCGACGCCATCACCAACCGCGGGCCGCTGTTCTTGATGGACGACATCACCGGGTTGTGTAAGTTCGGCGGCGCCACACCGGAAATGGAAGCCGAGGCACTGAGAATCACCGCCGAACTCGAGATCTCTGCTGAGGATCTATCGGCGGTCGTGATGAGGACGTTCCTGAGGGGCTACGCCAACGAGCGGATGCAAGGCTTCGACATCGCCGACTACAGCATGCCGGCTGAGGCCCACGCACCGATGGCCGGCTCCGACCTGCCGCATTTCAACACGGCGGAGTTCTTCGACCAGGTCCGCGCCGGTGTGATCGAGGAACTCGATCAAAGGGCGGTAGCCGCCGGCTTCATGTAGACCTGGCCGTGCCTCGCCGGGCTGCTCCGCGGGCCGCCACCAAGCTGCGAGCCTTCGCTACCTCCTCCGGTCGGGCGAGTGCCATGGCGGCGTAAAGGGCCACTCCGGAACTATCTTGGGGTGCGGAATCACCTTGTAGCGCCCCTCGCCGAGGGTGGCCGCGGTAACCGCGCGGACCACGTCCACTTCGGCGGCATGGTTCATCGTCACCGGATAGCCCCTGGTGATATCGACCTCGCACGTGCAGTTGTGGGCGGCGGCGACACCGGCGCCGAGCCGGGCAATGCCGTCGTGCACCTTGGCCCGAGTGGCCTCGCTGACCGCCCGGATGGTCCCTTCCAGGGAGGCAGTCTCCGGGATGATGTTGCCCGTGGTTCCGCCGTGGATCTGGGCGACGGTGACAACGGCCGGGTCGAAGGCCTCGATCTCGCGGGTCACCATCGTCTGCAGAGCCGTGACCAGGGCGCACGCCGCCGGGATCGGGTCGACGGCGTGGTGGGGCGCCGAGGCGTGGCCAACGCGGCCGGTGAGGGTGATCCGGCGTCCCGTGTCCGAGGCCGCTCAGTGCGGTGGCGTGCGGATCGACCGACTCCGTGTTCTAGCATCCCTAGCCAAGAGGAGCGACAAGGAAAGCGACGTGGAGAGCGTTTTGAGGCCGGCAACCGAATTCACGATCAACCGCTATCACGTTGACTTGAGCACCCTGACCGTTCGTCACGAGGAGGTCCCGTGCGAGGATCTCGAGGATGTGCTGGGCGGCATCGCCCGTGCCACCAAGCTGCTGGCCGGGCGGGAGATCGACGACGCGTACGATCCCGCGTCCCCTCTGGTGATGAACCTCGGCTTGCTCAGCGGAACCCGCGTCATGACGGGACTGCGGACCTTCTTCCACGGGTACTCGTCGCTGAAGACGTCGGGCGCCGGCCGTCCCGGCCTGATGTGGTCGGCGGGCAGCGGCCATTTCGGCACGAAGCTGCGCGGGCTGGGGATCGACGAGGTCGTCTTCGTCGGACGGGCCGATCAGCCCACTCTGCTCTATCTAGGTGAGGGTGGCGCCGGCGCCCCGGCCCGATTCGAGTTCCTCGACGCGTCGGACCTGGCGGGGCGCAGGATCAACGACCGCATCCAGGACCTGCACGGCCGCTGGCCGGAGGCTCACTTCGCGGCGATCGGTCCGGCCGGGGAGAACTACGAGTCGGTGCGCTTTGCCGCCATCGCTCTATCCACCGACAACCAGCTGGATACCGGCGACGCCAAGCCACGCTTCTGCGGTCGCGGTGGCTACGGCGGAGTGATGGGGTCGAAGAACTTGTGGGCGATCGCCGCCGACGGTCCCAATCCGCCACGCGAGCGGGGCTTGCGGGACATCAACAAGGAGATCAACCTCGGCGACGGCAGCGCCCGCTACCGCGATGTCGAGGGAGATCGCGGCGGCACTTGGCGCAACTTGAAGTGGATGATGGAGGTCAAGTCGCTGCCCGAATACAACTTCGCCCCGACGGGAACCGAAGTCTCGGCACCACTGACGCGTCCTCGGGTCGAGGAGGGGGATTACGTGGTGCTGGCGGAAGGGTGCTTCCTGTGCGGGATCAAGTGCCACAAGAACGTCTACGAGAAGTCCGCCGACGGCGAGCGGGGGGCGTTCCGCGCCAAGTCGGACTTCGAGCCGATCACGTTGCTGACGTCGAACCTGGGCATCTTCGACCCTGATGCGGCGTGGACGTTGATCGAACTCGGCGATGAGCTGGGAATGGACTCCATCTCGCTCGGGGTGACCTTGGGCTACGCGATGGACTACAACCGGCGCAACGGCACCCAGCTGTTCGGGGGACTTCAGTTCGGGGATGCCGCCGGCGTCAAAGAAGCCATCACCGCCATTGCCGCCGGTGACCTTCCCGAGCTGGGACAGGGGGTCAAACGACTTGCCGACCAAACCGGCGAGACGGCATACGCCATGCACTCGAAAGGTGTTGAGTTTCCCGCGTACCAGCCGCAGACCAACCCGGGGTATCCGTGGGCGCTGGCCGGTGGCCACATGTCGATGCGTACCTTCCTCCTCTACGTGGTCGAGCGGGAGACCGGAGTGGACTACTGGGTCGACGCCATCACCAACCGGGGGCCGACATATCTGATGGACGACATCACCGGCATGTGCAAGTTCGCCATGATCACTCCCGAGCTGGAGGCGGAAGCGCTGCGTATCACAGCCGGGCTCGATATCAGTGGTGAGGAGTTGTCCGCCGTCGTGATGAGGACTTTCCTGCGCGGCTATGCCAACGAACGGAAGCAAGGCTTCGGCCTCGCCGACTACGCGCTGCCCGCGGAGGCGCTCGAGCCGATGGCCGGCTCCGACCTGCCACATTTCACGACTGCGGATTTCTTCGACCAGGTGCGCTCCGGTGTAGTGGAGGCTCTCGACCAGCGAGCCGTCGCCGCCGGGTTCATGTGAGCATCGGGACGGCCTCCTAAGCGGCGCCGCCCACGATGCTCATCAGGACGTCGATCCGGGCGCCGGCGTCGACAGGGCGGGCCGCGTGATCTTCCCGGGCCACCTGCTCGCCATCGACGAAGAGCAGCAGGTGCGAATGGAATCGGCCGTCGGTGTCGAGCAGCCGAATCTCGAGATCTGGATGGGCGGCGACCGCCGCCGCCAGAGCCTCCGCCACGGTGGTCGCCGTCACCTCGACGAAGTCGAGTTCGGCCGCGTACTTCCGGAGCACTTGGGGCAGCCGGATGCTCACCATGGCTTCGGGCGGCGCGCCGCGGTCGCGAGGCGGGTTCGCAGGAGAGGTCCGGCCCGCCAAAGCGCCCAACCGATCAGGCCGCCAAGCGCGCCGAAGAAGACGTGGTTGCGCAGGGCGTCGAGGAGGCCGTAGACCTCGACGCGCCGCAGGATTCCCGATAGCCAGGCGTTGCCGATGACGACGCCGAGCTTGGCAACGTGGACGACTATCCCGGCCAGGCCTGCTCCCCAGGCCCGGTGCAGCGGCAGCCGCAGCAGCGTGCCCGAGTCGAGGATCGCGCCCGCCATCCCGTAGAGCATCGTGTTGTAGGCAACCGAGTGGCCGAGGCCGACGGGGACGCCCCACAATCCCATCGAGAGCCCGGCGACGGTTGCCATGCCGGCGCGCCCGTTGCTCAGCCGGCCCGCCACCAGAACGGCGATCCAGCCGACTCCGGCATGGCCCGGAATGCCCAGGTGGAAGTCGAGGTAGCGTTTGGCGAGAGCGGCGGCGAGCCCGAAACCGATGGCCATGGCGAGGGCGGTGGCCGATGAGCGACGACGGGTGGCGTTACTTGGAGCGAGTGTCTGCATTGACCCATTCCTTCCCGCTTCGTCTGGCGAGCAACACCGGCCGGCCTCCAATCAGGCGGGGCCGCACCCAATCGCCGACGTTGATTATGGCTGATCGTTCGAGGGGGTTCCCCTCCGGATCGACCACGGCGGCTATGGCGGTACGTTCCAGCAGGTCGGAGACCGTGATCTCCCCGGCAACCTCGCGAATCCCGGCCAGGCCGACGTAGCGGCCATCTTCACCATCGGCGCGCAGAATGGCGGCGCCCAGTGCCCCGATGACGCCATCGTTGCTACCGCCGAGACCGGCCAGGTCGATGGCGGCGGCTGCAGCCAGGCGGCGGGCCTCAGCCTGGTCGACGAGTCCGGTCTGGGCGCGACGGGCAAACTCCACGAGCCCGCCGCGGAGGGCGCCTTTCACCATGGACACACCCGGATCGGAACCGGGAACCGACTCGCCGGCAACGAAAGCGCAGGTGGCCGCGAACAACTCGCCGGCCGAGGCGACGCCGGTGAATGCGATGGCGGCGGCGGAGTTGCGGGAGGTCTTGGGCACGCCGGGCCCCTCGAAGAACTGGTGGCGGGTGACTCCCGTCGCCTCGGCAATGCCGCGCCTGCCGAGTGCGGCGGCGACGCGGCGTGCCAAGCTGCCGGTTCCGCCGCAATCCGGCAGGTCGGTGTCGTCGATCCCGACGAAGCAGAGCTCAGGGCAAGATGATCTCGCCGACATCCCTCACCCACTGGGCGCGCGGTAGCTCCGCGGTGGCAAGTTTCAGGCTCCCCCGGTTGGTCACATCCAGGATCCAGCCGTCGTCGACGTCGGCGGCAGCGATGTCGACGGTCACCTCGAATGCGCGGCCCTCACCCCAGCCGACGACCCGACCTGATTCCCAGTTGGCGATGCCTGAAGCCTCCAGCACATCGAGCAGTAGGGGACCCGATTGCTCGTCACCATCAACCGTCAGCTCGGTGAAGGAAACCGCCGCTTCCAGCTCGGCCAGCGTCCAGTCGGCGGCCACCTCGCCGTCGGTCACCACCCGCAGCACGACGTCGTCGGCGGGTGGCTCGGTGGCGGAAGGCGCCCCGTCGGAGCAAGCCGGCGCCGTCACCAGGGTGCTCGCGATGATCAGTGTCGCGGCTCGTGTGATCAGTGTCCCGGCTCGTCGGCGCAATCCCGCTCCACCTCCGTCAGGTTTGCGCCGGCATCTTACCGACCGCGACGCGGCCCGGATCGGCAGCGCAGCATCACCGCAACGCCGCGGCCGGCGACGGATTACTGTCTTCCCATGGCTTCTGTCTTCACGATGATCATCAACGGCGACCTGCCCGGCCGCTTCGTCTGGAAGGACGATCACTGTGTCGCCTTCCTCACCATCAACCCCCTGACCCCGGGGCACACGCTGGTCGTGCCACGGGCTGAGGTCGACGAGTG
>JBFISZ010000128.1:0-7642 GCA_041608315.1 Acidimicrobiia bacterium | reverse complement strand
TCTCCCCCCGTTGAACGACGTAGTCGGGCAACGTTTGGGGGGAGTGGCGACGAGGTACGAGGAGCCGAGGGGGGCAGCAGAGGCGCGGGACGAGCGTCTGGCGCGGTGGTGTCCGCGCCTTAGCTGTCCGGAGTTCCTCAGCTGCCCCCTCCGTCCCCGCCCTCGTTCCTCGGTCGCCGCCACCAACTCGGGACGTTTGGCTAGCGGCAGGACGGCAAGAGTCCAGACCGCGCGGCCTCACCCAAACCCCCCTCGCCCCCAACGCTTGCGGCGCTGGCGGGGGAGGAGACGGTGCTCAACCGCGCGCCGGTACGACCTCGTGGCCCGGGACCTCGGGCTCGTCGTCGGTCAGCTCGGCGGGGAAGCCCGAGGCACGCAGGTCGATGCCGCAGGCGTCTTCGAGCCGCTTGACGATCCCGGACGACCAGAACCGGGGCCCATAGGCGTCCTGACCGTGCTCGAAGATACCCAGCACGAGTGGCGACACTTCGAGAGGGATGTCATGGCGGTCGGCGATTGCCTGGAACAGCGACATGTCCTTGATCACGAGGTCCATGGTGAAGTTGATGTTGTAGCTGCCGTTGAGAATCACCTGCGATTCCGTCTCGTGGACAAACGAGTTACCAGAGCTGATGCGGATGGCTTCGTAGGTGGTGGCCAGGTCCATTCCGGCGGCCTTGGCGGTGGTCAGGGCCTCGCCGAGGGCGACCAGATGCACCGACGCCAGGTAGTTGGTCACGACCTTGAGGATGGAAGCCGCCCCGAGCGGCCCGACGTGGAGGATGCGCCGGCCCATCGTCGTGAGGAGCGGGAGCACACGGTCGAACACATCTCGCTCACACCCGGCGAAGATCGCGATGTTGCCGGTGGCGGCGCGATGACACCCGCCCGAGACGGGACAGTCGACCGGGTCGGCCCCGGTGGCCGCCACGAGCGCTCCGAGGCGGCGCACCTCCGCCTCGTCGGTGGTGCTCATCTCGAGCCAGGTCTTGCCGGCCTCGAGACCGGCAAGCACCCCATCGTCTGCCTCCATGACGGTGCTCACCGCCGCCGGCGACGGGAGGCAGGTGATGATGATGTCGGCCTGCTCGGCCAGGTCACGCGGCGATTCTGCCCACTCGGCGCCCGCATCGAGGAACTTCTGGGCGGCACTCTTGTCGAGGTCACGTACGACCAGCTGATAGCCGTTGCGCTGCAGTGTGCCCGCCAGCTTGCCGCCAACGTTGCCCAAGCCGATGAACCCGACCTTCATCCTCACCTCCGTATGTGTGACGTGGATTATGGTGCCGGATCGCCAAGCAGCGGGTCGCGGCAGCGTTGGGACCGTTCCGGATTTGGCCGGGGCGTGAGTGCTCTAGCCTCAGCCCATGTCGAACCGCGTCTTCGCCTCTCTCACTGCCGCCACCTTGGGGTGGGGCCTCGCCGCGGTCGGCGTCCGCTACGCCTTCGAGGAGGGGGTGTCGACCTTCACGGTGATCGGCGTCCGTCTCGGTGCCGCCGCCCTCGCCGTCTCGGCCTTCGCCGCGGTGGCTCGCCGGACGAGCACGGCGCAGGAATGGCGGCGCGGTTCCCTGATCGGTATCCCCCGCATTGCCTTCGGGCCGATCCTCTTCATCGCGTCGCTGCAGCACATCTCAGCCGGGGTCGAGTCGATCCTGATCACGCTGATACCCGTCGCCACCGCCCTCATGGCCTGGGTCTTCCTCGGCGAACGGCTGCGGCAGGTCCAACTCTTCGGGTTTGCCATAGCCATGGCCGGGGCGGTAGTGATCATCTCCTCGGGTGATTCCGGCCTCGGCGCCGGCGAGGGCAATCCTCTGGTGGGCGGCTTACTGGCGATGGGAGGCGTCATCGCCGCCGCAATCAGCGGAGTCTTGCAGAGGCGGTTCGCCCCCGATCACGACACTGTGCCCCTCGCCGTCCCGATGTTCATCACCGGCGGTGCCGTCGCGTTTGCGTTCGCACTGCTGTTTGGTGACTTCGAGCCGGGTGCCCTCGATGCTCCGCTGTGGGCGCTGCTGATAGCGCTTGGGCTCGGCAGCACCCTGCTGCCATTTGTGATGACGCTATACGCCTCCAAATACACAACCGCGGCCCGGGTATCGCTGGTTGCCTACGTGGCTCCGATCATCAGCATCATGGGTGGCATCGTCCTGCTCGACGAGGTCCTCACCGGTCGAATAATCGTCGGTGGGCTGATGTCGCTCACCGGCGTGTTCCTCGCCGGTTCCGGAGGCCGCAAGGAGGCCGTCTCGGTCACGGTCGCGGCCGGCGCCGCCGGCGTTGCCGGCGACTGAAGACGGGTACCTGCCCGCGCCTCGCAGGTTCAGCCCGCCGTCGGGGACAACGAGAGCGCCTCGTTGCTCGGGGCACCTCTCCCAGGCGTTTGCCACTCCGTGTCAGACGGGAGAGGAGAAATCCCTACCCCAGCCCGGTCAAGACCGCCTGTAGCGACAACAGGCCCTCCCGTAATGAGGCCGCCAGGTTGGCTAGTTCGGTGCCCTCGACCTGGACCTCGATGGGCACCGACAGGTTCACCGGGATCGAAGTATCGATCGGGACCGTTTCGTTGATCGGGATGGCGACGTCGAGGTCGATGGGCAGATCGAGGGCGATGGGAACTGTGATATCCAGTGGGATTTCGATGCCGAATGGCCCGTCTACCCGGATCGTCGTCTCGATCGTCTCGTCGATTGGCAAGATCGTGCTGAGCGGTACCTCGAGGGTGCGGTCGAGCAGCACTTCGGTCGAAATGGGGATCACCTCGTTGATGGGGACGTTGAAGAAGATGGTCGATGTCTCGAACTCCGTGAGACCGGCGACCGCCTCATCGAGCCCCGCCTGCACCGCCGGCGCCAGCTCGGCGAGCTGACCCTGCAACAAGGTCGCCTGGGAGCTGAACAGGGCGACACCGCCGCGGAGCTGTTCCATCTCGGCGCGGGTATCGACGAGTTCGATCCGGACTGCTTCGAGGTCATTCTGGGTGCTAACGACGCGAGCCAGCATCACGAGGCTCACCACGAGCGTCACCAGCGCCACCGCCGCCAGACCCCCGATGATGGTCGCGGTGTTGCGAGTCAGGAAGCTCTGCTTCGGGTCGGCTGCTGTCATGGCTGCTCCTTGCTCGGCGGCATCTTGGGTCGAGACCGCTGCCATCGGGCGGGTCGGTTCACCCTCCGGGCCGTGCCGGCGGCGGCGGTGCATGAAAATCGAAGCCGCCAGCGCCAGAGCCAGCAGCCCGGCGGCGGCGAGGAACGTCTCCGCCAGGGCCGACGTGGTCAGCTCGCCCTGGGCGGTCGTCAGCGCCTCCTCGTATCCGGGGTCGCCGAGAGGCGGCAGCTCGAGCGTGTCCCGCAGCTGGTTGAAGCGCATCAGTCCATAAGCCGTCAGCCCGGACAGTCCAACCGACAATCCAATGAGCCGCAGCACCACCACGAGGCTGGCTGCAGTCCCGCGCCTATCGGCCGGGGCGGCGTCGACCACGGCCGCCGATGTCGGTGCCGTGACGAGCCCGATCCCGACGCCGAGGAGCCCCAGCTGCCAGGCCATGGTGGGGTACGGCGTTGTGGCCGTCCAGCCGAACCCCATGAGCAGATAGGCCGTGCCGGCGCCCAGCAATCCGGCGATCACGGGCGGTCGATACCAAGTGCGCTCCGTGATCTGTCCCCCCACGTAGGTGCTGATAGCCATCGCGGCGGTCAGCGCGGAGAGCACCCAGCCGGCGATGACCGCAGATCGTTCGATGTCGAGCTCGAGCACGTTGACGATTAGGGGCACATTGACCATGGCGATGATGAGGGCGGCGCCGACGAGGAAGTTGATCGTGACCGCCGCCGTCAAATTGCGCCCCCGGAACAGGCTGAAGTCGATGATCGGATCGGCGGCCCGGCGCTGCGAGTAGATGAACCACCCCGCGGCGAGGACGGCGACGATGTACAGCCATCGCAGATCGACGCGCGACCTGCCGGTGAGCTCGTCGAGGCCGGTGACGCTCTGGATCTCCGCCGTCCCCAGGAGTGCCACGTTGAGGGCGACCAGCGCGGTCGTCAGCGCTGCCGCCCCCAGCCAGTCGACCCGGGCTCCGGCGCGAGGTGTGGCGAATTCTCGCAGGGCGAACCAGGCGGCGGCGATGCCGATGACGGCGAGCGGGATGTTCAGATAGAACTGCCAGCGCCACGTCAGGAAGCGCACGAGCATCGCACCGTACAGCGGCCCCCACACCCAACCCAACGTCTCGATTCCGCCGAGGACACCGAGAGCCCGGGCGCGACGACCCGCCGGGTAGACGTCGGCCACCACTGCCATCCCGATCGGGACCATGGCCCCGCCGCCGAGCGCCGTGAGGACGCGCCCGAACAAGAACGGACCGAACGAGTGGGACATCGGTACGATGATCGAGCCGGCGAGGAACAGGGTGAACGCCGCGATGTACACCCGCCGCCTGCCGACGACGTCGCTGAGGCGCCCCATGAAGGGCATAACGGCCACGAACGCGATCAAGTAGGCGTTGACGATCCACGCGGCGTCGTCGATGCCGTCGGGCAGCACGATGCCGAGGTCGCCGATGATCGGGCGCAACATCGTTGTGACCACAGTGAGGTCGTCGGCGGCGACGAAAACGCCGAATGCCACGATGGCCAGGATGGCCCGCGGCGACGGCGATTTGGCCCCGGTTCGGCGAACCTGGTCATCCACTGCGGACTAGGTCCTCCGGAGGCACGATCGTGATGTCGTCTCCGTAGTCGAAGAACCGCAGCTGCCAGCTGCTGATCCCGGCGGCGGTCTCGGCATCGAACAGCACCTCGAGGACATGGCCGGTATCGGGGTCGAGCCACATGTCGAGGTCGACATCCTGGTCGGAGACGAGCCCGGCCGTGATGGTCTCGATCCGAGCGGCCGGCGCCGATCCGGTGACGTGATACCGGCTTTCACCATCGTTGTCTTCGAGCCCGATCACCGCGGCGTTCTGGAGCTCGCCGTCGAGAAGGGGGCGCCACCCGACTTCCGGGCTGAACAGCGTCGTCGGGTCGAATGCGTACTGGGAAGGGGCCCGTTCCCAGTCGCCTGTGATCGGATTCGATAGCCAGATCGTCCCGTCGATGGCGATGGCGCCGATCTGCACGTTGAGGCCGCTTACTCCGACCTTCACCACGGCATCGGCCGCCTGGGGAGCGACGAACCGGCCGGCGGCCTCCTTGAACTCCAGGGTGAGAGTCGGGTCGATGTAGATGGCAACGCCGCCGCGGGCGATCTCGAAGCGGACAGTGTCGACCGCTCCCATGGCGGTCGCCGCGGTGGCGAGGATCGAGTCGATGTCCTCGGGAAGGGAAGGCTCCACGGTTCGTGTCGAGCACGACCCCAGTGCCACCGCGATGAGCGCGGTGCACAAGATACGCGTTCTGATCATTGACACCACCGGGTTCTGAGCCACTCGTGGTCGCCAACGATACCGCTTGGAGCCGACAATCGACCGCGGCGGGTCTACCAAGTACCAAGTACCTAGTACCAAGTACCAAGTATCTAGTACTTAGTACTAAGTACTAGATACTTGGTACTAGGTCCCTACTTCACCGCAAATGCCAGTTTGCAGGCGGCCCGGTATTGCGTGACCTGGCCGTCGGTGACACGAGCGTTCATGTTCACGACTTCGACGCCGGTGATGCCGGAGATGCTCTCTGCGCTCTTGGCGACGGCCTGGGCCACGGCATCATCAAAACTCTTGTCCGATACCCCGATCACTTCGATGATCTTGACGGCACCGCGCTCGATGAAGTCACCCACTGTTGTCCTCCTCTGGACTCTGCGCTTGTTCCTCCTGTCAACAATAACCACTTCGAGCTGCGCGGCGGCTGGCAGCTTGTAGCCTCTTCCCGATGAGTCAGGGCATCAACTTCACGCCGCGCACGGGGCTCCATCGGGTCCGTGCCGGGCTGCTCGCTCTGGCCTATCCCGTGGTTCTCATCGCGCTGACGATCGGTGTCGGGTTTCGCCAGGGCGGTGGCGCGGCCGAGTTCGGCGCCTCATTCGCCGCCAGCGTCATGTTTCTCATCGCCGCTCCGACCGCCTGGGTTCTGGCGTTCGATTTCATCGAGGCGGAGCGGTTCACGATCCTGCTGTTCGGTGCGGCCACCAGCTTGCCGCTGTGGGCGATCGTCGGTGCCTGGATGGCCGGTATCTCGACGTCGTGGCGGCAATGGATCGGGCGGTATCTCGCGATGTGCGCCGTGTGGACGACCCTGTACGTGGTGGCGATCGGTGCCATTGCCGCGGTGACGTCCTGACCACAGCCTTTGAGCGCGGATGCCCTTGGCGAGTAGCGTCGCGCCATGAGAGCGGCTGCGTACGACAGCTTTGGCGGACCGATAACGGTCCGCGAGCTTCCCGATCCCGCGCCGCAAGCCGGCGATGTCATCCTCCGCGTGGGCGCCACCGGGATCTGCCGCAGCGACTGGCACGGCTGGCAGGGGCGCGACCCCGACATTCGGGATTTGCCCCACGTCCCCGGCCACGAGTTCTCGGGAGAAGTCGTCGCAATCGGTGAGGGCGTTACCGGGTTCCGGTTAGGAGATCGGGTAACGGTCCCGTTTGCGGCCGGCTGTGGCAGTTGCGAGCCCTGCACCCTCGATAACCAGCAGGTGTGCGACGCTCAGTCGCAGCCGGGTTTCACCCACTGGGGCTCGTTCGCCCAGCTTGTCCGAGTTCGTTACGCGCAAGACAACCTGGTGTTGCTGCCGGACGACATGGAATACGTCACGGCTGCCGCCCTCGGCTGCCGGTTCACGACGGCCTACCGGGCGGTGGCGACCCGGGCACGCACCGCCGCCGGAGAGTGGGTGGCGGTCCACGGCTGTGGTGGCGTTGGCCTCTCGGCGATCATGATCGCGCGTTCACTCGAGGCGCGAGTTCTGGCCGTCGACGTCAACCCGGCGGCTCTCGAGATGGCGGTCGACCTCGGCGCAGAGGTCGCCATCGACGGCCGGGCCGGCGACGTCGCCGCCACCATCCTCGAGGCGACCGGCGGCGGCGCCCACGTCTCGATTGACGCCATGGGCCACCCTGCCATCCTGCGGACTTCCGTGTCCGCGCTGCGCAAGCTGGGCCGCCATGTCCAGGTCGGATTGCTGGTGGGAGATGCGGCGCCGACACCGGTTCCGATGGATCTCGTCGTGGGACGCGAGCTCGAAGTCATGGGGAGCCACGGCATGCAGGCACATTTGTTCCCCGGACTATTCGACCTGATCGCTTCCGGCGCGCTCGATCCGGACCGCCTGGTGACCCGCCTCTGCAAGCTCGAGCAGGGGGCCGAGCTCCTCGAGACACTCGACGGCGACCCCCACGCCGGAATCACGGTCATCGACCGCTTCGGCTAGCCAGCGAGTACTCGGTATCAAGTACTGAGTACTTAGTACTGAGTACTTAGTACTGACTACTTGGCGATTAGTACTGAGCTTCTCACCCTTCAGTCGAACAGCCGGGGGCGGAACAGGGTGTCGTGGGTGGCGAGGGCGTAGCGGTCGGTCTTGCCGGCGACAGAGTCGATGACCTGGGTGGCGACCGGGGCGTCGTCGTGGCGGTAGGTCTCGGGGATCTCGGTGGGACGCTGTTTGAAGTGGCCGACCAGATCGCGCACGATCTCTTTGGC
>JBFISZ010000127.1:0-7673 GCA_041608315.1 Acidimicrobiia bacterium | reverse complement strand
CCAACACTCGCTGCGCTCGCCGGGGGAGGAGACATTGCTCGAAGCGTCGAAATAGAAACGCCGCCACTTGGTGGCGGCGTTTCTGAGTGTCGATTCGGGGCTCCCTACGCGGGGGCGTCTCCCGCATCGTCATCTCCGTCGAACTTGTCCTTGACATCACCGGCGACGTCCTTGGCCTTGTCGGCAACATCACCCGCGACGTCCTTGGTCTTGTCCCAGGCGCCTTCAGCCACGTCGCCGGCCTTCTCAGCCATGTCACCGGCCATGTCCTTGCCCTTGCTGAACCAACCCTTGACCGTGTCCATCAGTCCCATTAGCTACTCCTTGAAGAGAATGTCGTCTAATTGTAAGTGTCTCAGCGCCGGCTTGTCGCCATATCACAGGCTGTCGCCGAGACGTCCTTCCTCGCGGACCCGCAAGCCGACTCGAACCTTCAGCAATTCGAGCTGCTGCTCGACATATTTCGACCCTCCGGCGAGCGGGTGTCCGTCGAACCATCTCTCGATGTCGTCGGCGATGTCGGGCTCCGATCGGAACGGCAGCAAGTCGAGAATACGGCGCTGACTCTGCGGCGGAACGGCGGCCAGGACGTCGTCCCAGCGAGCCTTTATCCGGAGCCAACTCTCGACCCCGGTGGTGCGATGCCCGATGAGTCGGGCCGTGACCCAGGCGCCGTCCTGGCGCCGGATCTCGCCGCTGATGAGCATCTCGAGCAGCTGGCCCGCGGTCTCTTGCTCCGGCACCGCGATAGCGGCCTGCAGGTAGCGCACCTCGTCCTGCGGTGAGACCGCCGTCCGGAACGCCTCGACAAAGGTGTCGAACTCTTGTCGACCACCGTTGGCGGCGACTATGGCGAGCGCCGCCGCGGCGATCTCACCATCGACGGCCTCTCCGCCGAGGGTCGCCTCGAAGAGCGCCCGCGCTTCGGGCAGGGCCGACTTGTCGTCTCCGAGAACACCCCGAGTGCGCTGAAGCAACCCCCGCAGCCGCCGGTCGAGATCCGTTTCGCCGTCGGCCGGCACCCACCCCATGCGGTCGGCCGCCGGAGTCACCAGATCCCTGATGAAACGCTCCAAATCGGGCCGATCGTCTGAGGATACGATCCGATTCAGCTCACCCAGGCCGCCGATGATGGCGCCCCACACCTCGG
The DNA here is from genome assembly GCA_041608315.1 of Acidimicrobiia bacterium. Classification (GTDB taxonomy): domain Bacteria; phylum Actinomycetota; class Acidimicrobiia; order Spongiisociales; family UBA5794; genus JAHEJX01. The sequence goes on along the minus strand of JBFISZ010000127.1, from coordinate 6,523 downwards.
GCTCCTGCTCGTCCTTGAACCGGGTGGCCAGCTCCAGGAACGCCCCAGCGGGCACGTCACCGGCCAGCACGTTGGCCCACGTATCACTGACCAACGCGTAGCGCTCCTCCCCCGGCAGCTCCGCCGCCCGCTGGGCCAATCTCTCACGAAGCGAGCCGTCGTACTGCACGCGATAGAAGCCGTGCCCGCCCCGGTTCAGACGGAACTCGTCGATCGGGTCGAAGGCGGCCTCGTCGCCGAGCAAAACCCGCCCGCCACCGGACGCCCCGCCGAACAGCGCCGGCACTTCCCACGAGGCGTCGCCGACCCCGAGATAGCGGAAATGCTCCTGGTGGATCTTGTACCCATCTCCGTCAGGCTCCACATTCAGCCGGGGATAGCCGCCCTGGAATATCCAACCGCGCATGATCTCGCCGACGGGCTCGCCGCTGACCTTCTCCAGCGCCGCCCACAGATCGGCGGTCTCAGTGTTGGCGTAGGAGTGGGTCTCCAAATAGTTGCGGATCCCATCGCGGAAGACGTCCTCACCGAGGTACATCTCGAGCATCCTCAGAACGGCCGACCCCTTCGAGTACGTGAGGATGTCGAACATCTCGTTCGCCTCCTCGGGCGAGCCGACCGGGTACTCGATGGGACGGGTCGAGGCCAGACTGTCGGTATCCATGGCCGCGTTGCGGGAGGCGGCGAACGCCAGCCACCGCTTCCAGTCGGGTCGGTAGGCGTCGATGCACTTGAGCTCCATGAACGTGGCGAAGGCCTCGTTCAGCCAAATGCCGTTCCACCATTTCATCGTCACCAAATCGCCAAACCACATGTGGGCCAACTCGTGCGCAATCACGTCGGCGACTCGGGCAAGCTCGACCTGGGTGGCCTTTGCCGGATCGACCAGCAACGCGGTTTCCCGGTAGGTCACCGCGCCGAGGTTCTCCATTGCCCCCCAGGCGAAGTCGGGGACGGCGATCATGTCGAGTTTGTCCCCCGGGTATGGGATCCCGTAGTACTCGGCGAAATAGCGCAACGCGAAGGCCCCGACATCGAGGGCGAACTGCGCCAGATGGGCTTTGCCGGGGACATGGATGATCCGCAGCGGGGTTCCGTCGACATCCACCGGCTCGGTGGCCTCCAGCTCCCCGACCACGAAGGCGACGAGGTAGGTCGACATCCGCATCGTCTTGGCGAACTCCACGACTCGCCGTCCGTCGTCCGTGGCAGCTTCGGCCACAACGGACGAGTTCGACACCGCCATCATGTGGTCGGGAACGACCAGGGTCACCTGGTAGGTGGCTTTGAGGTCCGGCTCATCCCAGCACGGGAAGGCGCGGCGGGCGTCGGTCGCCTCGAATTGAGTGGTTGCGATCATCTTCTGCGTACCGTCGATCGTCTTGTAGGTCGAGCGGTAGAAGCCCTGGAGATTGTCGTTGATGATCCCGGTGAAGTCGATGTGGATCTCGAGCGGTCCGGCGTCGACCGGCGTGCCGAGCACCAAAGTGACCCGCTGGTGGCCGGGGTCGTAGTCGAGAGCCGCTTCCTGGCTCGATCCGTCGGCCGCTCTCACCTCGACACGGTGCAGATCGATCTCGATGGCGTTGAGAATGATCTCGCCGAGGCGCTCCATGGCCGTGGCCTCGATGACCACACGACCGCGGAACTCGAACGAGTCGAGATTGGGCTCGATCCGCAAGTCATAGTGGCGCGGAACGACCGAACGCGGCAGTCGGTGGTCGGCTTCGGTGGACATCGTGGAGAACTCCTGGTGGATAGGGCCGCAAGCCTACCTACGGTTGACGAGAGGCCGCGAAACGAGCCTACCGGTTCTCCAGATCTCCGGTTTCGGTGACCGGGTCGACCGTCCGGCCGAGCAGGATGGCGTCGAGCGTGTTGGCCAGCATGCCGTAGCTGACGGGACCGTTGACCTGCCCCACGATCGTTCCCGCCCGATCGAGGAAGAACGTCTGGGGCAGCCCGAGCACCCCGAAGCCGATCCCGACCCGTGACCCCTCGTCGACGACGTAGTCATATGGGTCGCCCCGGCCGAAGTCGTCGAGAAAACCGATCCCGGTGTCGGGGCGGTCTTGATGCAGGATGCCGACGAATGTGACGTCGGAACCGGCATAGGCCGCCGCTGCGGTCAGCAGCGCATCGTGTTCCGTGCGACACCCGGTGCACCACGAAGCCCAGAAGTTGACGACAACGATGTCGCCCCGGAGGTCGGCCAGGGACATATCTCCGGCCTTCTCCAGGTACGGCATCGCAACAGCCGGCGCCGCCCGGCCGATCATGGGCGAGGCGACCAGGTCGGGGTCGCGGCCGAATCGACTGGCGAACACCGCCCCGAAGATGATCACCAGAAGCCCGATGCCCACGGCCACCCACGTACCCAATCCGATGGCGCGCTTCGCCGGCACGGTCACGATGCGGCCCTCACTTCGGAGAGCAGATCGGAGACGATCGCGCGGAAGTCGTCGGGCAACGCTTCGAACGTGAGCAGGGTCTCGAGGGGGGCAACGGCGCCGGCGGCATCGTCATACCCCCGATAGCGGATGTTGGCGAGATACCAGTAGGGCAGCGGCAGCTCGTCTGACAAGGCGAGCGATTGCTCGACAAACTGCAAAGCACTGTCCGAGTCGCCCGACTGAAAGGTCATCCAGCCAACGTTGGCCAGGGCTTCCGGGTGTCGCTCTCGGTTGAGCACCTCTATGTAATGGTCGAGGGCCGTCGAGAAATCCCCGGCGTTGAAATAGCGGGCGGCCAGTGCCAGGCGCATCGGAATGCTCTCGGGGTTGGCGGCAACGGTCGCCTCCAGTTCCTCATCGCTGATCGTGGAGAAGTCCAGGCGCTGGGCTTCGGAGGCGACGCCGCCGGTGATGAGGTCCCCAGGAGTCCGGTCGCGCACCGTCAACACGACGCCGACGGTCAGCACCAGAGCGCCTCCGATCAGCACCGCGGCGCCGGCCATGGTCCTCCCCCGGCTGCGCGGGGCGTGCGGGGCGGGCTCGATCACGGCCTCGTTCAACGCGTCGCGCTCGGACTCGTAGTCGGCCCGCAGCCGCGCCAGCGTCGCCGGGTCGAGCTCGCCGGCCGCCGCCTGGGCGTCGAGATCGGCCAGATCTTGGGCAACAGCTCGCTTGGCGTCTTCGAGCGCAGCCGCCGACGCCACGGCGGCGACCGGGTCGGCACGGCGGCGGCGGCGCAACACCGCGTAGAGCCCGGCGCTGAGGAGCAGCAGCGGAAGCGCCCAGAGAAGAAGACCCCAGCCCAACAGGGGCGGTGACAGAAGCACCCGCTCGGTGTAAACGCTCACGTAGTAGTCGAAGATCTCGTCGTCACTCAGGCCGGACGCGATCTGCTCGTCGATCAGCGCCCGCAGATCATTGCCGATCGAGGACTGCGCCTCTGCAATCGACTCGCCGCTACAGAACGGGCAGCGCAGCTCGCTGGCAATCCGGTGGGCCCGCTCGGCATCGGTCTCGCCGGTCACATCGCGCGGGATCAACCCGACGACCACGACCGCCAGCAGGGCGACGATGGCGCCGAGGTACAGATAGTTGCTCACCCGGCGGCTCATGCCGCCGCCACCACGTCGTCTGCGGTCTCCCGGGAGCGGCGCCGGGCGCGCAACGCGATGAGCCCGCCGACCGCGGTGACCGTCCCGCCAAACCACAAGAGCCACATCAAAGGAAAGACGAACACTTCGAGCGATACGGTTCCTCCGCTGGTGAGGCTGGAGAGCGACAGGTACACATCGTCGACCAAGCCGGTGCGCACATCGGGCGTCGCCACCGCCTGGTCGGCATGGGGATAGCGGTTGAGCCGCGGCTGCATCAGCTTCACCGGAGTGCTGCAGTCGGCGCGCATGAGAGCGACATTGACCCCGGTGACCGTCCGGTTGGGCTCGTTGCGCGTGAACGGACCGAGGTACTCAACGCAGTACTCGTCGACCACGGCGGTCTCCCCGGCCGCCAGCTGAACGGACTGACGCACCGCAATCCCCGATGAGGTGGCGATCGCCACTGCTGCCAGCGCAATGCCGACATGGGAGATCTGACCGCCCCAGTACCCGGGCTCGCGGCCGATCACCTTGGCAGCAGCCTCCAGCCACCCGGGGCTCGATCGGTGCGCTGCCGCCACACGCGTCAGGTAGTGGCGCACAATGGTGCCCACGACGAAGCCGCCGAGGGCAATCGCAATCACCACCGGTATGGACCGGACCCCGCCGACCACCGCCAGCGCCGCCACCGCCAACCCGACGACAACTCCAGGCCGAATCCGCTCCCAGACGATCTCGCCGCGCGCCGTCCGATATGGCGTAACCGGCCCGACACCCATAGCCAGCAGAAGGGCAAACGAGAGGGGGATCGCGGCCCGGTCGAAGAAGGGCCGCCCGACGGTCACCTGATTGCCGGCGAAGGCCTCCACGAGCAGAGGCAGCATCGTGCCCAGAAGCACGGTGAAGGCAAAGAGAGTCAGGAAGAGGTTGTTGGCGAGGAACACACCTTCCCGGCTGGCCAGTGAATCGAGCCGCGGCGACGAGCCGACGACGTCGGCGCGGGCGGCGAACAGCCCGAAACCACCCACAATGACGATGCCGAGAAACGCCAGAAGGATCGGGCCTACGGCCGACTGCGTGAAGGCATGCACCGAGAAGATCACGCCGGACCGGGTGAGGAACGTTCCGAGAATGGTGAGCGCAAATGTGGAGATCACGAGGACGATGTTCCACGCTTGGAGCATGCCGCGCTTGCGCTGCACCACGGCCGAGTGGATGAAGGCGGTGGCGACCAGCCACGGGAGAAGGGCGGCGTTCTCGACCGGATCCCACGCCCAGTAGCCGCCCCATCCGAGCACTTCGTAGGACCACCAGCCGCCGAGGAGGATCCCGGACGTGAGGAATACCCACGAGATGAGCGACCAGCGGTGGGTGACGTCGAGCCACCGCGAGCCGGTCTGACGGAGCCACAGCGCGGCGGTGGCAAATGCGAACGGTACGGTGAAGCCAACGTATCCCACGTAGAGCAGGGGCGGGTGGACCGCCATCAGGATGTGGTTCTGCAACAGCGGGTTGGGGCCCCTGCCCTCGAGGGGCGCCGTCGCCGCCGCCAGCGGCGACCAGCTCGACGCGTTGCAGCCGGCGTCAACCGCAGCCGCCGTGCACACCTCGAAAGGATTGGCGACCGTAGCCATCAAGCCGAACCAGAAGATCGCCACGAGTCCCATCACTCCGGCGGCCCCGGCCGTCAGCCGATCGCCCTGCTGGATGCGGCGTACGACCAACCAGGTGAAGCCGCCGAGCAACATCCCCCAGAGTACGATCGACCCCTCGAGCGCGGCCCAGCCGCTGGCGAGGAGGAAGAGCAGCGGCGTGGTCGCCGAGGTGGTGTTGGCGACGTATTTGATCGAGAAATCGTGGATGACGATCGCCAGCTCGAGCCAGAAGAAAGCGGCGATGCCGGCGACAACCAGCACCGCGGCGGGTTGAATCAGGCGACGCGGCTCAACATCCCCTGAACGCGCCGCCAGGATGCCGCGCCAGGCCAGGATTCCGGCGGCCCCCAGCGCAGTGAGTATGCACAGGAGGCCGACAGCCGCGATCACGAATCGGTTGTGTTACACGACGACGCATGGTCGGCGGAATCGTACTCGCCGCCTTCGGTACGGTATTGCTCGTCATGGCTGATCAGCATGCTGTCGGAGTGGAAGACGGAGCCGTCCCACTCACCCTCGAGCACCACCCCGATACATTCTTGGAACAGATCCTGGGGAGCGCCGATGTGAACAACGTTGACCGCAACCCTACCGTCGGTGACTGCAAATGCGACGCCTTCGGGGGTGTCGGAAACCGTGCCGCCGGCGACCTGACCGCCGAGGCGCACCCGCGCCTCGGGATCGGCTGCCTCGTCGCTGATCTCGGTCGGAGTCTTGAAGTAGACGAGGTTGCTCGACAGGGTCGCCAAGAGGAAGACCAACACGGCCACGAGGGCGACGGCCGGAATGAGGAATCGCCAGTATCGCTTCATGTCACTCCATCTCCTGTACTTCTCGTTGCACTCGGCGCAGCCGATAGTTGAGCCACACCGTATAAGACCCAAGCGCCGCGAGCGTGAGTGCATAACCGAGAATCGGCCAACCCCACTCGCCCATCTAGACCTCCCTCGTCAGAACCGGCGCCGTGACGGCGTCCCCGGCTACCCCGGTCGTTGGATCGGCCGTTTCCAGTATGTACTCGGCCTGAGCGATGCGATACCGGAGACTTATCAGCAGCGCTGCCAACAGGGCGAAAGCGATCGCCGCGACCAGGAAAGCAATGAATATGGGCGGGTCGATCTGCATTTCCCCTGGTCTCGCCAGTGTCGGTGGCTGGTGAACGTCGCGCCACCAAATCACCGACATATGCACAATCGGTATCTGGAACACCGAGAGGATGCCCAGGATCGCCGCCCGCCGCGCCCGGACCTCAGGATCGGTTATCGCCCGGCGCAACGCCAGGTAGCCGAGGTAGACGAAGAAGAGGATTGCGGTGAGGGTG
>JBFISZ010000126.1:0-7730 GCA_041608315.1 Acidimicrobiia bacterium | reverse complement strand
CGGGAGTCGGCGAAGTTGCCCAGTTCCAGTGGTCGCATTCACACACGGAACGCGTCGACGATTACCGCAGCATCGAGGTGCCCGGTGGGTGATCTGCGCCGCGACGAGGGAGGATTCTCGGCTCCGATCATGGTGCTGATAATGGCGATGATGGTGCTGTTCATCGGAGGTATCTCGATCGACTTGTGGCGGGTCATCGCCGATCACCGTGAGGTCTCGGGCCTCGCCGACGGTGCGGCGGTTGCCGGCGCCACGGCGGTCGACATCTCGGCCTACGAGGCCGACCCGACCCAGGACCCGATCCTCGATCCGGCCCTGGCCACACTGCGGGTGTGCCGGTACATGGCGGATCATGAGGGCGTCACAGCATGCCCCAGCGCCACCTTGACGGTGGACTTTGCCCCTGATCTCTCGGCGATCGCGGTGAGTTACCAGCGGGAGGTCGAGTTGACGTTCCTGCGGATCGTCGAAGTCGGCGGGGCGGAACCGATCGTGGTCTACTCGGACGCCCTCGTCGAACTGCAGAGGGGCACGCCGTGATCGTCGGACGTCGCAGCTAAGGACTATCAGTGTACGGATGGCGACTGCTCATGGCGGCTCTGGTCATCGCCGGGCTCGGCGTTGGGCTGTTCTATGTGGTTGTCGTCGATAGTGAGCTCCGGGGTCCGGTTCCGACTTTGGCCGGCGCATTGCCACCACAGGCCGGTGTGGGAAGCGCTGTCACCGTGACGCTGGGCGCGCCGGACCGGCCGTCTGCCGTGCAATCGGTCACGACGACGTCGAAGACGGTCCCGTTGCGAAGCGTGACCAGCCTCGCAGTGACGACCCCTCCGGTCGTGACCGCAATGCGCGCGGCGCTCAGCGCGTGGGGCCGGTTCGCCGTGACCGGCCTGGTCCGCGATCTCGATGATCACTTCGTTGCTGGTGGTCCGCAACGACGCCAGCTGCGGGCCGAGGCTGAATCGATACGGGCCGACCCGCCCGGGGCGCCCCCGTATGTCGTGACCACGGGCGACATCGTCACGATCTCCGCCACTCCAACCGACATCGTCCTCCGGGCGGAGATCGAGTGGGCGCGTCAGGGCGAGCAGACTCAGTTCTTCGTCTGGGACATCCAGATGCGGCTGGCTGACGGCAGGTGGCAGATCCTCACGATCGACAACGTCGGGGAGGAGGAACCGGGATAGAAACGGCGGCGCGCTGCGGTGCGCCGGTTTTCTCTAGGGGGGGGCGCCGCTGGTGGTGTAGGCGTGCTCGAGTTTGGTGGTCCATTGGTAGTCGCCGTTGGCGAGGGGCTCGTAGGTCCAGTGTTGTTGGTGGCGGATTCTGTGGTCGTGGCGGCACAGGGGGGCGAGGTTGTCGGCGGTGGTGGGTCCGCCCCCGCCGTAGGGGGCGGTGTGGTCGAGGTCGCTGCTGGTGGCAGGCATGCGGCAGCCGGGAAAGATGCAGGTCGGGTCCCGAGCTACGACGGTGCGGGTTTGGGTGGCGGTGGGTCGGCGGCGGATGGTGCCGCTGTGCATGGGTTGCTGGGCGGCTCTGGGTTGCCTGGTGGTGGCTCGCCCGTTGTTGGTGATGGTGTAGCGCCACTCAGCGCTCGGGGAGTCTGTTGCGATTTGGCGGGCGATGTCGGCAATGACGGGTCCGTAGCCTCCGAGGTCGCCCGGGGTATCTGCGAGTTCCGCGAGGGTGGCGAGGTCGGCCCGGAGGTCGATAACACCTCTCAGGCCGGTGGCATTTGTGGTGGTGCTGCCGTCGAGGATGTCGAGGTAGATGTCGGCGCGGATTTGATCGATGTTACGTTGGTCGCCCTGGCGGCGAAGTTTCTTGGCAAGGTGGTTGATGCGGGCCATCGCGGCGGCGGCCCGGTGGGGCGGTAGTTGGTGGCCGACCAGGTTGGTGGTGCCATCAACGTTGGGCTGCGCGACCAGGCGGCGTTCCTCAACGGCAGAGGCGTAGCGGTCTTTGGCTTCGCCGGGATCGGCTTCGATACAAAGCCGCTTCAGTCGGGCGGCGAGTTGCCCGGTGGTGAGTCGGGGCGCAATGTCGATGATCTGGTCGACGACGGTGTGGGCGGTGGCGGTGGTGAGGTGGTACGTGTGATGGGCGATGGTCTTGGCGCGTCGTACATCGATATCACCGGCAGCCAGGGCGGCCCACACCTCGGGGAGACGTTCCCGCAGCTCGAGCGCGAACGACAATTCGCCGTCGGTCGCCCTCCGGGTCAGCCGCAACGCGACGCGGATTTCGGCGGCGGCGGCTTCGGTGGCGAAGGTGTGGTCACCAAAGTCGTCCGTGTCGCGCATGTATTGGGTGACTGCGGCCATGGTTTCATAGACCCCGGCGTTGTAGTGCGAGGCCATACGTTGCTGGGCCCGCAGGAACACAATGCGGTCATGACCTGACAACGCCGCAACCTTGGTGTTCTCGAGGATCGCTGCCAGGAAGGGGCCCGGCTCCATCGCATCGAGTCCGGCCGGGATCCCCGCCGGATCATCGTCGCGGTCCAAGACCCAATCGGGTATCTCGCCATATTCGGGATCGAACATACGTTCGATGATATCCAAGAGGCGTGACGGAAAACCGCCGAGCCCAGCCCCCCGCATCCAGCCCAACCCCCCTAGAGCTGCACCACCATCGCCTTCTCCACCGCCGGGAGGGACCGCAGCTCGGCGAGAACTTCGGCGGGCGGCCAGGTGTCGAGGTTGATGAAACTGAGAGCCCGGCCACCAACTTCGTCGCGGCCGAGGCGCCATTCGGCGATGTTCACGTTGTGCTCGCCGAGGAGGGTGCCCACCTGGCCGATCACGCCGGGGGTGTCGTTGTTGAGCATCAGCAGCACGATACCGGCGGGCTTGGCGTCGAGGTGGTAGCGGCTCACCTGGACGATGCGGCCCTCCTTGCCCCCGAAAACGACACCGGCGATGACGCGGTCGCCGCCCTCCCAATGCACCCGGCACGAGATGATGTTGGGGTAGTCCAGGGCGCCGATGCCTTCGCTCTGGGAGACGGCTATGCCGTGCTCGGTGGCAAGCGACGGGGCGTTGACGAGGTTCACCAACTCCGGGATGAAGCCCGACAGCAGCCCCGCCAGGACCGCCGTGGCGATGGCGCGAATGTTCTCGGCGAGTCCGTCGCCGCGGGCTTCGATCTCGACTCGCTTGATTGGCCCCGGGGCCATCGCGAAGTGGAGCTTGCCCATGGCGATCGCCAGCTCGAGCCACGGCGCCGTCTTCTTGTCCAGACTGAACGCGAAGTTGACGGTATTGCGAACGTCCTCGCCGCGTAGCGCGGCAAGCACCTGCTCGGCCACCTGCAGGGCGACGTCGCGCTGGGCCTCCTCAGTGCTGGCTCCAAGATGGGGGGTGTGCACCACGTTCGGTAGGCCGATCAGGGGGTGGTCTGCCGCCGGGGGCTCCTCGCCGTAGACGTCGATGCCGGCGGCGCGGAGACGGCCGTTGCGCAGCGCGTCGGCCAGAGCGGCTTCGTCGATGAGCCCGCCGCGGGCGGCGTTGATGATCGTGGCAGTGGGCTTCATCATCTCGATGGCCGCCCGGTTGATGATCTTCTCGGTCTGCGGAGTCAGCACGCAGTGCAGCGACACGAAGTCCGATCTGGCCAGCAGGTCGTCCAGCTCCGTGAGCGTCACCAAGTGCTCCCGAGCCGCCTGCTCGGTGACATACGGGTCGAATGCGATGACCTCCATGGCAAAAGCCCGAGCACGGTGGGCGACTTCACGCCCAATGCGGCCGAGTCCGATGATCCCCAGCGTGCGCCCTGCCAGCTCGATGCCTGCATAGCGGCTCCGTTCCCAGCTGCCGGCGGCCACCGCGACGTGAGCCGGAGCGGTATTGCGGCTGGCGGCAAGCATCAGTGCCATCGCTTGCTCGGCAGTGGCGATGGAATTGGCCTCCGGCGTGTTCATGACCATGACGCCCTGGCGGGTGGCTCGCTGCAAGTCGATGTTGTCGATGCCAACGCCGGCCCGACCAATCACGACGAGACGCTCCCCTGCGGCGATCACATCGGCGTCCAACTTGGTGGCACTGCGGACGATGACGGCCTCGTATTGCCCGATGATCTCGAGCAAATCGGCTTTTGACAGGCCCGTCATCACGTCCACCGCGACGTCGTCGGCCGCTTCGAGCACGCTGAGACCGGATGCGCCGATCTTGTCGGCGACGAGGATCCGGTGCTTATCCACGGAGGGCTGCCATGAGTCGTTCCTGCTGCTTTGGATCTTGGAAGCTGACCTGCCCTGCGGCGATGAGATCTGTCCCTTCCGAGAAAGCCTTCCGGGATGCGGCGGTGGCCAGGCGTTGCCCCCCGCCGGGACCGGCCGCGATCGGCAAAACGGGAGCCAGCGATGCCGTCTCGATGTAGACCGGGGCCGCCGCGGCGACACGGTCACGCTTGACGACGCCCCCAAACCCCACGAAGAGGTCAACCGAATCCGCCGCGCTGAGGTCGCTGGCGCCGTCGCCCACGAGCATCGAAAGCCCCCGCGTCCCTTTGAGCAGCTCTGTGATGATCTCGGCTTTGCCGTCGCTACGGGTGAGGGCCCCGCCCTCGAATCCGGCGTATCGCTCATCGACCGGGCCGTGGCCCGCCTGCCACCAATCGCCGCTGAGGCTGTCGTGGCGGGCAGCCACCGCCCAAACGTGTTCCGGGTCGATTCCGAGATAGACGGCGAAGTCCGCCACCGGCTCGGCGAGCCCGCCGCTGATTATGTACACCTGGATCTCGATCTCGCGGAGCGCCGCGATCACCTCTTTGGCGCCGGCAACGGTGTGCCGCTTGTAGGCCGACCGCAGCTCGGCAATCGCCTGCTTAGAGGGCTGCAACATGCCCAGCCGGGCGGCATACACGTCATTGAGATCGACCTCGCCGGCCATCGCGGCGTCGGTGAGCGCGGCGATTTCGTCGTCGCGGCCGAGGCTCCGGGCGAGGACGTCGATGCCCTCGACCCCGGACAGCGTCGAGTCACAATCGAACACGACATGGGAGAACTCGGGCCAGCGAACCCGGGTTGGCGGCGACGTCTCGAGTGTCATGCGCAATCTTGGCACAGCCACAGAAGGTGCAGAAATCGGTGGCCGGCCGAGCCAGCTTCCCCATCTCGACTTGAGAAATGAGGGGTCGGCTGCCGATACTCAGAAGATGAGTGCCCCGACGATCCGAGTTCGACTTGCCCTCGCCGGCATGGCGTTGTTCAGCACGACGCTCGTTGCCGTGGCGGCATCACCCCCGCCGGCCGAGGCCGGAACCGGCGTGTTTTGCCACGGCCGGGAAGCGACCATCCTCGGCACGCCCGGCCCCGATGTCATCGAGGGCACGCCGGAGCGTGACGTCATCGTCGGACTCGGCGGCGCCGACGTGATCCGCGGTAACGGCGGCAACGACGTGATCTGCGGCAACAACGGCCGCGACACGATTTACGGCAACCGCGGTGCCGACCGCATCTACGGCGGCGACCAGGCCGACACGATCTACGGCAACGGCGGCTCCGACCTGCTCTACGGGGAGGGGAGCCGTGACCGAATCTACGGCGGCACCGGCAACGACCGGCTCTACGGCGGCGGGAGCTCCGACGAGCTGCGTGCCGGCCGGGGCAACGACCGGCTGTTCGGCCACGGCGGCGACGACACGCTCTACGGGAGCCGGGGCGCCGATGTGTGTATCGGTGAGACCGAAAGCTCTTGTGAAGTCGACTACCGCGGTCCCCGTGACGTCGAGCTGTGGCGGGACCTCGTCGACGAGTTCTTCGGCGAGATCGGAAAGACCGACGATGCGCTCGTGATCGTGCACTGCGAATCGCTGGGCGATCCGTTCGCCATCAATCCGAACGGGGCGCGTCCCGTCGGCCTGTTCCAGTTCATCCCGTCGACGTGGGAGTGGGCGGCCGGCTTCACCGGCTGGGCCCACGAGACCCGGATGCACCCCCGAGCCGCCACCGAGACGGCCCGCTGGCTCTACGACTGGGCCGAGACGGTGACGAGGCGGGATGGCAGCCAGGGTCAGGGATTCGACCCCTGGGTGAGCTGCCGCTGCCAGCTCCCCGACTACCGCGACCTCGAGGCCTGCATCCCGTATCGCTAGATCGCTCGGGGTTCCCACATCCAGCCGAGCACCGGCGCCGTCTCGTTTGGTACCTTTTGAGCCATGAAACGGTTGCCTGCTGCCTTTCGCGACCTCGAGGCGAGGACGGTAACGGTGGTCCACAACGCGCACTCTCCGTCGGAGAAGCGTGTCAAGGTCGAGGCTCATATCGACGCCTATCGCGGCATATTCCCGGTCACTTTTCCCGTCTCTCGCGGTGACGTGATCGAGTACGCCGACGCCACCGGGACCACCGCCACGCTGGTGGCGGGAGAAGTCAAGATCTTCGAAATGGTCTCCCCGAGCCACACGGATGTGTTCTGGGAAGGAGCCTTGCCGCCACACTCGGCCGGAGCCGCCAGCCTCGGCTTGGGCGATTTGCACCGCGAAGTGGTCGCGTCCGCCGGTGATCTCTTCCTTGAAGCGTCCTATTCGGCGGCCGTGATAGAGGGGTTGCTGGCGCTCGAGCATCGCGTGAGCCGGCAGAGTGGGATCGACGCGACGGGGAGCGAGTTGATGGCCCAGGCGCTCTCCGGTGAACCGCCGCCGATCGCCATCGCAACCCAGTCGGGGGCAGAAGGCCGTTCCGAACAGGAGGGCCTGCGGCTCTTGTTCATGGGTATGGTCGAGGGGATCGAGAGTCCCAAGCGCCATGAGTTTGTGCATCGCGGTAGCCCCGAGCGGGCTCTCGAGCAACTGGCGATGGTCAGTTCCCTCTTCCATCTCCTCGACCACGCGTATCACCGGTAGGCGCGTTAGGCGCTCGTCTTCCCCGACCGCGGGCCCGCCCGCCCGAACACTATCGTCGCGGCATGGGTGCCATGGCCCGCGCCAGACGAATATGGGAGTACCTCCTCTCCATCGGCTCATACCCGGCGGAGTCCGATATCCAGCGGGGCAAGAGGCGCATCATCGTGGGCATGTCGATCCTCTTCTTGGTGCTCAACACATTGGCGGTGCTCGACTTGCTTGGATCGGGTCGGGGATGGCTGATAGCGACCTCCCTCTGGACGGCGGCACACATCTTGGGATCACTGATTGCCCTGCGGCTCAAGCCCAACTGGTTCGCCGGGATCTTCAACCTCCTCTTTCTCTTCTCATTCTTGGTGGTCCTGGCCGAAACGATCCTCCAGGGCGGGATCCAACCGACCTCGGGCGAAATCCTGTGGGGGCTCCTGTCGGTGCTCGGTGCGCTGGTCGCGTTCAACGTCAGGGCAGGATTGGCGTATTTCATTGGCTTCTGTGTCAACGTGACGGCCGCGGCAATACTCCCGAACTGGATAGAGCCTCTATACATCGTCGAAGGATCCGCCGGCGACCTCACCTTCAACATCATCGCGGTGTATCCCGCTGCTTCGGCCTGCTCGCAGTTGCCAGCCGCGACCCGCAGCGTTACTACCCGGGTATGGGTGTGGTGTTTTTAAAGCAGCTCTCGGAAATCGTCACTCGAATCGTGGATCCGCACGTGCTCGCCGCCTGAGGCTCCGATGCCGAACGACCTCGATCGCTGGCTGGATCCCTTCGTCGATCATCTGAGCGCCGAGCGCAATCTTTCTCCGAAAACCTGCGAAGGCTACCGCCGCGACCTGGTTCGATTCGGCGAATTTTTGAGCCAGCACCAGAATCTCAATCTG
>JBFISZ010000125.1:0-7773 GCA_041608315.1 Acidimicrobiia bacterium | reverse complement strand
GAGCGCCTGGTGGCGGTCGTCAGCGGAGAAGGGCTGACTACTAGGGAGTTGCAGGCTGCACTCGCAGCCGCTTTGCCGCGTCATGCGATCCCCAAGGAGATCCGCATCGTCGCCGCCCTGCCGCACCTCAGCAACGGCAAAGTGGACCGGGCCACCGTGCGGCGGGGAGCGGCCGCCTGGTAGACGCCGGGGCGGCGCCCTGGCTGCCTCAGCCCGACAGCATGGGCAGGCGGGCGAGTTGCTCGATCGCCAGCTCGGATTCGCTGCCGATAACCGGCGCCGGGTATGTCAGGGCCGCTTCCTGAGCCCCGCCGGTTGGGTGGAGCAGGTCGATGATCATCGGATCGTTGGCGGCACCGGTCCCCCCTCCGAGATGGAATCTCCCCGGTTCCCTCTCCAGGGCGCGCAGGCCGTGAATCCCGAGTGTCGGAATGGCTTGATTGGCGATGACGGCGACGCCGTAGCGCCAGCTGCTCTCGTCCCCGGCGGGTAGCGTGGCGCGCGGCACCGTCACCAGAAAGGTGCGCCGGTCGGCCAGAAGTTTGTAGTCCGGGGTGGAGTTGAGCCGGGAAGCGGCCCCCGCGCCGTCCACGACGTAATGCGATGCACCCCACCCGTCGATCGTGAAGGCGTAGTCCCAGCTGCCGCCTGCCTCAACGGCCGCCACCCGACCGGGCAGAAGTCGCTGGGCTCCGGCCGTGGTGGCGGCGTCGAGATACAGGTCGATGGTCTGGTGGGAAAAGCCGGCCGGTGCGCTCCACGGGTTGGCGAGCGGCCCGCGAAACGTGATCTCGAACTGGACATCGTCGGCGGGGCCCGGCACCGGGGCCGCCGGGCCGGAGACCAGGCGAACGACGAGACCGGCGAGGTCGTACGCGCCGGCACGGATCTCGCTATCGACGATGTAGCTGTAGTTGCCGGGGCCGTGGTCGTCGCCGACCCGGTCCGCGATGCGGGCGAGCTCGATTCCGTTCCCGAGATTGGGGAACTCGAACACTCCCGGGGCGGCCGCAGGGAATTGCCCATTTTCCGGGCCTCCGGTCACGTCGACGAATCGGAAATCGATTCGATCCCCGGCCCGGATGGCGGGTTCGATGATGTCGAGGTCCAGCTCGAGCTCGATCGAGTTTCCGTCGAAGCCGGCGTCCTTCCTCGCTTCGTTCGTGGTGCCGTCGGACCGGTAGGGCTTGACGAGTGAGACCTGGACCGGGTTGGTCGCCCGCCATTTGACGACCATGGCGGCATCGAAGCCGATGGCATTCCGTCGCGGCGTCAGGGCTGCACCCGTTCCCCTGGGCCCGCGCAGGTAGAGATCGAACCCGGGAGCACTGTCGCCGAGCACCTCGGTCGTGAAGTCGACGCGGAGAAACAGCCGGGCATCGTCAAAGGTGTAGAGGACCCGCTCGATCAGGTCCGAGGAACGCTCATCGAACAGGCCTGCCTGGGACCACTCGCGGTTCGCAATCGTGTTGTCGATAGTGATCGTGGCGGGAACGGGGCGGTTGAGGCGGGTTGGCGGCACCGGCTCCGGGTCCTGGAGCGGCACTCGCAGTTCGTCGGGCGGGCTGGCGCCGAGCAGATCCCACACCTCGGCCAGCCTCCCGCGGAAGGTGGCGTCGTAGTAGGCATCGTCCCCCGAGGCGCGGTCCGGGCTGTACCACCAGTACCAGTCGGCTCCCTGGGCCTGGAGGATCTGCCCATACGCCTCTTCGAGGACGACGGCATCAACGAGGCCGACCTCACGCTGGCGCAGTAGCTCGCGTCTGGTGTCGGCCAGGAGGGCCCAGGCCGCCAGCTCCGCGTCGCCCCGCAGGTAGGTGTCGGGCAGTTCCGGCCAAGGCCCCGGATCGAACTGGAGCGAGTTGTTCAGCTCGGACGGCAGTACGGCGGTGAATTCCTGCGCCGTCGCCAGTTCCTGCAGCACGCGGCGGAGGAAAGCGAGGCCCCCGTCCTCGTAGCGACCCCATGGCTCGGTAGCGTCGGCGCTGAACGCGGCGACCACCCCCGAGCCATCGCCCATGGCGGCGGAGATGGCACCGATGAGGTCCCGAGCGGCCAGGGCGGGATCCATAGTGAAGTACGACTCGGCGATGCGCTTCCCCGCTTCGGGGTTTGCCACCAGGGCGAGCAGGTTGCCGATTTCGGAAGTCAGTTGAAACGGCGTGGGCGATTCGGGTCCGGAGAGCAAGAGCCATTCGAATCCGGCGGACAGGGCGGCCGTTCCATTCGTCTGGTCGATCAAGCCGCCCGCCGGTGCCATCCCCCGCGGGTCCCGCCCGAGCACCAGGGACGCCCGCTCTGCCCCCCGTATGATCTGGTCCGTGGCGTCCTGGTCCATTCGGTTGCGGACCATCAAGGGGAGCGTCGGGTTGGCCAGCGGTGTTGTCGCCACTTCGATGAGGCCCTCGGCCCACAGCGATCGCAGCGACGTCAGGAACTCGGAGGCGGCGGCGCGGTGGGCGTCGAGAAGGAGTTGCTTGTCGGCTTCGGCGAAGCGGCGCCCCGAGTTGGCAATCGTCGCCAGGGGCTCGGCCTCGAGCAGGAGCGGGCTCGTCCAGGCCAGGTTGAACAGAACCTGCAGGTCGCGGTACTCGGTCGTCGACAATTGCCGTCCCTGAGCCCGCCGGTCGGCCAGCTCCCGGTACCGGGGATAGCGATCGATCTGCGCCGGGCTGGCCACGAAGAAGACCTCATCGATGTACGCCTTGTCCTCGGCGGTCAGCTCGGCGGCGGGTATCGCGGTGATGCGGGCGGCCTGATCCCAGCGTCCGGCCGCGGTGTCCGCGATCTGCTCCAGGAGTACCGGGCTATAGCTCAGCACGACTTTGGCCCGGGCCTCGCCGATGAGGCGGACCATCGAGATGTAATCCCGCGCGGTGTGCAAGCGGGCCCACGGTCGATCGGCGGCGCCTGCGGGGTCGAGCCCAAACGCCGGCAGGTGGTTGGTGAAAACCACCACCGCGTAAGACCCGTCCGGATCGAGGAGGGGCTCGCGGGGCGCTCCAGTTGAGGTCGTCGTGGACGCCGGTGCGTCTGTCGAGCCCGGCGCCGGGGGCGAACTCGTTTCCGGCGGCGGCGGTCCCGCCGGACTACACGCGCCGAGTATCAGGAGGCCAACGATTCCGATCGCGAGGCGGCGTACAGCCATGCACTGACGACTCTAGGAGCGCCGGACCACTAGCCGAGCCCGAGCTTGGCGAGGAACGCGGCGCTCGACGGCTCGCGGCCGAGGAAAGCACGGAGGTGGTCGATCGCATCACGCGACCCGCCGGTGGCAAGCACCTCATTGCGATAGCGGGCGCCCACGGTCGGGCTCATCGTCCCCTCGGCTTGGAACACGCTGTACATGTCATCTCCGTAGACCTGAGCCCACAGGTAGCCGTAATACCCGGCGTCGTAGCCGCCCATGAGGTGGCCGAACACGGCCGGGAAGAACGTTCCCTCGTGAAACGGGAGCTGGGTCAGTTGGTATGAGCTGCGGTAGGCCTCGTCGAGGTCTACCGGCTCGGCCGTGGCATGCAGCGTGAGGTCGAGCCGCCCGAGGAACATCTGGCGCAGCGTGATCAAGCCGACGTTGAGGTCACGAGCCGCGACGAGCTGCCGCACCAGGTCCGCCGGAATCGGCTCCCCGGTCTCGTGGTGCCGCGCAAAACGCTGCAGCACCTCCGGCTCCCACATCCAGTTCTCCATGATTTGCGACGGCGCTTCGACGAAGTCCCACTCGGTGTCGTAGCCCGAGAACCGCACCAGGTCCACCGTGGTCAAACAGAAATGCAGGATGTGGCCGAACTCGTGCCACAAGGTGAGCGCCTCGCTGTGCTGCAGCAGGCTCGGGGTGTCCGCGGTCGGCTTGGTGAAGCTGGCGACGATGGCCGCGACCGGTTTGACGTACCCGCCGTTCTCGAGCCGCCCGTACCGGAGCCCGAAGGCCGCCGCGTGGCCGAACTTGCCTTCGCGCGGAAAGAGGTCCGCGTAGAAATAGGCCAGCGGCTCGGTGGCGCCGGGGTTCTTGATCGCGTACAGGAACACATCCGGGTGCCACGCTCCCGTGTCCATGATTCGCTCGTATTCGAGGCCGAAGACATCGCCGGTGACGGCGAACATGCCCGCGATGAGTGGCTCCAGCGAGAAGTAGCCGGCCACCTCTTCGGGATCGACCCCAAAGTCCCGTTTGCGCTGCTGGGTGTGCAGGTAGCTCCAGTCCCAGGGTTGGGTCGTTTGTCCCGGATACTCCGATTCCATCATGGTCGCCATCGCAGCCAACTCGGCCCGGGCCTTCTCCTGGAGCGGGGCGACGAGGCCGGCGTATAGCTCTTCGACGTTGCCCGGATGGACCGCCATCTTCGTCTCCATCGCGTAGTGGGCCCACGTTGGGTACCCGAGCAGCGCGGCCATTTCCTGACGCAGCACGACGGCTTGTTGGAGGAGCGGCTTGTTGGCCTCGACCGCCTGATTCCAGAACTTGTGCTGGAGCCTGCGCCGGAGGTCACGGTTGGCGCCTTGTTCGAGAAAGGGCACGTAGTCGGGATACGCCATCGAGATCCGGTAAGTGCCCTTTGCAGTCCCCGGCGCGAGCCGCGAGATGTACTCGGCCGACATACCGGTGAGCTCTTCACTGGTGACGTCGATGCCGTCGTCCCACTCGTCGAGGTTCTTGGAGAACTCGACTTGTAGTTCGATGAGGCGAAGTTGCTTCTCCTGGAGAGCTGCCCGCGCCGATTCGTCCAGCTCGTGGCCGGCTCGCCGGAAGTCGCGCATCCAATGGTCGACCAGGCGGCGGCGAATCGGGCTCAGTGAGGCCGCTTCGTCTCCCGCGGCATATGCCTGCACCGTCTCGAATAGGTCGCGCCGAAAGGCGATATCGGTCGACCACTTCTGGAGACGTTCTTCGAGCTGGACGGCACGGGCCTGAACCTCCCTGTCGGGATGAACGCGTGCCAGAAAGGGGCCCTTGCCGTATGCATCGGCGACGATGGCGCCGGCTTTCTCGAGCTGCGCCATGATGTTGTCCCACGTCGGGCTACTTGCCGCGGCTGCCCCGTCGACGAGTGCCTCGGCGGCGGTGATGGCCGATTCGGTGACTGCCGTGACGTCGGCGGGCGAGATGGAGGAGTAGTCGATGAACACGTGCTGAGGCTAGTGGAGCTGCGATCGGGCCCGGCAGTCCGGTGGGGTTCGGGTTGCTACGGCGCGGCGAGGGAGACTTCGACGGTCAGCGGCATGTGATCGGATCCGAGATCGGGCCCGACGAGGCGGGTGATCGTCGTCAACGAATCGCTGTGCATCATGTGGTCGAGCGGTATCAGCCTGATCGGTAGCGAAGTCGGCCATGTTGCCGCCAGCCCATATCCGCGCTGGCTGTTGACCAGACCGGTTTCGCCCTCGAATTTGCGGAAAGTCGACGACCAGGGGGTGGCGTTGAAGTCGCCGATCACGATGACGGGTATCGACTCGCGGGCCACGAGGCCGGACAGCTCTGTGAAGAGGGAGTCGCGGGCCTCCGCCGCCGCCGGCGAGTCGGGCGGGCGGGGGTGCACGGCATAGACGGCAACGGCTTGGTCGCCGATCGTTGCCGTCACGCGGACGACCGGGTCTCGGGTGGTGCCCAGCCGTAGCTGCTCGATGTCGGTGGCACTCCGGCCGAGCACCGATATCCCGTAGGCCCGGTCCTCGGGGATCTCATTACCGACGGAGTAGCCGCTGCCGTTGGTGGGCATCGCGGCGATCCACTCCTCCGTCGACTCGAGCAAGAACACCAGATCGGGAGGGGCGTCGGTCACCCAGTCGAGGATATCGGCCGGATTCGCCCGACCGGCGGCGACGTTGAAGCTGACGATTCGTATGGAGTCGGGGCCCGCAGCGGGGGCCGGCCTGTCCACGTACATCGGGGCTACGAGGAAGACATTGACGGCTCCCACAGCCAAGAAGACGAAAGCCGCCGCCCGGCCGAAAAGCAGGAAATACAGCAATCCAATAACGATCAAGCCGATGGCCATCTGGAATCTGAAGTTGGCGAGAACGTCGAAGAACCATGAGGTCGAACCGAAGAATGCCAGGATCGTGGCGAGGGTTCCGAGGAAACCGCCCGTCAGCAACGCCAACCCGAGAAAGGTGCGCATGCCGGATCCCATCGCGGTTGTCTTTTTGACTGCCAATTCGTTACTCCAATACGGGCGCGGACCGCCCCCCACCTTCTTGTTCCCATTTGATCGACCCGAATCAGTGGTCCCTTGACCGCAGATTTCGCGATGGTTTGTATGCACCTCGCGAGATTGGTGGGAGCGGGGCAGATTCTAGGCCACATCCGCGAGCGTCCCAGTCCACTAACGTCTCCGTCCATGGAAGCTCCATCCAAGCGGGTTCAGGTGAAGCGAGTGGCGGAGCGGGCTCGATACGACCGCTCCGTCGTGGACGCCATCCTCGACGAGGCGCTCATATGTCACGTAGGAATCATTGCCGATGAGGGCCATCCGGTCGTCATCCCGACGATCCACGCCCGAGACGGCGACACGCTCTATCTCCACGGATCACCGGCGAGTCGGTTGCTGCGCTCGATGAAGCCGGGCACCGAGATCTGTTTGACGGCAACGCTGCTCGACGGTCTCGTTGTCGCCAGGAGCGCGTTTCACAATTCGATGAACTACCGCTCGGTCGTGGTCATCGGGACCCCCCGAATCGTTGACGATCCCGCCGAGAAGCGCGCTGCGCTCGAGATCATCACCGATCACGTGATTGCGGGCCGCTGGGCAGCCTCGCGTCCGGTGACCGACAAAGAGATTGCGAGCACTTTGGTGACGGCCCTCCGGCTCGACGAGGCGTCCGCCAAAGTCCGCACCGGGCCTCCCGTCGACGACGAAGCGGACTACGAGCTGCCGATCTGGGCCGGGGTCGTTCCGCTGACGCTGCAGGCGGGCGCCCCGATTCCGGACGACCGGCTCGGCGACGGTATTCCATTGCCCGACCACGTGGCCGCCGTCGCCGACGGCGGCCACTAGCCCGCTCTGTCCCGGCGCAGCCCCCTAGAAGGGCCGGCCACCTCGCAGGCGGCCGCGGCCCAGGGCCGTCAGGCGCCGGGACCCACGTACAGCACCCGCATCATCTCGTGGTCCTCGTGGGACAGGATGTGGCAGTGCCACACGTAGCGGCCCGGCTTGTCGAACGTCGCCTTGATCCTCGTGATCTGGCCCGGCAGCGCCGTGACCATGTCTTTCGGGGCGTTCTCGACGTACTCCGCCGGCTGCGGGATCGCTGCTCCGTACGTGAGATTCTCGATGCGGAACCCGTTGCCGAGCAACCCGTTGTGCTGGACGACCGGCTGGGTGACCAGATAGGTCCCGTCCCCCGCAGGGTCCGAGTGCACGGCGTTGGGGATGGCCCGATCGTCCTCCGTGGTGTGCGAGTCCCAGGCGATCTCCCGACGTCCCAGGATCTCGAAGTTCACCAGGTGCAGGTGCACCGGGTGGGCGTCGGCTGAGACGTTCCACACCTCCCACTCCTCGGTGGTGTCGAGCGCCGGGTTCTCGGTGGTCGGGCTGTGCCAGGCGATCGTGCCCTCCATCTGACCGACCAGCCCGGCGTTGACGTAGTCGGGTGTGTTCGGCCAGTTGATCGGGTTGCCCAGGTAGTCGGTCGCCGGTTCGGCGGTGCCCAGCAGCGGCTGGAGCCGGCCGAACTCGTCCCTGCCCTCGAAGAGGCCCACCTTGCGGACCCGGGTCGGCATCGGCACGACCGGCCCGAAGTTGATCCCCGTCGGGCTCACGTCGGGCACCGCGG
>JBFISZ010000124.1:0-7979 GCA_041608315.1 Acidimicrobiia bacterium | reverse complement strand
TTGTGTTGCACCACGGGTTGGGTGACGAGATAAGTCCCATCTCCGTTGGGCGCTGGAGCAGTCACCCCGGTCGGATCCAGGACGCGATCATCCTTGTTCGTCGCCGAGTCCCAGACGATCTCCTGGCGGCCGAGGATCTCGAAGTTCACCAGGTGCAGGTGCACCGGGTGAGCGTCGCCGGTGACGTTCCACACCTCCCACTCCTCGGTGGTGTCCAGCGCAGGATTCTCCGTCGTCGGGCTGTGCCAGGCGATCGAGCCCGCCATCTGCCCAACGAGCCCGGCGTTGACGTAGGCCGGCGTGTTCGGCCAGTTGATCGGGTTGCCCGCATAGTCCGTTGCCGGCTCGGCGGTGCCGAGCAGCGGCTGGAGCCGTTTGAACTCGTCGGTGCCCTCGAACAGCGCCACCTTGCGCAGCCGGTTCGGGGCGGGGACGACGGGGCCGAAGGTGATGCCGACCGGGGTCACGTCGGGGACGGCGGCGTCGAGCGGCTGGTTCACATCGAAGGCCATGATCCGGTCGGTCTCGCCGAACACCTGCGGCCCCGGGATGTCGCCGCCGAAGGGCTCGTCGCCGCCGATGTTCTTCATGATGATCCGGTTGCCGGCAGCCACGGTCTTGAAGTCGAAGATCACGTCGTACCGCGAGCCCGTCTCCATCAGCAACGTGCTGATTGTGGTCGGGCTCGACGCCAGGCCCTGGTCGCTGCCGATCACGGTGAAATCCAGCGGTCCGCTGATGACCGTCGAGAAATCCGTCGCACCCGGCGGAACCTCGAAGAACTGGACGGCCAGGAAGCGGCTGTCGCAGCCGTTGAGGAAACGCAGCCGGTAGTTGCGCGGCTCGACGTCCATCTGCGGCCAGATCATCCCGTTGACCACCATGTGGTCGCCGAAGAACTCGGCCAAAGCCGTCGGCCCGCCTCCCGGGAAGATTTCCGGCGGTAGTTCCGCACCCTCACCCGTGATGAAGTCGTCGTAGAACGGGTCACCGGGGAACGCCGAATAGAACAGCTCGCCGGTCGCCCGGAACATCCGGTCCTGGATGGCGAACGCCGCCTCGTACGGGTAAGCCGGCAGACTGAGCGGGTTGCCCGGCATCCCGGTGTCGTTATCGTCGCGCAGCAGGTAGAAGCCGGCCATTCCGGCGTACACGTTGAGCCGGGTGATGCCGAGGGCATGGTCGTGGTACCACAGCGTGCCGGCCGGCTGATCGTTGTCGTACACGTACTTCTTGTCGCGCCACTGCGGGCCGCGTACGCCCCACCCGGGGCTGAAGAAGAACTCGGGATTGCCGTCGAACTGGAAGTCGGTGTGCCCGCCGTGCAAGTGGGCCACGATTGGGACGCCGTTGACGGGGATCGAGTAGGGCTCGTAACCGTGAAGGCTGTACGCCCAGTGGAGCGATGTGTCCACCGGAAGTATATGGTCGAGTGGGAATCCGGTCACGGGGTCGGTGAGCTTGTTCTTCCACAGGACCTCGACCGGGTCGCCGGAGCGGGCGAAGATCGTCTTCCCCGGCCACGTGTAGATTCCCGATTCGCCGTATCCGAAGATCGGCGTGTTCAGCGGCTGCAGCGTCACCGGATCGATCAGGCCCGCCTGGTGCGTTCCCGCGCCCACCTCGACGTTGTACTTGTTCTTCTTACCCTTGTAGCTGAACGCCGGATTGGCCGCATTCGGCACCGGGTTCAGGAACTTCGGTTGCAGCGCCGGATCGCTGAGCCCGACGGCGGCGGGCACCGCCTGGGCCCGAGCCAGCCATCCCAATCTCGTGTAGAAAGCGGCCCCGGCGCCGGCGGCCGCGCTTGCCTTCAGAAACTGACGTCGTGACGTACCCATCGAACCCCTCCGCTCGCCGTTTGCGGGCCACACGGTGAGCCGTCACCCCCACTGTCCCGTGCCTTCGCCCGGTCACCACCCTCTTGGTGACTAGTTGTCAAGGTATCAAGGGGGCGCGCCCCGCCGCCAGGGTCCAACGGCAGGCATCGTCGGGCCGAGCAGCCCCTGGATGTGAACCCGGCGCCCCTCGGGAGTTGTTCGTCTCGGGGGGCGCGTCGGGGCCGGCTCAGCTCTTGCTGTCGCGCCAGTCCAGCCAGGCCTTGACGAAACCGATGTCGTAGTCGGGACCATTGACGCCGAACGTGAATTGGCGGAAGCCGAGGTCGTAGAAGGCATTCGCTGTCCCGTCGATGTCGGACACGTTCTCCCAATCGATTCCGACGCTCTTCTCGATCTCGTCGTATTCCCGGCCGACCGCGGCGCAGTGGCCGCGCAGTATGTCGAGTTTCGGCGCCATGGTCTCGGGAGTGCCGAAGTAGTGCCAGATGGAGGCGTGCTCGGCCACCAGCTTCAGCGTCACCTTCTCGCCCCCGCCTCCGATCAGGATGGGCAACTCGCGGGTTGGTGGAGGGTTCAGCTTCGCCCAGCGCTCTTTGATCACGGGGAGGTCCCGCTTGAGCGCCTGGAGTCGGCTTCCCGCGGTGCCGAACTCATACCCGTACTCGGTGTAGTCCCGCTCGAACCAGCCGGAACCGATACCGAAGATCAGGCGGCCGCCGGAGATGTGGTCGACGGTGCGGGCCATGTCGGCCAGCAGCTGCGGGTTGCGATAGCTGTTGCACGTGACCAGCGGCCCGATCTGGATGCGCTCGGTCTGCTCGGCCCAGGCGCCGAGCATCGTCCAGCACTCGAAATGCTCGCCGTCCGGCTCGCCATACAGCGGGTAGAAGTGATCCCAGTTGTAGGCGATGTCGACCCCGATGTCCTCGGCGCGGGCCACTGCGGCCCGAATGGCCGGGTACTGGCCGTGTTGCGGGTGGAATTGAATGGCGATTCGTGCGGGCGTCACGGGTCCTCCTGCGGGATCGGTAGCGACCGCAACACCCTAGACGTTGCCGGGTCCCTTCACGACGCTAGTTTCTGGACATGCCGATTGAGATCCGGTCGATCACGACCTCCGAGATTCCCACATTCCGCGAGACACTCTCGCGAGCCTTCGGCTACGACCCCGTCGACGAGGAGGGGTCCGACGCGCGCTTTGCAGAGTTCGTCGATCTCTCCCGGACCTACGTGCCGTTCGACGGCGACGAGATGGCAGGTGTCTCGGCAAGCCTCACCTTCGACGTGTCGCTGCCCGGGGGAACCGCGACTCCCATGGGCGGCCTGACGATGGTTGCCGTCAAGCCAACGCACCGGCGGCGCCGCGTTCTCACCGACATGATCCGGGCTCACTTCGAAGACTGCATCGGGCGCGGCGAGGTGCTCTCCGGGCTGTGGGCATCGGAATCGGCGATCTATGGGCGTTTCGGCTACGGGGTGGCGGCCCCCGTCCACGATGTGACCATCAACGGACCGGCGGCCGGCGTACCGGCGGCTCCCGACGAAGTGCGGCTCCTCTCACTCGACGAGGCACGTACCGTGTTCCCGACCGTCTACGAAGCCGTGTTCCCCTCCCGGCCGGGCCAAACCTCGCGCAGTGACGTGTGGTGGGAACAGAACCAATTCCGAGACCCCGAGCATTGGCGGCGGGGAGCCTCGCAGAAGCGCCACCTGGCAGCGTTCCGCGGCGGCGCCCCGGTTGGGTACGCCACATACCGCCAGAAGAGCAAGTGGGAGGACTCGATCGCCGCCGGGTCGGTGATCGTAGCTGAGCTTCTCGGAGTCGATGGTGATGCCCGGCTCAGCCTGTGGTCGCTGCTGTGCTCGATCGACCTGTTCCCCACCGTGCAGGCCGACAACCAGCCACCCGATCTCGAGCTGCCCTGGCAGGTGGCCAACCCGCGCGCCATCCAGCGGAAGGAGCTCGACGGGATGTACGTCCGGCTGCTCGATGTGCCCGGCGCTCTGGAGGCACGGCGCTACTCCACGACTGATCGAATAGCCATCGCCGTTTCCGATCCGATGGGGATCGCCGCCGGCACCTATGAGCTCGATGGATCCCCGGAGGCGGCAGCTTGCGTGGCCACGATCCGGCCCGCGGACGTCACGCTCGATGTCGCGACGCTCAGCGCGCTCTATCTCGGGGCCGATCTGGCCGACACGCTGGGGCGCGCCGGCCGCATCGAGGGCTCTGCCGATGCCATTGCTCGCTTCGGCGCGATGCTGCGCAATCCGGTGGCGCCCAACTGCCCGGAGATCTTCTAACCGGCGTTGCCGGGGAGCTCGGCTGCGTCTTCCAGGGCGGCGATCTCGGCGGCAATGTCGGCCGGGGACCGATCGCTCGTGTTCACATGCGCCACCTCGACGTCCAGATCGGCGCCCCCGGCGGGGCCGGGCCGATCGCTCACGTATATGACCCGGGCCACCCTGGCGTCGTTGAGGCCCTCGACCCAGGACGCGATCACGGCTTGCGGGCTATCGGCAAACGCTCGCGGTCGGTCGTCGGCGGCGGCGTCGGCAATGAGGACGGCGCAGAACGCGTTGAGGGCCGCCGCGCCGACGTGGGAGCCGTCGGATACATCGCCGAGAGCGACCTTGACCCCACGGCGGCGCAACTCCTCGGCTGCTTGCGGAGATGTCACGAAGGCGCGCACTTCGCCGGGACGGGGCAGGAGGGCGTTCATCGTGGCCATGCCGAGGGGAGTGTCGGCACCGATGACGATCACAGGCATAGCTCGAACGTTATCGCAGCGCCCGGTCGGTTGGCCGGACCGGGGTGGGGAGGTCGGTGGTGCCCATGAGATGCGCGTCGACCGCAGCGGCCGCCGCCCGGCCCTCCGCAATGGCCCAGACGATCAGTGATTGACCGCGACCCATGTCGCCGGCCACGAATACGTTGGCGACGTTGGTGGCCCAGCGCTTGTCACGGGCGACGTTGCCGCCGTCCGTGAGAACGACGCCGAATTGCTCCAGCATCGGGCTGCGCTCGGCACCGGTGAAGCCCATCGCCAGCAACACGAGATCGGCGGGGTAGTGCTCCTCGGTACCCGGGATCGGCTCGAAACTCATCCGGCCGTTCTCGATCAGCTGCTCCACCCGATTGGTATCGACCCCGGCCACGGCGCCCGTGCCGTCGTCGATGAAGCCCACGGTGTTGATGGCGAAGTGGCGGTCGCCGCCTTCCTCGTGCGCCGCCGACACCCGGTACTGCAGCGGCCATGTGGGCCACGGCGTCGAGGCGTCGCGTTCGTCGGGCGGTCGGGGCAGGATCTCGAACTGGTGGACCGAAGCGGCCCCCTGGCGATGCGCCGTGCCCAGGCAGTCGGCTCCGGTGTCGCCGCCGCCGATGATGACTACGTGCTTGCCGGCAGCCGAGATGGGGGGTTCGGCGAAATCGCCTTCCTGGACCCGATTCGCCATGGGTAGGTACTCCATCGCTTGATGGATGCCCCTGAGGTGGCGGCCTGCGATGTCCAGGTCGCGGGCAACGGTGGCGCCGCCGGCGAGAATCACTGCGTCGAAAACCGAGGTCAGCTCGGCGGCGGTGACGTCGATGCCGATCTCGGTGTTCAGCCGGAACACCGTGCCCTCGGCCTCCATTTGGGCGAGCCTCCGATCGAGGAAACGCTTCTCCATCTTGAATTCGGGGATCCCATAGCGCAGCAGTCCCCCCGCCCGATCATCGCGTTCGAACACGGTCACCGAGTGCCCGGCCCGCGTGAGCTGCTGCGCGGCCGCCAACCCCGCCGGGCCGGAGCCGACGACGGCGACGCTCTTGCCGGTCGCCACAACCGGGGGCACGGGTACCACCCATCCTTCGTCCCAGGCCCGGTCGATGATCTCGAGCTCGATCTGTTTGATGGTGACGGCATCGACGTTGATCCCGAGCACGCACGAAGCCTCGCATGGCGCCGGGCACAGCCGGCCGGTGAACTCCGGGAAGTTGTTGGTGGCGTGGAGCCGGTCGATGGCGGCTCGCCAGCTGTCCCGGTAGGCCAGGTCGTTCCAGTCCGGCACCAGGTTGCCCAGGGGGCAGCCGTCGCTGCAGAACGGGATGCCACAGTCCATGCAGCGGGCTGCCTGCTGCTGGAGCGCTTCGGGCGGGAAATCGTCGTAGACCTCATGCCAGTCGTGGATGCGAACCTCGATCGGCCGCCGGGTGGGCATGACCCGGCCGAACTTGAGGAAACCCACCGGATCACCCATGCGATGACGCCATGATCGCGGCCGTAACGTCGTCACCGCTCGCTGCGGCGACCCGCGCCGCCTCGAGCACCCGGCGATAGTCGGTCGGCATGACCTTCACGAAGCGGGGGAGGGAATCGACCCATTCGCTGATGAGGCGGCCCGCCACGGCGGAGCCTGTCTCCTTGAGATGGGCCTCGATGCGGTCGCGCACGAATCTCTCGTCCTCGGCATCGAGGGGCCCGAGCTCGACCATCTCCATGTTGACCTTGCCGGGGAAGCTGCCGTCCTCGTCGAGTACGTAGGCGATGCCCCCCGACATCCCGGCGGCGAAGTTGCGGCCGGTGGGGCCGAGCACGATGGCCCGCCCACCCGTCATGTACTCGCATCCGTGATCGCCCACGCCCTCGACGACCGCGGTCGCGCCCGAGTTGCGGACGCAGAAGCGCTCGCCGACCACACCGCGGAAAAAGGCCTCACCCGCCGTCGCCCCGTAGAGGATGACGTTGCCGGCAATGATGTTCTCTTCAGCGAGGAAGGGAACGTTCCCCGGCGGGCGCACGATGATCCGGCCTCCGGAGAGGCCCTTGCCGACGTAGTCGTTGGCGTCCCCGGTGAGGCTCAGCGTGACGCCGGGCGGCAGGAAGGCACCGAAGCTCATCCCGGCGGAGCCGGTGAAGTTGATCGAGATCGTGTTGTCCGGCAGCCCGGCAGCGCCGTAGCGGCGGGTGACGTGGTTGCCGAGGAGCGTGCCGGTCGACAGGTTCACGTTGCGAATCGGGAGGTCGAGGTTCACCGGGTCGCCGGCGTTGAGGGCTTTCTCGGCGAGCTGGATCAAAGTGTGGTCGAGAGCTCGTTCCAGGCCGTGGTGTTGGCGGCTGGTGTGGTGGCGGGCCGCCCCGGCGCCGATCTCCGGGACGTGGAGGATCGGGCTCAGGTCCAGCTCGGCGGCCTTCCAATGGTCACTTGCATCCGTGATGTCGAGGAGCTCGGCGCGGCCGATGGCTTCATCGAGCGTGCGCATGCCGAACTCGGCGAGCAGCTCGCGCACCTCCTCGGCGATGAACTCCATGAAGTTGATGACGTGCTCGGCCTTGCCGGAGAAGTTCTTGCGCAGCTCGGGGTTCTGGGTGGCCACACCGACCGGGCAGTTGTCGAGGTGGCAGACCCGCATCATGATGCAGCCGGATACCACCAGAGGGGCAGTGGCGAAACCGAACTCGTCGGCGCCGAGCAGGGCGGCGATCATGACGTCGCGGCCCGTCTTGAGCTGGCCGTCGACCTGGACGACGATGCGCTCCCGCAGCTCGTTGAGCAACAGAGTCTGCTGGGTTTCGGCCAGGCCCAGCTCCCATGGTCCCCCGGCGTGCTTCAGCGACGTCAGGGGCGAGGCCCCGGTACCGCCGTCATGGCCGGATATCAGCACGACGTCGGCCTTGGCCTTGGTGACCCCGGCGGCCACGGTGCCGACCCCCATTTGGGCAACCAGCTTGACGTGGACCCGGGCCTCGGGGTTGGCGTTCTTCAGGTCGTGGATGAGCTGCTTGATGTCCTCGATCGAGTAGATGTCGTGGTGGGGAGGCGGCGAGATCAGGCCCACCCCCGGGGTCGAGTGGCGGGTCTCGGCAATCCACGGCCACACCTTGTGGCCGGGAAGCTGGCCGCCCTCGCCGGGCTTGGCGCCCTGCGCCATCTTGATCTGCAGGTCGTCGGCGTTGACCAGGTACTCCGTCGTGACCCCGAACCGTCCCGACGCCACCTGCTTGATGGCCGAGCGTTTCGAATCGCCGTTCGAGAGGGGCTCGAAGCGCACCGGGTCCTCGCCTCCCTCGCCCGTGTTCGACTTCCCGCCGACGCGGCCGGAGGCCACCTGCTTGATCCTCGAGGTGCGCTCGGTGCCGAAGCGGACCGGGT
>JBFISZ010000123.1:0-7986 GCA_041608315.1 Acidimicrobiia bacterium | reverse complement strand
CGACCTCCTGGTGGCCGACCAGCTGGGGCAGCTCCTACAGCGTTTCGATTCTCCGCGGGGCCTTGCCCCCGAGATCGAGGTCGACGAGGCGGTCGTCACGATCTACTCGGCCATGGCCACCCAACTCGTCATGTACGTATCGATGGAAGAAATGACAGTGGCAGCAGCCCAACGGGCTGTTGCCCGGCAAATCGAAATCATGTTCTTGGGCCTCCGGGCCCGCGAAAGGTAAGAACCATGGCCGTATCTCTCAACAGCGTCTGGAAGACCTACGGAGAGGGCGCGACCGCCGTCCACGCCCTCGCCGGCGTCGACGCGGAGATCCCCTCCGGCGAGTTCACCGTGATCCTCGGGCCGAGCGGGTCGGGCAAGACGACGATGCTGAACCTCATCGGGGGCATCGACGACGTCACCTCCGGCGACCTCTTTGTCGAAGACCTGAATCTCACCGGGCTGAGCTCCGACGAGCGCACGACGTATCGCCGTTCCACGGTCGGCTTCGTCTTCCAGTTCTTCAACCTCATCCCCACCCTGACCGCACTCGAGAACGTCGAGCTGGTCACCAGCCTCACCATGGGCAACGGCGCCGAACGAGCCGCCGCGGTCCTCGAGCACGTCGGTCTCGCCGAGCGTCTCGACCACTTCCCCGCCATGCTGTCGGGCGGCGAGCAACAGCGAGTGGCGATCGCCCGGGCGCTGGCCAAGTCGCCGCCGGTGCTGCTGTGTGACGAGCCGACCGGCGAACTCGACTTCGAGACCGGTCGGCTCATCCTCGACCTGCTCCGCCGAGTCAACCGGGAAGAGAGCCAGACGGTGCTGCTGGTGACTCACAATGCCGCCATCGGCGACATGGCCGATCGGGTGCTGCGACTCCGCTCGGGCTCGATCGTCGAGGACCGCCACAACGCCAATCCGATCGACGCCGGGGAGCTGACCTGGTGACCCCGCTCCACCACAAGCTGCTGCGGGATATCCGCGCCCAGCGGGCCCAGTTCATCGCGGTGATAATGACCATCTTTCTGGGCGTGACGCTCTTCGCCGCCTCCTACGACTCGTATCAGAACCTGGCGGCTTCGTACGAGAGCACGTTCACCGAGTTCCGATTCGCCAACGTCACCATGTCCGGCGGCGACGTGGCCGGGTTCGCCGACGTGGCCCGCCAAGAGCCCGGGGTGGATTCCGTCGAGTTGCGAACCGTCGGCGACGTGCCGCTGCAGGTGGGAGGCCTCAAGCTGCTCGGGCGGGTCGTCGGCATGCCGCCCGATGCCCAGCCGTCGGTCAACCAGGTTCGAATCGCCGACGGCAGCTATCTGGCGGCGAGCGATACGGACACGGCACTCGCCGAAGAGCACATGGCGGACCACTTCAAACTAGCCCCCGGCAGCACATTCGAGGTTCTCGGACCCACCGGCTGGCAGACCGTGGCCGTCGGCGGTGTCGCCTCATCACCCGAGTACATCTGGCCGGCCCGCAACCGCCAGGAGCTCCTCACTTCTCCCGACAATTTCGCGGTGGCGTTCGTCACCGAGCGACTGGCGCGAGTGATCGTGGGCACCGACGGCCCCAATGAGGCGATCGTCTACTACATCGATGGAGTGGATGACGAAGCCCTCACCGACCTACTCCTCGCCGAGGCTGCCACCCGGGGAGCCACGGTGAGCTTCGCCCGCGACGACCAGCCGTCGAACGCCGCCCTGTCGGAGGATCTCAAGGGATTTGAGGAACTCGCCCTGTTCTTTCCCATGCTGTTCCTGGCCGCGGCCGGGATGGCGACGTATGTGATGATCGGTCGCCTGGTCCATGCCCAACGACCCCAGATCGGCGTGCTCCTCGCCAATGGGTTCACCCGCCGCCAGGTTCTGTCCCACTACCTCGGCTACGGAGTGATTCCGGGGCTCATCGGCGCCATTCCGGGCGCAGTGGCCGGGGTGGTGCTGGCCCGGGTCATCACCGGCTTCTACACGGAGATGTTGTCGGTCCCGTCCACTCTGATCCGGTTCTATCCGGCCACCCTCCTCGCCGGCGTGGCGTTTGGCCTGGTGGCGAGCATCCTGGCGGCCATCGGCCCGGCACTGCTGGCATCCCGGATTGCCCCCGCCGAGGCAATGCGAGGGTCCGCCCCGGCCGGTCGGGGCCGTCCCAGCATTGTGGAGCGCATCGTGCCGTCGCTGCGTCGTCTCCCTGTCCCGTGGCGGATGGCGCTGCGCGGGATCGAGCGCAACCCGCGACGCACTCTGTTCACCGTGCTCGGCGTGGTGCTGTCTCTCACGCTCGTCCTGGTCTCGTGGGGAATGCTCGACACCATCGTCAACCTCATGGACAGACAGTTCGTCCAGATCCAGCAGGAAGACGCCACCGTGTACTTCGCCGGGCCGGTCGAAACCGACGACGTTCTCGCGCTGCAGGAGGTCCCCGGGATTGCGGCGGCCGAGTCCGTATTGCAGGCCCCCGTGGTGCTCGTCGGCGACGACCGCTACGAATCCATCTTGACCACGTTTGACTCCGGCACGGCGATGCATCGCTTCTTTGGCGATGATGGGAAAGAGCGACCTCTGCCCGACGACGGGCTCCTCCTCGGGGGCGCCATGAAGGGCATTCTGGGCATCTCCGCGGGTGACTCGGTGCAGCTCAGCGTGTCGGGCTATGCAACGGAGGCTCGCGTCGCCGGCTTCATCGACGAACCGCTCGGAACCGCCGCCTATGCATCCCGCACCTACGTCGAGACCGTGGTCGGCGCCACCTTGCCGGCGACGTCCGCTCTCATCCGCTACGACGAAGGTGCCGTAGTCGACGAGGTGCGAGCCGGCCTGGTCGAGATGGACGGCGTGGCCGCCTTCGAGGACGCCAACGCGCTCTACGACACCGCCCAGAAGTACATGATCTTCTTCTACTTATTCGTCGGGGTGATGCTGCTCTTCGGCGGAGCCATGGCGTTCGCCCTGATCTTCAGTGCCATGTCCGTGAATATCGCCGAACGCACCCGCGAAGTGGCAACACTCCTGGCGGTTGGAACCGAACGGCACCAGATCAGCCGAATGATCACCGCGGAGAACATGATGGTGGCCCTCTTCGGCATCCCGTTGGGCCTGGGGTTCGGCTACCTGGCCGCCAAACAAGCGATGGCCTCCTTCGAGAGCGATCTGTTCGCTTTCGACCTGTACATCCGGCCCAGCACGCTGGTGGTATCAGCGCTGGCGATCCTGGTAGTGGCCTTGCTTTCACAATGGCCCGGCCTGCGAGCCATCGGCCACCTCGACATCGCCAAGATCGTCAAGGACCGTTCGTTGTAGGAGCCGGCAACCGCCCGCAGATGTCCCGGCTGCGCGGTAGCGCCGCGCGGGGACTCCCCGTACCATCACAACCCGATGGATCCGGAGGAAGCCGCGACGCCGACGCGACGGCAGCGCTGGACAGCCCTCGCCGGACTACCGGCGGTGGTGCTCGCTTTTCCCATCGCGCTCGTCATCTTCGGCAGGGCGGCCCTCCCCTGGCTGCTGATCGGCGGTGGCCTCGTGCTGACGGTCCTGATCGCCGGTGTCGCCGGGCGAGCCTTGATTGCCCGACGCTTCCCGATAATGGAGTTCAGTCTCGATGACCTCTCGGGGCCCGCCGGCCAGATCGAGGCCGCCAAGGCACGCCTCGCCGCCGGGGACCATGCGGCGTTCACCATCAATGCCATCCGGGCCGCCACAGAGCCTGAGGCGGCCGGTCAGATCTGGATCCAAGCCGCCAAGTCGGGCGCCATCCAGATGACGAGAATCGAGCTGAGCTACGACTGGTCGACTGAGCCGGCGGAGCAACCGGCGCTGGCTCCGCTGTTGAGCGACGGTTGGGAGATCACCCGGTGGGAACCCAATCATTGGGTTCTCCTCGACCGTCCCGGCGACACATCCGCTGCCGAGGCGGTCCGGCTCGTAGCGGACACCCTCAACCGGCTCTTCGATATCCCGCTCTCTTCGCCATGGACCTTTCGGGCGTTTGCCTGACTGTCGACGGCCGGAAGATCGCGTCGGAGCCGGGCGCAGAGAGGCGCTAGAGCACCCGGCCGTCGACAACTTCGAGGACGAGGGTCACCGGACCGTCATTGGTCAGCCACACCACCATTTCGGCTCCGAAGCTGCCGGTGGACGTCGGCACGCCGAGCTGGTCGAGGGCGGAGACGACTGCCGTGACCAGTGGCTCGGCGATCTCCGGTGGGGCGGCGCCGACGAAGCTGGGGCGCCGGCCCCGGCGGGTGTCACCGAACAGGGTGAACTGGCTGATGGCGAGCACGCTGCCGCCGACGTCGATCACCGACCGGTTCATCTTGCCATCGTCGTCTCGGAAGATGCGCAGCCCGGCCAGCTTGGCCGCCAGCGCCCCAGCATCTTCGACCGTGTCGGTCGGGGCGACGCCGACGAGGACCACCAATCCATGTCCAATGGCACCGACGATCTCACCGCCGACTTCTACCCGGGCCTGAGCGACCCTTTGGATCACCGCGCGCACGTCACTCCACCGCCAGGCCGAGGGCTTCGAGGAACAGACTCACGACGATGCCGGCGA
Source organism: Acidimicrobiia bacterium (assembly GCA_041608315.1). Lineage (GTDB taxonomy): Bacteria > Actinomycetota > Acidimicrobiia > Spongiisociales > UBA5794 > JAHEJX01. The sequence continues at coordinate 3,441 of JBFISZ010000123.1, read as the reverse complement.
TGAGGACCCCGACGAAGATGAGCGGCAGTGCCCGCCTCTTGGGAACACCGAAGACCACCGCCGCCAGCGAGCCGCTCCAAGCCCCCGTGACCGGCAGCGGGATGGCGACAAACGTGATGAGGGCGAAGTCACGCAGCTTCTCGAAGCGGGAGCTGTGGCGGGTGTGGGTGCGGTCTTGGAGCCGCACCATGAGGCGATGGATCCACGGCCAGTGATCCTCGGCCCAGGCAACGAAGCCCGGGAACAGCCAGAGGATGATGGGAACCGGGATCATGTTGCCGATTACCGACCAGACGTAGGCAGTCGCCGGCGACATGTTGAAGACCCCCTGTCCCAGCGGGATGGCGCCGCGCAGTTCAATGATCGGCGTCATCGCCAGCAGCACGACCAGCACCGGTTCGGGCAGCGGCAGGTCTCGAATCCAGTCGGCTATTGATTCACGCACGTGGGGTTTCTAACAGGAGTTCTCGGCGAAACCGGCATTGCCGTCGTCGTCGGGTGCGAGGTCGCGATTGAAGAAAGCCATGAGAGCGGCGGCGACATCGGCGGCGGGTACGTCGTAGGAACCGGCAGAGATGCTCCGGCGGATCTCATCGACCCGCCTGGCGCGGGCCTGCACCGACTCGCTGATCGCGAGCCAAGCGGCCGGCGGACGCCCGTTTCCCGGCTTCATCGTTTGTCCGCCCCACCGCCTCCAGCGCGGACATCGGAAGCTTCCAGTCGGGGCGAAATCCACCGGAAGGCTATCGGGGAGAGGATGGCAGTAACGCCTACGAGAAGAATCGCCCCGGCCTCGAGGCCTTCGTCGAGAACCCCCAGCTCGACACCAAACTCGGCGAGGGCGATGATCACCGACAGCTGCCCGGCCAGGAGGACCCCGGCACCGAGTGATTCGCGAATCGAGAGGCCCCGCAACGCCAGCAACAGAGTCGGACCCACTTTGATGGCGATGGCGATGGCGATGAGGCCCAGTGCTCGGCCTAGGACGCCCGGTTCGCTGAGCTGATCCAGCGGGAACCCGATCCCGACGTTGATGAAGAACACGGGGATGAAGAAGCCGTATGAGAACCCGGCGAGACGGGCCTCGAGTACTTCGATGTTGCGGAACACGAACGCGAACAGGGCGCCGGCCAGGAATGCGCCCAGGATGGGCTCGACACCGAGGGCCAGTGAAAGACCGACGAAGATGAACAGCAGAGCCAGGCTGGCGCGGATTCCCATCTCATCGGGGTCGCTTTGGGCCGACAGCCTCTCAAAGCGCTCCGGGTACCACCAGGCGACGCGATAGATGATGGCGAGGACGGCCGCCATGATGCCGAAAAGCAGCGGTACGGCGAGGAGCCGCCAGCCGCCGCCGGAAGCAACGAACACGCCGAAGAACACGATGGCCGTCGCCGACCCGAACTCGGCGATGATGGCGGTGACGATGGTCAACTGACCCTGCCTGGTGCCCGACCGACCGGTGGCGCGCAGCGCCGGGATAACGATGCCCAGTGACGCCGCCGACGTCAGCAACGTGAGGAACACCCGCTGATTGGTCGATTCCGGGCCGAGGAGCCCAAAGCCGAACCAGCCGGCAGCGAGGAAGGCGACGAAGAGACCACCACCGGTTACGAGGGGTCCGGCCCCTTGCCGCTCGAGACGCTCGAAGTCGATCTCGAACCCGGCGAGGAACATCAAGAGCAGTAGCCCCAGCTCGGCGAGCAGCCCGACGAACTCGGCGTCGCGCGTCCCCGGCTCGACGAAGAGGAGCACCGGCCCGATGATCAGACCGAAAACGAGCTCCAGGACTACGGCGGGCAGCCTGAGGCGCCCCGCGATCAGCGGAAGCGTGAAGGCCCCCAGACCGATGAGGAATATGGGTGCCGCGCTGGGGAGCACCTCGCTCGCCAACACGGCGGCCGCGCCATCGATCATGCCGAGTTTCGCGGAACCAGGAGCACGGATGCCCCCACCCGTCCCAGCAGGTGGCCGGCCACGTCGGGGCGGAGCGTGCTGATACCGCGAGCGGGCAGCGAGATCACAAGCAAGCTGGAGGCGCCGGCGAGGTCGACGATGACGCGCACCGGGTTGCCTCGGCGCACCCTCCGGCGCACCTGCACGCCATGAACGGCAGCCTCCTCACGGAGCCATTCCGTCGACTCCCGGGCATCGTCCACTGCTTGCTGACCGCTGACGAAGGCAGGCGCCACTGCGGAGACGCCGACCAGAGACGCCGATGAAGTACGAGCGATGTCAATCGCCGCCCGGGCGGCAGAGTCGCCGGCCACGGTACGCCGGGCCGGCACCAGGACGCTGACATATGGGTGGCGGCCCCTGGCAAGCAGCACCGGAACGCCGGGCGCTCCGTAGCGCTTCATCTGGTTGGCGATGCGCCGGCGCGCCCACAACGAGGTTCCCGGCTCGAGGGTGGTGACGAGCATTCCGATGCTCTCTGAGGCCGGCAAGGCGACCAAGGCGTTTTCGAGGCTCCCGGCCACCGGCCGCGCCGACATCTCGAGACCATCGGTGCGGGACTTGAGCTCTTCGAGGAGTGCCGCCAACACGTCCCGCTCGCCGGCACCCGCCACAGTCTCGGGATCCCGGTGCAGAACCACCAGGCCCTCTGCGGGGGTGTTCCGCACCACATCGATCGCCTCGCCGACGGCCAGATCGAAGTCGTCGGCGCTATCGAGGATGACGCCCACTTTGCGCCCGAAGTTGAGCGGAAAGCGCGACTCGCCGGAGGTGAAGACCTCGACGATCCGGGGGAACTCGGCGGCGGCGCCAACCACGGTTACCCGGTCGCCAACCTCCAACCGGGTGGGCCCTTTGGGGATGATCAGCTCATCGCCGCGCAGCACGGCTGCGATCACCCACGAGCCGGCGTGCAACTCTTGTATCCGCTTTCCGCGGACCGGCGCATCCGGTGCGATACGGAATTCGAGAGCCTCGGCTTTGCCTTCCGCGAACGTGGTCGAGATGACACGGCGTGGCTCCATCAGGACTTCCGCCGAACGAGCCGCCAGGGTATCGGCCGAGACGACTGGCACTCCGAGCTCGCGGTAGTCGTCGATTCGGGTCGGGTCGTGGGCAATGGCCACGGTACGCAAGACGCCCGCCTCGCGGGCGATACGCAGCGCCTCGAGGTTGCGGTCGTCGTCGAAGCTGGCGGCGACGACGGCGGCGGCGTTCTCGAGACCGGCCCGCTTCAACACCACTTGGCTCGAGCCGTCCCCAACAACGGAAACGAACTCGCGCACGCCTTCCGCCGCCTGGAGGGCGGTGGGGTCGGTGTCGATGAGGACCACATCCCACACGTCCGAGAGGCGCCGCAGCAGCTCCCTCCCCGGGCCGCGAGCCCCGATCAGCAGCGCCCTCATTTGTCGCCGACCAAGACCACGCCGGCCGTCGCCAACCGGGTGCACTCTCCGGCCTCGATCCCCAACTCGGCGAGCACGG
>JBFISZ010000122.1:0-8079 GCA_041608315.1 Acidimicrobiia bacterium | reverse complement strand
GGGCTGGCTACGGCGACCCCACCCGGCCGTTCATAAGCATGATCGAGTTCCGCAACGCCACAGTCGTATATCCCGGGGGTCTCAGGGCTCTCAACAACGTGTCGCTCACGATCGAAGACGGCGAGTTCATCGTCGTTGTCGGATTGTCGGGCGCCGGCAAGTCGACCATGTTGCGGGCCATCAACGGCCTGGTACCGCTTGCCGAAGGCTCGGTGACCGTCAGCGGGCGCGAGGTGAGGGGAGCTTCGCCGAGCGATCTTCGGGAGATTCGCTCCGACATTGGCATGATCTTTCAGACCTTCAACCTGGTCAACCGATCGACGGTGATCAACAACGTTCTGGTGGGTCGGTTGTCGATGGTGCCCCGGTGGCGATCGACCTTCGGTCTGTGGCCCAAAGCCGACATGGAGTTGGCGCTGCAATCGCTCGAACGCGTCGGCATCATCGACAAGGCCTACGAGAGGGCCAGCAATCTCTCGGGTGGTCAGCAGCAGCGGGTTGGCATTGCCCGGGCTCTGGCTCAGGAGCCCGAGTTGATCCTCGCCGACGAGCCGGTGGCGTCATTGGACCCGGTCACCTCACACATGGTGATGCGAGATTTGCAGCGGATCAACCGTGAGCTCGGCATAACAACCCTCATCAATCTTCACTTTCTCGACCTGGCTCGGGCCTACGGCAAGAGGCTGATCGGTCTCCGTGACGGAGAGCTGGTCTTTGATGGTGATATCGCCAACGTTGACGAGGATGTGTTTCGCGGAATCTACGGCCGGGCGATCACGCCTGAGGATCTCCTCGAGACGGCAGGGCCATGACCTCTCCTCCCGAGATCACGACATTCGAGGTCTCGCCAGCTGAACGCCCGGCGCCACCACCGCGATCCGGACCGTTCTTCGTGGTCGTCTTGTTGATCGCGATCGGGTTTGCCATCGGCGGCGTCGTCTCGGGAAGCATTGGAGTGCTGGCGGGCCTGGTCGGTGGCGTCCTCGCGGCGGGCGCACTGCGATGGCGCGGTCTGACATCGCGTTCGGACGAGGTGCTGGCGATCGTGTTTGCTTCGGCTCTCGGGCTGGGCCTATCCGGGTGGGCCCTGGGGCAGCGGGGGAGCAGCCTCGAGGGGACCACGGCCCTGCTGGCGGCATTGGGTTGGCTGCTCCCCGGGGCTGCCATCGGGCTTGTGGTGTGGCGTCGCTCCGAGCGTCTCCGGCCCGGTGCGGTCTTCGTCTCGGCGGGCGGCTGGGCCCTGGGAGCTTTCTTCGTCTACCTGTGGGCGGACGGTCTGGGAGCCGTACAAGCCCTATCTCGGACCGCAATCCAGGCCGGCGAGATCGTTGAGCTCGCGCCGGGCTTCTACGCCGCGACCGGCCTATTCGTGGCGCTCATCGGGGCCGGCGTCACGTTCTCGCTGCTGGTGGGTTCCCCGGCACTGGCCGCTGTCGCCGGATCGATGACCTTCACGCTCTTCGCCGCGTCCCAAATCGGGTTCTCGGTCATCAAGGTGGCCTCCGAGGCCGACAAGCTGAATGTGCTGGCCCAGGAGTTCTGGCCGCCGGAGTGGAGGTGGGCAAACCTGACGGGGCAGCCGGTGGCCAATCAGATCGTCCAGCCGATGGTCGAGACGATGCAGATAGCCGTGGTCGGCGCCACCGTGGGGTGCCTCGTCGCCCTGCCGCTGGCGTTTCTCGCCTCCAAAGTGACGACCTTCAATGCGCCTACCTTCTGGGGAAGCCGGCTCTTCATGAACGTCGTCCGCGCCATCCCCGACCTGTTCTGGGCGATGATCTTCGTATCGGCGGTGGGCTTCGGATCTCCGTTCGCCGGGGCGCTCGCCATGATCATGTTCTCGCTGGGGATCATGGCCAAGCTGCTCTCCGAGACTGTGGACGGCGTTGAACCGGGGCCGTTGGAGGCCGCGCGGGCGACGGGGGCCGTACATTCACAGGTCATTCAGTATTCGGCGATGCCTCAAGTGCTGCCCCACTACGTGGCCTATGCCCTCTACATATTCGAGCTCAACATCCGGGCCTCCGTGGTCATCGGAATCGTCGGTGCGGGCGGCATCGGCCGGTTGCTCGACGAGCAGCGCGTCTTCTTCCAATGGGACCGGGTGATGGCGATCGCCATCGTCATCTGGGTCTCGGTGATCATCATCGAGATGGTCAGCGTGACGGTACGTCGGAGGTTGGTATGAGCTCGCCGGCAACAACGCAGGCCGTGGAGGCTGTGCCGCGGCCTGAACCGCCGGTCGGGCCACGGCTCATCCGCTGGGGTGTCACCCTCGCCATTCTCGTTCCGTTCATCTGGGGCACCTTGGGACTGGAGATCTCGCCCGGCCGCATCGCCCGGGCTCCGGAACTGGTGTGGTCGATCGTGTCTGCGATGTTCCCGCCCGACTGGAGCAACACCGGCCGATCCATCGAGAAAATGCTCGAATCGCTCTATATCGCCTGGGTGGCGACGATCATCGGCGCGCTGTTTTCCTTCGTTCTGGGCTTCCTGGCTGCCACCAATATGGCCCCTCGTTGGGTAGCCACGCCGGTGCGAGCGACGCTGAGCGCCATCCGCGCCTTCCCGGAACTGGTACTGGCGATCATGTTGATCCCGGCCTTCGGTCTGGGGCCGTTCACGGGCACCCTGGCTCTGGGCCTGCACTCCATCGGGACTCTGGGCAAGCTCACCTCCGAGGTGATCGAGGGCATCGACGAGGGCCCCCTCGAGGCGATGAAGGCCGCCGGTGGCACCAGGCTATCGACGATCCGTTTTGGGGTCTTGCCTCAGGCAATGCCCAACATCCTGGCCTATTGGCTCTATCGGTTCGAGATCAATGTCCGGGCTTCGGCTGTGCTCGGCATCATCGGAGCGGGCGGCATCGGCGCCGATCTCTTCTCCTTCCTCAAATTCCGGGACTTCCCGCAGGCCGGGATGACGTTGATCGTGGTCATGGTGACCGTCCTCGTCATCGACGCGGTTTCGGGTACGGTGCGCCGCCGCATCATCACCGGCGAGCCGGGCAAGGGATTGGTGTCGAGGCTGATCAGCAGCCTGGGCGTCTCGCGCACAGTACGTGTAGGGGGCTAGCGAACGCCGGCGCCCTCCGCGATCAGCGTCGTGAATTCAGCCCAGGTGGCGATGTCGTGGGTGCCGTTGACGGGGCGGTTCCACGGCCGGACGAACCGGACCACCAATGCCTCGGGGCGTTGCGCCGCGATCTCGGCCAGTTGGGTCGGCGAATCCTCGACGTAGACATCACACGGCACTTTCCACTTCTCCGACGTGATGTGGACTTCCCGGGTTGGTATCTGGTTGTCGGCCAGCCAGGCGTAGGTGTCGTGGATCGCCCAGCGCGGCTTGGCGGTGATGATGACGATGTCGTGGTCCTGGGCGAGCTCGGCCAGCGCGCCGGCGGCTCCCTCGATCAGCGGCAAGTCACGGAAGATCGAGGGGCCCTCCTCGTTGCGGGCCCAACGCCAAAACTGTCCCATGTGTTCGAAGTGGGTGAGATCGGCGAGCCCGTCCCACTTCTGTACGAGGGAGGGGTTCAGGTCGGTGCCGAACTCCCGGTTGAAGCGTGCCATCCAACCGGCGTTGAAGTCGGCGACTACCCCGTCGAGGTCGATACCGAGGCGCAACGGAGTCACTCGCTGATGATCTCGCCGCCGAGGATATCGACGACGAGCGCGGTTGCGTCCGTCTCGTCACTGCCCTCCTCGAGCATCGTGTCCTTGTCGGGTGCCCGGGCCGGAGCGGGCTCGGCGGCGGCGTCCGCTGAGGCGAAAAGCAGTGTGATCCTCGCACCCAAGCTGTCGGCGGCGATGGCCGCCAGCGCTTCCTGCAGCTCGGTGTCGGCTTGCAGTCGATCGAGATGGAAGGGGAGATGGCTCGGCAGATGCAGTGTGACCAGCCCGTTCTCCGCCGCCGCCGGCACGGCTTCTTTGAGCAGGGCATGGCGGCTCGGCCCCAGCTCGTCGCGAACCCGAGCGACGATCACCGGCCACGCCGACTCGAAGGCGGGCAAATCCACGGCGAGAGCCTCGTCGGGAACCGGGCTGGAGGGCGGCGCCGGGGCGGTTGCCGCCTGCTCCTCCGGCACGGGGGCGGAATCGGCGTCGCTCCTCTCCGGCTGCGCCGGCTGCGGAGTCGCGGCGGCTTCCTCCGTCTCGGCCGGGGTCGGCTCCGCAACGGCTGCCGACTCGGGAGCCGCCGCCGGCGCCCCTCGCTGCACGTCGCGCAGCTGGGTTTCCAGGCGACCGATCCGCGCCATCAGCGAGTCGATATCGGGGGCCGTCTCGGGCCGGGTGAGCCGCAGCAGGGCCAGCTCGATGACCAGCCGCTCTTCGCGGCCCGAGCGCACCTCCTGGAGGGCTTCGCCCAACAGGTCGACGGCCCGCAGCACCTCGCTCGAGCTGAGCTCGGAGGCGAAGCGCCGCCATTCGTCGAGGGTTCCGTGGGGCTCGTCGGCCACTTCCTCGAGATTTGGGGCGTATTGCGCCAGGAAGATGCCGCGGAAGAAACCGATCGACTCGGCGACAAAGCGGCGCAGGTCGGCCCCCTGCGATGCGAGGCGCGCCACCAGCCCGAGGGCGGCGGGCGCATCCTGCTGTCCGACGGCGGCGGCCAGCGTGGAGAAGGCCTCGGGATCGGCGAGCCCCAGCGCCCTTCCGGCCATCTCGGTGGTGACCGACCCGCCGCCGAGCGCCGCCACCTGTTCGAGCAGGCTCAGGGCGTCACGTACCGAACCGCCGCTGTGAGCGGCGACGGTCGCCAGGCCGCCGCCCTCCGGCTGGAAGCCCTCACGAGCCGCGATCTCCGTCAGGTAGTCGACCAGAGTCTCGGCGGCGACCGGGTGGAAATCGAACCGTTGACTGCGGCTCCGGATCGTGTCGAGCAGCTTGTACGGCTCTGTCGTCGCCAGCACGAATATCACGTGTGCCGGCGGCTCCTCCAATGTCTTGAGCAAGGCGTTGCCGGCAGCCCGCGACAGCATGTGCGCCTCGTCGAGAATGTAGATACGGTGCGATCCGGCGGCGGCGGCCACAGTGCCGACGTTCATGCGGATCTCGCGGATGTCCTCGACCTTGTTGTGGGAGGCGGCATCGAGCTCGATGACGTCCAGCGACGTGCCCTCGGCGATCCCAATGCACGACGCACACTCGTTGTCCGGTTCGCCGTCTGCGCCCAGGTTGGCGCAGTTGAGGGCCTTGGCGAGCAGCCGGGCCGATGTCGTCTTTCCCGTGCCGCGGGGCCCGGCGAACAGGTAGGCGTGGGCCACCTTGCCTTCGAGGACCTCACGCGACAGCGTCTTGGTGACGTGGTCCTGTCCGACCACCTCGGCAAACCGCTGCGGCCGGTACTTCCGATATAGCGCCTGGTATTCCACGCTGGTGACAGTAGTCAATTACCGACCGCACGAGATCGAGATGGTGGTGGGTTTCCTGCCGGCGGTATGTGCCGGATGAAGGGGGGCCGCAGCGACTTGGGAAGGATCCGGACTCGTGAGATGACGAGCCGGACGACAAATGGTGTGAGCAGCGCCAGCCCGAGAGCCGTCCCGATTGCCGCGACGGTCTGCCCGGCGATATGCAGCGCGAGGATCAGTAGAAGGCCGATGATGCCGTAGGTGACAACCAGCGGCTTCCAGAAGCCGACCGTGCGCCGCTCGACGGCCGCATCGTGCCGGAAGATGCGTCGCGTCAGGTCGAGGGCGTGCTCGATGCCCCCCAGTGGGCCTACCTCGGCGTGCCGCTCGGCGGCGTACCGGGCGACGTGCGCCTGATGATGTCGCCATTGAGCCGCCGAGTCCCGCGTGGCAACGATCTCGATCGAGCGCCCCCTTTGCGGCGTGCCGCTCTTGGTCATGTCCTTGGAGATATCCAACCGTCTCCAGTACTTGGCCAGCTCGATCGGCAGGCCGGGCGGATTCTCCCAGAGCCGGTAGGTTTCGACGGCCGACCCGTCCGTCAGCTCGGACCTGATCCTCACCGACGGCGCATCCCAGAACCACGACACGTCGACGAACGCGCTCCGATCGGGCGCCCGCAGTATCGGCGTGGGCACGTCACAGTGGGCGAGGTACTTCTCCCGCTGCTCGTGGCTGTATTCGGCGGCGGTGTCGTCGTGGGTGCCCCGGGTCGGCTCGGCGAGGATTCGTCCAACCTGGGCAAAGCCCATGTCCAAGAACTCCCGGACGATCTCCGGGTAGTCGACCCGTTGGTCGGGTGAGTCCGTGGCGTCGATGAAACGCGCAATATCCGGCACAGTGCTGAGACTATCGGCGCCGCCGGGCTCGGGCTGAACTCTGCAGCCGCCAGTCCGGTGCGCCCGATACGCGGGCCCCAGCCGCTAGCCTCACGTCCATGGGACGAATGCCAAAAGACATGCAGGCGCTGATGAAGCAAGCGGCGCAGATGCAAAGCCAGATGCAGAAGGCGCAAGCCGAGCTGGCCCAGAAGACGTACGTCGGCACCGCCGGCGGCGGTGTGGTCAAGGCCACCGTGAAGGGCTCTCTCGAGCTGGTCTCGGTGGAATTCGATCCGTCGGTCCTCGATCCGGAGGACCCGGAACTCGTCGGCGACCTCGTGGTCGCCGCGGTCAATCAGGCGACGCAGGCCGCCACCGACGAGGCGGCGGCGGCCATGGGCGGACTCGGCGGCGGAATGGACCTGGGCGGGCTCCTCGGCTGATGTTCGAGCCACCGGTTCAACGCCTCATCGACGAGTTGAGCCGCTTGCCCGGAGTCGGTCGCAAGAGCGCCCAGCGGCTGGCCTTTCACCTTCTCAACGTCGAGAAAGCCGATGCGGAGAACCTCGGCAACGCCATCATCGACATGCGCCAACAGGTGCGGCTGTGTATCCGCTGTTACAACGTCACGGCCGAGGAGCAGTGCTCGATCTGTGTGGATGTGCGCCGCGACCCGACGGTGATCTGCGTCGTCGAGCGCGCCCAGGACATCCCGGTCATCGAGCGGACCCAGGAATTCAACGGCCGGTACCACGTGCTCGGCGGGTCGATCTCGCCGATCGAGGGGATCGGGCCCGAACAACTCCGGATGCGGGAGCTGGTGGCCCGCCTCGAGCTCGAAGGCGTGGTCGAGGTGATCGCCGCCACCAACCCCACAGTCGAGGGCGACACGACCGCGCTCTATCTCGCCAGGCTCCTCAAGCCGCTCGAAGTCCGGGTCACCCGGCTCGCCAGCGGCCTCCCGGTGGGCGGCGACCTCGACTACGCCGACGAGATCACCCTGGGCCGCGCCCTGTCGGGACGCAAAGAGATCTAGGAATCGCTTCCGAAACGACCGCACATGTCGCTCGATTCGAGAATCCGTCCTCAGGTGGCGTCGAATGGGGCCGGGAAGAGGCAGAACGGATGCCCGGCCGGGTCGAGCATGACTCTGACATCTTCCTGCGGCTGCCACTCGGCGACGACGGCTCCGGCTGCGATCGCCCAGGCGACTCCGTCCTCGAGGTTGTCCACGCCGATGTCGAGGTGGCTCATCATCTGCTGTTCGCCCGGCCGCGCCGGCCATACGGGGGGTATATGGTCGGGCTCCGCTTGGAATGACAATCCGGTCCCGCCTCCGGGATGGCGCAGTATCAGCCAGTCGCCCTCGTCGACCGCGATCGGCCAGCCGAGAAGCCGTTCGTAGAAGCGAGCCAGCTCCCCCGGGTCGCGAGCGCCGAGAACCACTGCCGAGATCTCAATCCGAGGCCGAGTCATGGTGAAGAAGCTACCTCGTCGCGAGACGTACCGCCGGGTGGATCGCCCGGCTCCCTAATGTCTCCCCATGCGCATTGCACTCATCGAGCCGTACTTCGGCGGGTCGCATCGGGCCTGGGCGGAGGGCTATCGGGACCACTCGGTGCACGAGGTGGTGCTGTTCACGCACGAGGCCCGGTTCTGGAAGTGGCGGATGCACGGCAGCTATGTGACGCTGGCGGGCGAGTTCATCGACCACGTCGCCGGGCAGGGGCCGTTTGACCTGATCCTCGCATCCGACATGGTTCACCTCCCGGCGTTTCTCGGCGCGGTCGGGCCGGCCTGCTGGGATGCCGCGGTGGCGCTGTACATGCATGAGAACCAGCTCAG
>JBFISZ010000121.1:0-8505 GCA_041608315.1 Acidimicrobiia bacterium | reverse complement strand
GTGGCCAGGGCCGGATCGAGGATCGGGTCCTGGGTCGGGTCGGCCTCGTAGGCCGAGATGTCGACCGCCGTGGCGCCGGCAACCGCCGCACCGTCGGCGAGGCCCGAGACCTCACGGTGATCGGCGATGACCCGCCACAGGTCGATCGAGATACCTCCGATGAACAGCACCATCATCGCCATGATCAGCACCATGATCGGAGCCGAGAATCCTCCCTCGTCGCGGCGCAGATCACCCACCGGGCACCTCGATGCTGCGGTAATCGTCGACGCGTTCCGTGTGTGAATGCGACCACTGGAACTGGGCAACTTCGCCGACTCCCGGAACAACGACACCCGGAATCGGCACCTCCACCTGCACCGCGACCTCCGAACCGCGCCGGATCACTCCCGGTGCCGAGCCTCCGATGCCGATCCAGAGGCAGCCGGGAGCCGGGCTGGCGCACCAATCCCCGGCCGTGAAGCCGTGATTGTTGGCAATCTCGAAGGCCAGCATCCTCGCCGCCGCCTCGCCGCTGTCCCAGTCGTCGGCGAGAACGATCACCCGCGCCGCCTCTTGGGCGATCAAAGTCGCCATGTTGGCCCGCTGATACCACGGAGCGACCGAAGCGACCATGACGATCACCGGCATGATGATCAGGCCGATGCCGAGCAACCACTCCGGCGTCGTGAAGCCCGCGTCGCGAGTCGTGGCCGGAGTCGATGCGCGAGTCACGGCGATGCGCTCACACCCGGTTCGATGACCGACCGCCCGACGATGTCGACCGACACCGCCGGGACCCCGCCGAACCACCACTCGAACTCGCCGGTGGCGCTGGCAACCATCACCGAACCGACGGCCGCACAAGTGATGACGATGTTGTCGCCCATCGTCCCCCGCAGCAACCCGCCGGGGCCGCGCAGCACGTCCGTGTCGTGCTCGACACACTCCGCCGGAGTGCCGTCGAGGCGAGCCCCGGTCCGCGCCGCCTCGTCGACGGCGGTGCGGACTGCGCCGGTGGCGTACTGAATGGCCACCGCGTTCGAGACCAGGATGAGCAGGGCCATGGCGATGATCACCATCCCCACCCACTGGATAACGACGAAGCCGCCCTCTTCGACAGACCGCCCTCCCGTCAGCTGCCGACGCCGAAGCGGCTCCGCAGCCAATTGATGACATCGACTCCGAGAACCTCGAGCAGCACCATGATGCCGCTGAGCACAACAATCCCGACGGCGGCGATACCGATCGCCTCGGCCGTCTGGAAGCCCGCTTCGCCCGAGAGCCGACGCCGCATCTCGGCGGCTCGACACTGCATTGAGACCATGAACCGTGACATGGTTCCTCCCTTTCCCTTGATTCGCCCTTTTCCCATTCATCCCAGATTCCGCAACACAATGAAGGGCAACGGGGCCCCCACGAACAGCAAGAGAATCGGAGCGAGGATGACGATGATCGGGATGAGCATCGTCGCTCGCCGCCGGACCGCTTGGCGCCGGATTGCTTCTTTTCTGTCTTCCTGTATGTCCTCGCTGAGCGCCAGCAGCGCCTCGGCGAGGTCGGAACCACGTTCATCCGCGGTTGCCAGAACTTGATAGGTGCGGCGGGCATGGGGCTCGGGTGTCAGGTCGGCGACATGCCGAAACGCCGCCCCCGCCGACATGCCCGAGAAGTGCATCCGCAGAGCCTCGCCGAGCTCGTCGACGACGGCACCGCGGCCGCGCGCGACCACGTTCCGCACCGCAGAGACGACGCCGCCGCCGACCCGCACCCGCATCGCGAGCAACTGGTTGATCGTGTACAGCTCGATGCGCATTCGGGCAGTTCGCTCCTCGATGGCTCGATCGATCTTGCCCCTCCAATAGGAGCCACCGCCGGCGAACCCCGCAATCGCCAGGACCAGGGTCACCACGGTGCTGCGGTTGAAGGCGATCCCAACCACAAAGCCAGCCGCCGCTCCCGCTGCCGCGAGCAGAAACTGCCGCATTCGATACTCCTGGAGCCGCCGCTCGGGTGGGGTGTCGGTCAGCATGGCGGCTTGGCGAAGCTTCAGGCTCAGCGCCTCTTCGGAGGACGAGTCGATGATCTGCCCGAACCTCTCGGCGGCAGCAGCCAGCGGCGGGCCGAGCACGCGGCCAAACGCCGTTTCGGGAACGACGGTGCCCGTCGATGCCTCTAGATCAAACGTCCTTCCCAACATGGACCGGCTCACCGCGGAGTACGGTCGCACCCGGCCGGCCAAACGGGCTCGCGGCTTCACCAGCCAGCCCACGAACAACGCGGCGAACACCCCGGATGCCAAGGCGGCGGCAAGCGAGAGGCCCGTCATCGCCCCACCTCGGTTGCCGTCGCGCCGAGAACGCGTTGCTCGATCGGCTCGCGGCCCAGGCGCGACACCGCCCACCAGCCGAACACGCTGAGAACCGCGCCGGCGAGAATGACAATCGTCCCGCCGGCTGATCTGTAGAACAGCCGATACGGCCCATCGCGCGCCGTCATGAGGAGCAGAACGAGCCACGGGACTGCGAAGACGATGCGGGCGCTCAACCGCTGTTCGAGGCTCTCCGAACGGATCTCCTCGACGGTGCGGATGTCGCGAGTGGTCGTCTCGGCCAGGTCCTGAAGTATCTCCGGGACGATCGCGCCGCCCCGCTCGTGAGCCACCAACAACACTTCGATCACCCGGTCGGTGGTGGGATCGGCCAGCTCATCGCGCACCGCCTCGAGCGCCGCCGGCACCCCGAACACCTTGGCCAGAGTGGGGAATCGCTCCATGGCGTGACGAATGGCATCCGGGCCATTCGCAGCCAGATCCTCCAAAGCGAGCGGCAGCGACATGCCACTGCGCACCGCCGCCACCAGATGCCGGAGACCGTCCGGCCAGGCGCGCTTGACGGCCGAAAGCCGCTGCAACCGGCGCCTTTCGTAGAACCACCGTGGAAGCAGCGTCACGACCACCGCCGGGGGAACCGCCACCCAGATCGCATGGCTGATTCCCGATGCGAGTATTAGGGCGAAGAGCCCGATTGCGATGGAAACCGCCCAGAACCTAAGCGGGCTGATGTCGAGCCCGGCCTGGATCAGCCACAGCCGACGTTTGCTCATTTCGGTGGGGCGCCGAGCTGCCCGCCAGCGAATCCTGGGGGCATATCCGATCGCAAAGCCCACCGCGAGGTAGACGAAGATGGCGGCGCACAGGGCGGCGAGAAGTCTCACAGCGGCGTCACCGATCCGTCACATATCGCCCGGAGATCGAGTCCGTCCGGCAAGGCGGCCTCGATGCGGCGCCGCAAAGCCGGGTTGGGCATCTGCCCGGTCCACTCGAGGGGCTTGCCGATGACCTCGCGTGCGAACAGGGGCTCGGTGGTGAAGTCGTCATGGAGCGATGGGCTCAGCGCCAGGATCTCCATGGTCTGGCGCCGCATGGTCTGGCCCTCGCGTGTGGTCGTATCCCGATCCAGGTGGACCACAAAATCGATCGTCGCCGCAAACACCTTGCGGACCACTTCCTCAGTCACGTTCTCGCCGGCCATCAGCGCCGCATTGACCAAAGCGTTCAGAGCATCGCGCGCCGAATTGGCGTGGACGGTGCAGGCGAAACCGCAGCCCGCGTTACTCGCCCGTGTCAACTCAAAGGCCTCGGCGGCGCGCACCTCGCCGACCACGATTCGGTCGGGCCGCATGGCCAAAACCAGCTTCACGAGGCTCCGCAGCGAGATCTCACCGCGGCCGTCGAGGCCGGCCGGGCGAGCCTCGTAGTACGAAGAGTGCGGGCTCAGCGGCACGTGCAGCTCTCGCACCTCCTCGACACAGCGCACGCAGTGGTTGGCAGGAGCCGAATCCAGAAGCGCGGCCAACATCGAAGTCTTGCCGGCCCCCGGGGGCCCCGACACCAGGATCGAGGTGTTGCTCTGCATGATCGCCCACAAGAACCCGGCCGCCTGGGGAGTCAGAGATCCCTTCTGGACCAAAAAGCCGAGGTTCTCGCGGCGTAGCGCGTAGCGCCGGATCGTCGCCGAGATCCGGTCGGAGATGGGCGGGATCACCGCAGTGAGGCGGGCGCTATCTTCGAGCACTCGGGCCTGGACGATCGGGCTCGACGTATCGAGGTGCCGGTCGGTCGCCGCCAGAAGCCTGGAGACGACCTGGGCGTTCTCTTCCTCGCTCGTCGGGGTTGTCATGGATTGAAGGCGGCCGTCCCCGTCGATGTAGGTGACTCGGTCGCCCTCGATGAAGATCTCCTCGATCTCGGGCCGCTCGAACAACTCGGTGAGCGCACCGAACCGAGTGATCGAACGCAGGACGCGGCGTACCATTTCGGCCGGATCTCGCAGGGCACGCAGTCCGGTCGCCCCCTGATGGGCCCGCGCCTGGTACTCGTCGACCGCGCTGGAAACCACGCCGCCGATGCGAGCCACGTCATGGTTGGGATCGAGCTTCTCGACATCGATGCGCTCGAGCGATCGCTGCCGGATCGTCTCATATGCGTTCGGTAGCGGGGTGGTCGTCACTCGGTGACCTCCCCGAAGGCGGGCACCAGCCCGGCGAGCTTGGTGACTGCTTTGACAAAGGGGCCTCGTACCACCAACCGACCCTCCCAGGATGCACGTGGCACTCGCTTGTCGAATGGCACCACGGTGATGGACTGCGGAGTGATCGAGCGGCGCAGCTCGACCTCGACCTCTGAGACGACGAAGGAGCCGCGCGGGTGCTGATTGAGGACTATGTGCAGCGGCTTGGGGGCGACGAGCGATCGGCCGTCCGCCAACCAGTCGACGATTCGGGTGACACCGATTGGTGTCGTGGTGCCGACGAGGACGACTACGTCCGCCAGGCTGAGTGTCGCCCGCGTAACGCCGAACCGTGCCGGGCCGCCGGTTTCGGGGAGATCCTCGATACGAGGCCCGACGTTGGCTACGACGTAAGGGTGACTCGATGCGAGCTCTGCCAGAACCTCGGCGACCTCGCCGGAACGAAGCTCGAACCAATCTCGTGGATTCGGCAGCCCGCTGAGAACGCTGATTCCAGCCGCGGGTATGGGACGCAAGGTCCGGGTGAGGGCCCCCGTCCCGTGGTGGACGGTGTCGACGGCCGTGCGGATGTTCGGATGCAGGGCCAAACCAAGCCGCTGCGCGACACTGGGAGCCTGCTCGTCTGCATCGACCAGCACGGTGGCCCGACCACGCAGACGCAACACCGCGGCGAGCTGGACGGCCACTTCGGTTGCGCCGGCGCCTCCGGTGGCGGCGGCGACGGCGATCACGTATCCGCGCCGGCGGCGCCGGCTCGCCGCGTCCGGATCCACCGCCTCCGGGAGATTCGGATCGACGACGACGCCGTCCAGCAGGCCGCGCAACTCCGGGTCGTCGATCATCAGCGGTCCGGCAACACGGGCAATGGCGTCCACGAACTCGGAGGGAGGTGTCGTATCGGCCATCGCCTCGTCCACGCCCAGATCGAGAAGGCGCTGTTTGCCGGTACCGACGGGGTCGGCGGCGTCGTAGATACCGATCACACGGGTCCCACTCCGCTGGAGGTTGTCCACCAGGCGAGTCGACAGGAAGGAGGTGACATCGTCAACCAGCAGCACGTCGTAGTTCTCACCGGTGGCGTCCTCGGGAGACATGACGTAACCGCGCACGATGGCGCCGCCGTGGTCCATCAGGAAGAAGTGGAGCTCTTGTGCCCAGCCCCGAATCGAGTGAGCGAGCATCACCGCCGGTTCCCGCATACCCCCGCTCCCCCTAGCCGCAAGCTTCCGGCGGCGCCTTCAACTCGAGCGGAGTCGCCCCGGTCGACCGCACGATGTCGATGCTGAAGTTCGTCACGGCACAGGCCAGCCGCAAGCTGAGGACCGGATCAACCGCAATTGTGACGGTGTAGTCGCCGCTGGCGAAGCCACCGGTCGTGGCGTCGGCGACCGCCAGTACCTCGGCGCTCGTCATGACGTGCCAGCTCACGCCGTCTCCGCTGGCGATGACGTCGACGAGATCGCCCTGTTGCAGCGATCCGGCAACCGCCCGGGTCGGCGATATGGGCACCGACATCGATCTCATCTCGGAGCGGAACCCGGCCGCGGTGAAGTCCGACGGTTGCAGCAGTGTGCCGGCGCGCAGCCCCCGGGTGGTCACCTGTCCCTCAGTGATGACCTCGTTCACCTGATCTGATGTCAGTACCGCGCCGGCCAGGGCGTCTCCGGAGATCTCCACGAGCTCCACATCGGTGGCGTCGATCGTCGTGCCGGCCGCAATGTCGGTGGCGGCCTTGGCGACGAAGCTCGTCACCGAAGAGTCGCGCAGCACCACGAGCACCAGCAGGAACGCCAGCAGGCCGGCGAGGACCATCAGCAGATGACCCAATGAAAGGCTGCTGAAGAACCGGCGGCGCGGTGCCGGTTCGGCCATGATCGGCTCGAGCCCTGAATCGACTCGATCCGCCGTCTGTGTCATCGTCCGCCAACCTTCCCCCGCCGGGCTACCGCGGTCACGCCGCCTAACTCTCGACCGTCGCCGTCGCGTCGGAATCAACCTCGACCGGAAAGCCCTTCAGCCATTCGAGCACCTCGTCCCGGAAGAACCGGAACGAGCGGCCCCCGGGCAGCCGGTAGGCCGGGATCGTGCCTTCCCGAGCCATACGTCGCACCACCTGGACATTCATGCTGAGCATGTCGGCCACCATTGCGGTATCGAGGACTTGCGGGAAGTCCGCCGGATTTGACTCTTCGCGAGCCATTTCACGCTCCTAAATCGTTGCTAGCGATACTTTACATCAAAGTAACGTGTCCTGCGCTGCAGGACAAACAGTTTTCGCGACCTCGTGTCGCATCTTCCGGGGGCATGGGGCGCATGGCACAATGCCGCTCATGACGACACCCGACAACCCGGACGGGCCGGATCCGTTGGAGGCCCTCGACCAGGAGCTGCGGGAGCGGGTCGGTGGTGAGTTTCGGCGCACCGCCGAGGAGGACGAGTTCGCCGCCCGCAAGGCCGCCTTGCGGGGTCGCGACCTGGCCCAGGTCGCCTACGAGCTGCTGAGCCGGGGCGACACTATTCGGGTGACGATCGGGAGTACTTCGATCCGCGGCGTGCTGACCCATGCCCGCGCCACCCTGGCCACGTTGTCCCCCACCGACGGCCCGGAGCTACACCTCAACCTGGCGGGGCCGCTGACCATCGACGTCGTCGAGCGCGCCTCCGGCGGCGGCCGGGCGCGGGAGCAATTCGGCCCGGAGACCTTCGTCGCTCGACTGCGCGAGCTGGAGTTGGCAGAGGTTCCCGTTGAACTGCTACTCGGCTTCACCGACGATCGGCCTCACGGTGTGATCGAGGCGGTCAGCACCGACCATGTCATGCTGGCCGGCGACCTGACTCACTTCACCCCGCTGGCGTGGATCGGTGCGGTGCGCCGCTGGGGCTAGTGCCGGCCGACGCCCTGATCCTCGATCTCGATGCGAACCGCGGCTATCGAGTAGCCGGCCCGGGCCCGGGCCTGTTCCTCCAGGTGTCCCGGATCGCCGCTGGTGAAGTAGGCGGTGCCGCCGCCGCCGCGGTTCACCAAGCCTCGGTCTGTGAGCACTTTCTGGAGCTGGCGGGCGACCGCCGGTGCCGGGTCGACCAGGCGCACCTGGGGGCCGACGACGGCCCGGATCTGGTCGTGGAGGAACGAGTAGTGGGTGCAGCCCAGTACCAGGGTGTCGATGCCTGCGGCCAGCATCGGGCCGAGCAGCTCCCGCAAATCTCTCTCGGCCTCTTCGAGATTGCCTTCCTCTACCAGCATCGCCAGCCGCGGGGCGGCAACCTCGTGAACCGCGACGTTGGCGGCGTGCCGGTCGAGCACCGAGGCATACAACTCGCCCTGGAACGTGGTGGCGGTGGCCAGCACGCCGACGGCGCCGTTCTCCGTGCTCTCTGCCGCCGGCTTCAGCGCCGGCTCCATCCCCACGAAGGGAGTGCTCGGGAAGACGTCGCGCAGGTGATGCAACGCCGCAGCCGAGGCGCTGTTGCATGCCACCACCACCACCTTGCAGCCGCGGCCGATCAGCTCAGCAGCAATGGCAACCGCACGGGCACGAACCTCCTCCAGCGTTCGCGTGCCGTACGGAGCCCACTCCTGGTCGGCGACGTAGATGAGGTCCTCATCCACCAGGAGGGTGTGGATTTCCATGAGAATCGACAGACCGCCGATACCCGAGTCGAATACCCCGATGGGTTGCGACGCCATGTCCATATCCCGAATGATATGGCGGGTGCCGCCCAAGGTGGTGAAACCCGGCCGGTGCCGGTGGCCGGAGAGCTTCCCTCACGGTGAGCGCCATGAAGAACGTCTTGGTCACGCGAGCGCTCCTCGCGCTTCTCGGTCTTCTCCGAACCGCGGTTCAGACACTGATCATACAGATTCCCCCAGATGTGCAGTCAACCGAATCGAAGACAACGACGGGGGCTTTGCGCTGCACTAGCACCACGTCATAGATGCCGAGCAGCACGTCGAAACTGACAACGCCGGATCTCTTTCTCAAGACCTTCAACC
>JBFISZ010000120.1:0-8520 GCA_041608315.1 Acidimicrobiia bacterium | reverse complement strand
GCCAAGTCGCGGAGCCGGACTATGCCCGTGATGTTGTCGGGGCGACCCTCGAACACCGCCAGCCGGCGGTGGCCCGATTCGATGGCCACATCGAGGGCGGCCGCGGCGCTGGTGTTCCCCGGCACTGACACGACGTCTACCCGCGGAACGAAGATCTCGTCGACGCGCACGTCGCGCAGCCGGAGGGCTCGCTCCATCAGCTCGAGATCGGCGGGTGCGATCTCGCCCACGGCGGCAGCCTCGGCGGCAAGGCGCCGCAGCTCGGCCTCGCTCACGCCGGGGGCTCCGCTGATGCCGCGGCCGGGAGCCTGCAGGTCGGCGAATTGAACGAGCAGCTTCACGACGGGATGCAGCAACGCCTTGAGAACGATCAGCAGCGGAGTCGTCGCTTTCGCCACGCTGGTCGGATTGCGCAGCGCGTAAGTCTTGGGGATTGCCTCGGCGTACACGAATAGGACGAGCGTCAGCATCACCGACGCGATCGTGATTCCCAGCTTGCCGAAGTGGCGTTGCGCCAGGATTCCGGTGACCGTGGCCGCGCCGATCTGGACCAGCAGCACTGCGAGGAGGACGGTGTTCATGACCCGCGGCAGTTCCTGAAGGAGGTGGAGCAGCCGGCCTGCTCTGCGATCGCCGCCGTCCGCCAACACTTCCACGGCTGTCGATCGAACTCGTAGCATGGCGGCCTCGGCCGCGCCGAGGAGGATTGCGGCCCCGAGCAGCACAGCCAGGAGGAGTATCAGTGGGATGTCGGCGACCACTTTGCTCCAAGATCGTCGTCACTGGGCGCTATCTGACACCCGGCGGCGTCCCGTTCGCCGCTCCGGCCCATCGTGCCCGGGTTGGCGGACCTGCCGGCCGGATGATGCTCACCCGGCCCATACATACCCCACACCGTCGGCGCTGGGTAGAGCCAAAGGCCCCGGCACGCCTCAGCCGCCGAGGCGATCGACGACGAACCCGGAGTAGAGGGCAACTCCCTTGGCCATGGCCGCCTCGTCGAAACGCACTAGGTTCGAGTGGTTGGCGGGTGCGGTCCCCGGCTCCAGATCTGTCGGGCAGGCCCCGAGGAAAGCCATAGCACCCGGTATCTGCTGCATGACGTAGGACCAGTCTTCGGCACCCATGATCGGAGCCGGCATCTCCTTGACCGCATTGGGGCCAAGAACCCGGCTCGCCATCTCCGTGACACTGGCGACGATGTCGGGATCGTTGATGCTCACCGGGTAACCATGCTTGATGGCGAGAGTCGCGGTCGCCCCATGGGCCGCAGCGACATTCGTCGCCACCTGCTCCAACATCTCATGGATCGCGGAGCGAGTTTCCTCCGACACGGCGCGGACGGTGCCGTTCAGCTCGGCGCGAGGTGGGATTATGTTGTTCGTCGTGCCGGCGGTCACCTTGGAGAAGGTCACCACGCCCGGAGTGAACACGTTGATGCGCCGTGTCACGGCCACCTGCGTTGCGAGGATGATCTCGGCGGCGATCGGTACCGGATCGAGCGCATTGTGCGGGGCGGAGGCGTGCCCGCCACTGCCATGCACGGTGATCGTGATCTCATCGGCCGAGGCCATCTGCGGCCCGGAGCGGATGTGGATCTCGCCGGATGCGTACAGCGACGAGACGTGCAGGGCGAAGCCGGCGGCCGGCCTCTCTCCCGTCGTGTCGAGCAGCCCTTCCTCGAGCATGAATCGGGCCCCGGCGCTGCCTTCTTCGCCCGGCTGGAACATGAAGAGGACCTTGCCTCGCAGTGTGTGACGGCGCCCGCTGAGGAGCCTGGCGGCGCCGCACAGCATCGCCGTGTGGAGATCGTGGCCACACGCGTGCATGGTGTTGCCTGTCTCGCTGGCGAATTCGAGGCCCGTATCCTCGGTCAACGGGAGCCCGTCCATGTCGCCGCGCAGCAACACCGTGGGCCCGGCGCCCTGACCGGTCAGCACCGCAGCAATGCCGGAGGTGGTCTCGTGCAGCGTCAGGTCGAGGGGCAGGTCGGCGAGGGCCCCCAGAACCGTCTCGCGAGTCTTGGGCAAGTCATTGCCGAGCTCGGGATGGCGGTGGAGCCGCCGCCGCAGTTGAACGACGTCATCGAGGAGGTGCTGGGCATCTGCGAGTAGGGAATGCGTCATGGGCGGATCCTAGGTGTCCTTCCTAGGGGCGGACGGATGGCATCTCCAGGCGCCCGGGATGGGTGGGTTCCTCCCCGGACCAAACAACGCTCGCCCACACTGACTAGTCACCCCATGATGCTCCAGGATGACGCCCACCCCGATTCAACTGAAACCGCCTTCTCGGTCGATAAAGGGGTATGAACGGTTCGCGAACGTTCGCTCTGGCATCGGTGCCGGCGGCAGCCGGGCTGGCCTGGCATCACTACCGCAGAGCCGTGCGCGCCGTCGCGGCCCATCCCGCGGCAGCCCCCAGTCTTCCCGGGCAGCGCCGGCAGGTCCCGACCGCCTGGGGATCCGCCGCCTACCGACTGGTAGAGGGAGACCCGGGCCGGCCGGCCCTCGTTCTCGTCCACGGATGGGGAAAGACGGCCGATTCCGCGTGGTGGCCCATCATTGCCGACTGCACTCGCACGATGGTTGTCGTCGATCTTCCCGGGCATGGTCGGTCGCGGCTGAAGACTCGATTCTCTTTCTCCCTGGCGGCCGAGGCGGTGGAACGAGCGCTGGACGACGCCCAGTTGCAGCGGCCGGTACTGGTAGGCCACTCCATGGGCGGCCCGGTGGTACTCACCAATCTGCGGCGGCGCGGCCCCGAGGCCTTTTCGGGCCTGATCGCGATTGCCACCTCGGCGCACTGGGTTCGGCCGCGGCTGCGGGTGATGATGGCGATGGCCCCCTACGCAATGGCGCCCCGATCTCCACTTCTGCTCCGCACCGAGAGGTCTGAGTTGCGCAACACCCCGCAACTAGCGCATCACATTGCGTGGGCCTACACGAGGCGCCCGAACCGGCGGCTCCTCGACGAGACCGCCACCGCCTTGCGCCGATTCGATGCCCGCGGCTGGAGCGACCTAGCCCTGCCGGCCAGCACCACGTGGGTGGTGGCGACGCAAGACACCATTCTCGCCCCGGACAACCAGCTGGCCTCGGCCCGCCACTTCGGCGCCCACGTCGTAGAGGTGGACGCCCAGCACTCCATGGTCGTTCAAGCCCCCGAGGCGGTTCTGGGCATCCTGGAGGGATTCGGCGTCGATCACTGATCTTGCCGCGCCGGTGAGCTCACGCTTGCCGGGCTCCCCTCATCTGACGGTTGGCACGACCTGCAAAGCGTCTTCGCTCTTCACCGCTTCGTTTCCCGACGCCGGCGTAGGGCGAGCAAGGCCGACCGATGCTGGTTCCCCCGAGCGCTGCCGATCCTGATCGGCGAGCAGATCACCGACGATCGCTAGCGCCCGGATACTCGCTCAGGGTGGACGAGGACGACCGCTCGTCGTTCCCGGCGCATCACCCGGTCGTACTCGTCCCAGTCGTCGTGGGTACCACCGGCGGCGGTGAAGACGTCTCGCAGCAGCTGAGCGAGCGCCGGCCCGGCGAGCCCCGCGGCGGCGTCATCGGGGCCGACGATATCGACCCTCCCCTCCACGCCCGCCCAAGACCACGCCCTGCGGAAAGTCACCGCGCAGCGGCCGGTGCGCCGGAAGTGATCGAGCTTCCGGGCATTCCCGCGCACCACAAACCCGACGACGTCGTGGTGCTGGGTCGGATGAGGGAGCACCCCGGCGTTGACGACCGTGGCATGCGGCGAACCGTCGTCGCGGGTAGTCGACACCACGCACAGGCCGGTTTCCGATGCTGCCAACGCCCGGACCTGGTCGAGTCTTGCCATTTGGGGTCCCTTCGGTGGCCAACCTGTCAACATTACCGCGGCGGACGCATCCACCGGCTCGGCGCCGCCTCATTGCGCGGTGAACGATCGACATCGTCGCCGGGCTGCCTCTAGGATTGATCGACTTGGACCTCGAGTAAAGGGGCGCGCTATGCCAAGGTTCATAATGGTGTACAAGGGCGAAGCCACGGACATGTCGGAGATGACGCCCGAAGAGGGCGCGGCCGTCATGGCGAAGTGGGGCGCCTGGATGGAGAACGTCGGATCGGCTCTGACCGACATCGGCGCGCCCTTCGGTCCCGGGTCTTCAGTCGTTGACGACGGAACGACCGGTGAACCGATGACCGCCTCCGGCTACTCCATCGTAGAGGCAGCCGATCTCGGCGCGGCTGAAGCGCTGACCGTGGGCCATCCGTACCTCAGCGAGGGCAAGGGTGACTTCGCCATCGACATATTCGAGTTGATGCCGGTCCCCATGGACAGCTGAGCCACCGAAAAGGCCCAGCGCGCACGCGCGCCGGACGGTCCGGCGACCGCTGCCGGTGTCTCGATACCAGAACGGCTATCGCGACGTATCCGGTCCCGAACCGCGGCTGTTGTGGATATATCGCTCTATCTTGCGCGCTTCCCAGCGCTTGACCCAATTGCCGGAGCCGAAGAACACCGCCACGGCGTGCGAGAGGACACCGATACCCCAGCCGATTGTCGCCCAGTAGAACCACCAGGTATCGCCTTGAACGGCATTGATGATGAAGAGGCCAAGGTTGACGGTCACGTAGATGGCGAGGTGGATGTAGAAACCTTTCACCTCTTCGACGCGCTCTTTGGCCTCCTCGTATAGAGGGTCGTTTGTCATGGCTACCTCCTTAGCCTCCAAACTACGCGAGCAACAACCGCGATGTGGAGGCGAATGATCATGTCGTCGATGCGACCCCGGCCCGTCGCTACCGTTGGTGCCGGCATGGTGCGGCAACGACGACCTCGAGTGGTGATCGTGGGCGCCGGGTTCGGCGGCCTGTGGGCCGTCAAGGCGCTGGGCAAAGCCGAAGTCGAGGTCGAGCTCATCGACCGGCACAACTATCACACTTTCTTCCCGCTTCTGTACCAAGTCGCAGCGGCGGAGCTGGCGCCGGGCGATATCGCCCATCCGATCCGCAAGATCATTCGACGCCGGCGCAACGTCCGATTCACCCTCGCTACCGTGACCGGCATCGACACGGAGAACCGCCTCGTGCTCACGGAGGCCACCGCCCGTCCGTACGACTACCTCGTGCTGGCCGTGGGATCCACGACGCGTTACTTCGACGTTCCCGGAGCCGATGCACACGCCTACCCGCTACGCACGCTGCAACACGCCATCGATCTCCGCAATCACATCCTGGCCTGCTTCGAGAGCGCCGAGCGGAGCACCGCCGAATCTGGCGGGGCCGAGCTCACCTTCGTTGTGGTCGGCGGCGGGCCGACCGGTGTTGAGTTCTCGGGCGCGCTGCAGGAACTGATCAACGGTCCACTGGCAAAGGACCATCCCCGGCTCGAACTCGTCACGACCCGTGTGATATTGGTCGAGTCGGGTGAGCGGCTGCTGCCGATATACCCCGACCGGTTGTCGACTTACGCGACGCGGCGGCTCCGCCGCATGGGCGTCGAAGTGCGACTCGGTACCACGGTCAATCGGGTTGATCGCGGGGGCGTGGAGCTGGGATCGGGCGAACGAATCGAGGCGGCTACCGTGGTGTGGACGGCAGGCGTTGGTGGGCCCGACAGTCTGTCCCAGTGGGGCCTCGAGGTCGGCCGATCGGGGAGAGCGGTCGTCCGGCCGGATTTGAGCGTCGCCGGCCACGAGGGCGTGTTTGTGGTCGGCGACTCTTCTGAACCGACCGGTACGGGCTCCCCGACCGTCGCCCAGAACGCCACTCAGCAGGGAACGCTGGCGGCCGGCAATGTGATGCGGGCGATCGAGGGCCGGCCGCTGAAGCCGTACCGCTATCGAGACCTGGGCAACATGGCCGTGATCGGCCGCAACGCCGCCATCGTCCACCTGTTCGGGCGGATCGGGTTCAAGGGCTACCCGGCGTGGCTGCTCTGGCTGGCTCTTCATCTCGCCAAGCTCGTCGGTTTCCGCAACCGGGTAGCCGCCGTTCTGTCCTGGTCGGGCGACTACCTCTTTCGCGACCGAGTCGCCCGGGTTATCACATCCGAGGCGGCGGACTAGCGATGGTCCCTGCGGGGTCGGCGCCCGGCGGCGGTGCCGCCAGCAGCTCATCGGGTTCTGTGCCGCCCTGATCGAGGCGGAAGGGAGGGTACCGATCGGTCATCAGCGCGGCGTAGGCGATCACCCGAAATACCCACCGGTTCAAACCGATGATGAGGGCGAATAGGGGGCGCGGGTAGCTGTTGGTGAACAGCAGGATCACGACGGCGACGAGCACCAGGATCCCGATCAGGCCTCCCGTCCACACTCCCGAGGGTGAATTCCAGTCGCCGGAGCCGCTCCCCCAAAGCGGCCATGGCACGAAGCCGACCAAGAAGGCCAGGATGATGTAATGAGGAATCGCCAGCAGCCACCACTTCACGAGGACGAGGCCCGGCACCAGCCGCTCCGGATATGCGATATCGAGGGTCGCCGGGTAATCGTCTTCCCGTTGCAGCGAGAACGGCGGGTATCGATCCGTGCCCAGGCCTCCCTCGAAGGCGTAGTAGTCGACCCGCCATGACCAGCGCAGGACGCCGAGATTGAACTCGAAGATCCCGCGCGGGTACCTTCCCGTGAACAGGATGGCGATGCCGGCGACAATCGTGGTCAGAACGAAGCCGATCCACAGGAAGGCGAGCACGACCAGGTGGGGGATCGCCAAGAGCCACTTGACCAGCCACAGCCACGGAGAGAGAGGCTCGTCGAGCCGGGCGGACAAGCTCACCGGCTCTGCTCCGGCGGGCGCCGCCGGGGCGATCGGCGGGGCCGCCGTCTCCGCGGCGCCCTCATCGGGAACGCCACCGCGGACGGCAACGAGAATGATGGCGACTGCGAGCATGGCGAAGAGAGCCCCGATCGCCAGCAGCGCGATCCCCGCGATGAGCAGCGCTCCAGAACGGAGACCCACCGTGACGTCGGCTACCACGCCGGCCGAGCCGTCGGCATTCATCACAACTGCGGCCCACTCCCCCGAATCGACATCCCACTCGAATTCGAGTCTGTCGGAGCCGGTTGCGGAGGCCACCCAGAACGACTGCTCAGTTGGCGCGGCGACGGTCGCCGCTCCGGCGAGCGTGCGGAAGTCGATGTCGCCGTTGCGGTCGACATCGATGATCTCATCGCGGGCCACCCCTCCCAGGTAGACATCGATGTCGGCGGCGGGACCGATGCCGACGAAAAGGGGGGTTGGCGGCTGGACGGTCTGAGCCTGGATGCGGACGGTGGCTCCCAACCAATCGAGGAACCTCTCTGAGGGCCCCGGGTCGGCGTGCAGGTCGACATCACCCGTGACTATGGCCGGGGTGCCGGTGGCGACTCTCTCGAGCGTCTCATCGAAGAAGCCATCGTCGTTTCGCTCGACGATGGAGGCCACGGTGACGATCCCACCTCCGATGAGCATTGCCGCCGCCGGTAAGGCGAAGACGAGCAACGCAACTATGAGTGCAATGATGCGGCCGGGCTTCATGAATCGACTCCCTGTCATCGATACGTATGGCGGTGGCTTCAGGGCGGCCGGCCCACGGCGGTGGATCACCGGCACCTGGGCCACCGTTCACCCTCACCCTATTCGCGGTGAGGTCGGGCGGCACATCGTGGTGCGCAGGCGCCAAGCTCAGTCGCAGCCGCCTTGGGGAGCCGCGTCGTTCTTCGCCAGCAGGTATCCCCGGGCCCGTTCGGCCAGCGGATACCGATTGACCAACTTCCAGAATGCCGGGCCGTGGTCGGGCCGGATGAGATGTGCCAGCTCATGGACGATGACGTAGTCGAGGACCCAGTCGGGGAATGCCGCGACGCGGGTGGCGATTCGGACGCGACCCGTCGTCGGCGTGCACGAGCCCCAGAGAGTCTTCTGTCGCTCGGACCACACCACCTCATGGGGCGGATTCAGACCGTACGCAGCTGCCAGCTTGGCGGCCCGCCGCGGCAGATCGATGGCGGCCGCAGCCTGTCCCCGGGTGAAGCGAGCCCGCATGACCTCGACCCAGTGCTGCTCCTCGGCGGCCGACATTCGCCCGGGAATGGCGATCTCCAGGACCCCGTCGACCATGCGCGCCTGCACCGTCTTGTGGCGTCGCTGGCTGCGCTTCACCGCTATCTGCATGACGGGCACGCTACACGGCCGGGCGGACATTATTCGGCGCCGCCGCGCTGTCGGGTCTCCTGCCGCGGCCCGTCACTCCGGACCCAGCAGCTCGGCGAAGGCTCGACGAATCCGCTTCTCGCTGATCGGCCCCTTGGCACCGAGCTGCTGGGCGAAGAAGCTCACCCGGAGCTCTTGGAGCATCCACGAGATATCGACCATCCTCGGGCTCCACGGAAGCGAGTCCATCAACGCATCATGCTCCTCCTCGAGCAGCTGGATTCGAGTCATCAGCTCGAGGTCACGTTGCGGGTTCTCCGGCAGCTTGCGGAGTCGATAGACGGCAGCCCTCAGATAGCGGTGCAAGTCATCGAGTCGATCGGCGCCCACCCCTCCGAGAAACCCGGGATAG
>JBFISZ010000119.1:0-8569 GCA_041608315.1 Acidimicrobiia bacterium | reverse complement strand
TCGCTGTACGTCTCATACTGCTCGGCGTGTCACGGCGCCAACGGAAAGGGCGCTATCGGTCCGCCCCTCGTCGGTCTCGACAAGAGCCTGGAGGAGTTCGTCGAGATCACGCGCATCGGGGCGGGAGCGATGCATGGCTTCGTCCAGGTCCTCACCAACGAGGAGATCGAAACACTTGGCGCCTACTTGTTCAACCTGGGCCAGGTGGGAACGACCGGGCGAAGTCTCACCGCGATCACCGACCCGGCCGAGATGTACAGCGTCGCATGCGCTGTGTGCCACGGAGTGGGCGGCAAGGGTGGCATCGGGTCGGCATTGGCAGGAACGCCGCTTTCGGTGCAGGAGCTGATTGCGGTCATATCCGACGGCGCCCCGAGCATGCCGGCCTACCGCGACTCGATGGAAGCCAGCCAGATCGGAGCGCTCGCCGAATTCATCGCCGGCCTCTCGGCAGACGGCGGGACCCCCCTCGAGACGAGCACGAGCTCCAGCACGAGCACGGCGCTCGCCACTCCGGTTCCGGTCCCGGACGCCGAGTCCTCGTTGACCGGTCTCATAGTGCTGCTCTTCCTGCTGCTGGCAGGCGGATTGGGCGGTCTGGCGCTCTGGCGGCTGAAGACGCAGCAGAGCATGCGCCCGTAGGACCGCTAGTACCTGGGGCTGAGACCTGCGGCCGCCACGACTTCGCCCGTCATCACGAGGTCCGTCGCCGCCGCCAGGTCGGGGGCCAGCACCCGGTCGAAGTGGAGGTGATCGACGACGTCGCGCAACCTGGTCACAACCTGCTTGGCGACAGGGCCCGGATCCATCGCTCGCATCTCCAGCGCCTGGGCTGCGATCACCAACTCGATGGCGAGCAGCCGGCCCAGGTTGGCGACAGAGCGCCGTAGCTTGCGAGCCGCCCCCCATGCCATCGACACGTGGTCTTCCTGCATGGCCGACGTGGGCAGCGAGTCGACGCCGGCCGGCGCCGCCAGGCGGCGATTCTCAGCCACGATCGAAGCGGCCGTGTATTGGGCGATCATCAGGCCCGACGAGACGCCGGGATCCGGGGACAGGAACGGGGGCAACCCCTGAGAGCGGGCCGGATCGAGCATTCGGTCGATGCGGCGCTCTGCGATGGCGCCCACTTCCGCGGTCGCAATGGCAAGGAAGTCGCAGGCCAGCCCGAGCGGGGCGCCGTGGAAGTTGCCGCCGGATTCGACCCGACCGTCGGCAGTCACCACCGGGTTGTCGATCGCCGAGCGCATCTCGTTCTCCGTGACGTCGACGGCGTAGGCCCAGGCGTCACGAGCCGCCCCGTTCACCTGAGGGGTACATCGCAGCGAGTAGGCGTCCTGGACCCGCGGATCGTCATGGCGGTGGGAGGCAACGATGGGCGATCCGGCGAGCGCCTCCGTCATGTTGGCGGCCGAGATCGCCTGGCCCGGGTGGGGGCGCATGGTGATGATGTCGGCGGCGTAGGCCCGGTCGGTCCCGAGTAGAGCTTCGACGCTCATCGCCGCCGTGATGTCGGCAGTGGTCAGCAGAGTCTCGAGATCGGCCAGCGCCAGCACCAGCATGCCCTGGATGCCGTCGGTGCCGTTGATCAGAGCCAGCCCCTCCTTGGCCTCGAGCTCGAGCGGCTCCCAGCCGAGCGCCGCCAGGGCCGCCTCCGCCGGCTGGTCCACTCCCCCAACCTCGACGATGCCTTCGCCGAGGAGAGCCAATGCAGCGTGCGCCAGCGGCGCCAGGTCGCCGGACGCTCCCAGCGACCCATACTCGTGGACGGCCGGGGTCACCCCGGCGTTGAGCATGGCCAGCATGCGATCGACAACGCCCGGTCGCAGGCCGGAGAACCCCATCGCCAGGGTGCGGGCCCGCAGCAGCATCATCGCCCGCACCACTTCCCGCTCCACTCGGGGTCCCATTCCGGCGGAGTGAGAGCGGATCAGGTTCTTCTGTAGCTCGCGGCGGCGGTTCTCCGGGATGAACTTGTCCGCCAGCGCTCCGAATCCCGTGGAGATCCCGTAGGCGGGCTCGCCGGAAGCCGCCAGCTCCTCGACAACCCGGCGGGAGCCGGCCATGGCGTGGCGGGCCTCGTCGCTCAACCCCACCGTGGCGTTGCGACGCGCCACGGCCACTACATCGGCCCGGGTGAGCCGCATGCCCGATAGCTCAATGTCGTTCAATCAGATCCACCTTCGGTTCGAGGGATCATCGTCGCGGAGTCTCCCATGTGACGGGCGATCCGGCGATCCACAGCGCCGAGAGCAACGGGGCGCCAAACCAGTAGGCCAGCGCCGGCGCCCGGTCGACGTCCCACAACGCGAGGTCGGCTCGCATGCCGATGGCGATCTCGCCGCGGTCGGCCAGGCCCAGCGCGGCCGCCGCGTTCCGCGTGGCGCCGTGAAGCGCCTCGGCCGGTGTCAACCCAAACCGCGTGCAGGCCAGCGCCATCGCCAGCTGCATGGAGCCGAGCGGAGCCGAGCCGGGATTGAGGTCGGAAGCAACGGCGACCCGGAGCCCGGCGTCACGCATCGCCGCCACCGGCGGCCGGTGCTCCTCGTCGAGAAAGGTCGCCGCACCGGGGATCAGCACGGCAACGGTCCCGGCCGCCGCCATCCGCCGCAGGCCGTCTGCGGCGGCATGCTCGAGGTGATCTGCCGACAGGGCGCCGTACTCCGCAGCGAGGGCGGCCCCTCCCAGGTCGGACAGCTGGTCGGCGTGGAGCCGCACCGGAAGGTCAACCGCACCGGCGGCATCGAACACGCGCCGTACCTGCTGCGGCGAGAAGGCGATGTTCTCGGCAAACGCATCGACGGCGTCGGCCAGGCCGGTGGCGGCAGCAGCCGGAATGACCTCGTTGCAGATCACGTCGACGTAGCCGTCGGGATGGTCGCGATACTCGGTTGGGATCGTGTGCGCCGCCAGCAGCGAAGTCCGCACCGTCACCGGCAGCTCCGCGCCGAGGCGGCGGGCTACCCGGAGCATCCGCAGCTCGGTCTCGACGTCGAGGCCGTAGCCCGACTTGATCTCCACCGTCGCCACCCCGCTCGCCATCAACCAGCGCACCCGGGACGCCGCCAGCGCGAAGAGGTCTTCCTCCGCAGCCGCCCGGGTCGCCGCCACGGTCGACTTGATCCCGCCTCCACTCTTCGCGATCTCGCCGTAGCCGGCACCTTGCAGGCGCCGCTCGAAATCGGCGATCCGTTGCCCGGCAAACACCAGGTGCGTATGACAGTCCACCAGCGCCGGAGTGAGCAACCTGCCGGCGGCATCGATTGTCTCGGCCGCCGCCAGCTGGCCCGACGGCGGCCCAACATAGGCGATCTGCCCGTCGGCGATTCCAACCACGCCGTTGTTGAGTAGCCCGTAGTCGCCGGCAACGCCGAGCGTGGCCACTTCGGCGCCGACGATCAGCTTGTCGAGGGTGAGGCTCACGAACGATCCATCGGGAGGTCCACCCCTCGCTCCCGAGCAACCTTCTTGGCGATGTCGTACCCGGCGTCGGCGTGGCGCATGACGCCGGTGCCGGGATCGGCCGTCAGCACCCGGGCCAGGCGCTGATCGGCGAGCTCGGTTCCGTCGGCGACCACAACCATGCCGGCGTGGATCGAACGGCCGATACCGACACCCCCACCGTGATGAATGCTGACCCAGGTGGCGCCGGCAGAAGTGTTGAGCAGGGCGTTGAGCAGCGGCCAGTCGGCGATGGCGTCCGACCCGTCGGCCATGTCTTCGGTTTCTCGATACGGTGAGGCGACGGATCCGGAGTCGAGGTGGTCACGCCCGATGACGATCGGAGCCGACACCTCACCGGTGCGGACCATCTCGTTGAAGCGCAGCCCCAGACGATGCCGCTCGCCGTAGCCCAGCCAGCAGATGCGGGCCGGCAGGCCCTGATACTCGACCCGCTCGGAAGCGAGAGTGATCCAGCGGGCCAGCGCCGCGTCGTCGGGGAACTCCTCGAGCACGGCCCGGTCGGTGGCGGCGATGTCGGCCGGGTCGCCGCTGAGGGCCACCCAGCGGAAAGGTCCTTTGCCTTCGCAGAAAAGCGGCCGCACGTATGCCGGAAGAAAGCCGGGGTAGTCGAAAGCCCGCTCGAAGCCACCGAGCCGGGCCTCGGTGCGCAGCGAGTTGCCGTAATCGAAGACCTCGGCGCCGGCGTCCATGAACCCGACCATGGCGGCGCAGTGGCGCGCCATCGACTCGCGGGCCCGCCGGATGAGGCCCTCGGGATCTTCGGTCTGCATCCGGACGGCCGCCTCCGGTGTCAGGTCGGCCGGGACGTAGCTCATGGGATCGTGCGCCGACGTCTGATCGGTGACGATGTCGGCGGGGAAGTCCATCTCGAGGAGCCGGGGCACCATGTCGGCGGCGTTGCCGACCACGCCCACGCTGAGCCGCTGCCGAGCGGCGCGGGCTTCAATGCAACGGGTCACGGCGGATTCGAGGTCGGCGGCGACCTCGTCGAGGTAGCGAGTCTCCAGGCGGCGCTGTACCCGGTGGGGATCGACTTCGATGCACAACGCGACGCCCTCGTTCATCGTCACCGCCAGCGGTTGGGCGCCGCCCATGCCGCCGAGGCCTGCCGTCAATGTGATCGTCCCGGCCAGGGTGCCGTTGAATCGTTTGCGGCCGATCTCGGCGAAAGTCTCGTAGGTCCCCTGGAGGATGCCCTGGGTGCCGATGTAGATCCAAGACCCGGCCGTCATCTGGCCATACATCGTGAGGCCGAGCGCCTCCAGCCGGCGGAACTCCTCCCAGTTCCCCCAATCGGGCACCAGGTTCGAATTGGCGAGCAGAACTCGCGGCGCCCACTCATGAGTGCGGAACACACCGACCGGTTTCCCGGACTGGATCAGCAGCGTCTCATCGTCTTCGAGGCGTTGCAGCGTGGCCACGATGGCATCGAAGGCGTCCCAGGAGCGGGCCGCCCGCCCGGTACCCCCGTAGACGACGAGGTCATCCGGGCGCTCCGCCACCTCCGGGTCGAGGTTGTTCATCAGCATGCGCATGGCGGCTTCCTGGGGCCACCCGCGGCAACTGATCTCGGCACCGCGGGGAGCTCGTACCGGCCTCGGTCCACTCATGGTTCCTCCTCGGTCTCCATTGTGGCGCGAAGCGAACGCCGATGCGGAACGGCTCGACCCGGCCGGCATCCACTCATAGGATCGGGTCCCACCGATCCAGGAGCGCGACATGAACTTCGACGGCAAGACGGTGCTGGTTACGGGCGGTTCGAGCGGCATCGGCGAGAGATGTGCCGAGCGCTTCGCCGCCCTTGGCGCCACCGTCATCGTCAATTCGGCTCGCAGCGTCGAGGCCGGCAAGGCGGTCGCGGCGCGGATCGGCGGGCTCTACCTGCAGGCAGATGTGTCCAATGAGGCCGCCGTCCGGGCGATGATCGCCGCCGCCATCGAACACACCGGGCGCCTCGACGTCGTGATCAACAACGCCGGCACCACCGAGGTGATCCCGCACCACGACCTCGACGCAGTCACCGACGAGGTGTGGCACAAGATCATCGACACCAACCTGACCGGCACCTGGTACGTGACCCGGGCCGCAGTGCCCCATCTCCGGGAATCCGACAACGGCAGCGTGATCAACGTCACCTCCCTGGCGGGCGTGCGCGCGCTGGGCAGCTCGATTCCGTACGCCGTGTCCAAGGCCGGGCTCAACCACCTCACCCGGCTGCTGGCCCGCGCCCTCGGCCCCGACGTCCGGGTCAACGCGGTCGCGCCGGGGCTGGTCGACACACCGTGGACGTCGGAGTGGAATGAGATGCGCGAGCACGTCCGGGCCACCGTGCCGGCGCGCCGCTCGGCCACACCGGACGACGTCGCCGAGGCGTGCCTCTTCCTGGCCCACTCGACGCTCGTCACCGGAGACATCCTGATGGTCGACGGGGGCCACCACCTCCTCTGACTGGTAGCGCCGGTCGGCTCAGCGGCTCACGCCGGGGGCGATCGGGTCGCCTGAATCACGCTCCGCCACCGCCTGCCTGAACCCAACCGTCTCGGCTCGGTCCTTGAACCACATCCCCTCCGGGGTGTGCCGGGTGACGCCGTCGAAGAACGTGGCCAGCACCTGCGTGCTCGCCATGCCCATGTTCTCGAAGGCCTGGTTGATCATCATCTTCTGCATCATCAGTTGATTGCGGGGCACACCGGCCATCCGCGCCGCCAGCGCGGTCACCCGGTCGTCCAAGTCCGGCGCGGGCACCGAGTCGAGCACCAGCCCCAACTCCTTTGCCTCAGTGCCGGTGATGAGGTCCCCCGTCAGCAGCATGCGCTTGGCCTTCTCGGCGCCGAGCCGGTACACCCACATTGCGGTGGTCGGGCAGCCCCACACGCGGGCCGGCGGATACCCGATCCTGGCGTCATCGGCCATAACGACGAAATCGCACGACAGCGCGATATCCGAACCGCCCGCAACGGCGTGGCCCCGCACCTTGGCGATCGTCGGCTTGTAAGAGCGCCACAGCGAAAGGAAATCCTGTGTGTTGCCGTACATGAACTTGAAGTCGACGGTCGGGTCCCACGGCATCTCCTGGACGCCGGGGTTAGGCCCGGGACGCTCGGCATAGTCTTTCAGGTCGTAGCCGGCACAGAAGGAACGTCCTGCCCCGGTGAGAACGATGACATGGACGGAGTCGTCCGCGTTGGCCGCCTCGACGGCCGCCCGGATCTCTCCCGGCATGTGCTCGTCAATGGCGTTGAGGCGATCCGGGCGGTTGAGAGTGATCGTGGCCACCCGGCCATCGACCTCGTAGGTGACGCTGTGCATCGGGCCTCCCTGACATGTCTTGCTTCGATCGTCCAGATTGTCACGGTCGCTTGCTGTGGGTGCCACCGTATCTCACTATCGCCGCACAACGTTTACGGTTATGACATGTCCACAACTGGTTCCGGAGCCGGCTTCCGGACTACCTATGGCGACTTCGACGAGCTGCTCGAACACGCCCGGCGCGGCTCGGGCCGGGCCCTCCGCGACCTGTACGACTCGTTGAGCCCCCAGCTCGCCGGCTACCTGCGGGTGCGAGGAGCCACCGACGTCGGCGTCGCCACCAACGAGGTGTTCCATCGGGCCTTCGATCGCTTGGACCGGTTCAAGGGTGGTGAGTCCGGCTTCCGGTCGTGGGTCTTCACGATCGCCAACAACCTCCTGATCGACGAGCACCGCAAACGGGTTCGTCGCCCCAAAGTCGTCGCCTCACTCGACGCGGCCCGCCACGACGTTGCCGGGGGCAATGCCGAGTCCGAGGCGATCCGCAACCTCACCACCGACGAGGTCGGCCGACTGCTCGAGGTGTTGACACCCAATCAACGCGACGTGCTGCATCTCCGCATCATCGCCGGGCTGACCCTGGCCGAGACGGCCGAGGTTCTGGAGCGTCCCCTGGGAGCTGTGAAGTCACTGCAGCATCGCGCCGTGGAGGCGCTGCGCAACCAACTCGAGAGAAACCGCGTATCCCCCAAAGCCATCGGCACGTTCTGAGATTTGATGAACGAACCCAACGACTTCCTCGATGACCTGGCGGCCGGCAACGATCCGCTCGACCGAAATCTCGCCGCGGCTCTCCGCTCGTGGCGCGACTCCAACCACGATTCAACGGTGGTTCCGGACGAGCGGCTCGAAACCCGCTTCTCCCAAGAGCCCCCTGTCCCCGAGCCGGCGAGATGGCGGCAGTGGATGCAACGCCCCGCCATCGCCTTCGCCGCCAGCTTCGCCGCCGTTCTGATTCTGGGCGCCGGCGCATTTGCCCTCGTCGCCCGCGACTCGAGTGCCGAAGACATCGCCGCCTCGACATCCTCGGTCGCGTCCCTCGCCGCGGTAGATGAGGACCCGGCCGAGATCACGCTACCCAGCGACTTGACCGACCAGACGGATTACGGCAGATGTGTGCTCGGCGAGCTCACCGCCTGGTTCACCGGTGGCTTCTCCGGCGACGACGCCCCCCGGCTGACCGACACGTGCGGCCTTCCGCCGATCCCCGATCTGGGACCGGAAGCCGCGGCGTTCCGATCCGACCTCCAGGCCTGGTCGGTATGTGTCGCCGGTGAGATCGACGCCGTGCTGCCCGAGCTCCCGAAGCTCCTGGAGCAGGGCCACGACGACCTCGACGGCCTCGCCGACATGGAGAACAAGTGCGGCGAACCGCCCGATCCACGCGATTACGGGCTGCAGCTCCCGTTCGCCGATTTCGATTGGGAGAGCTTCGACCCGAGCCAGTTCAACTTCGGCACGTTCAACCTCAACGACCTCAACCTGGAGGGCTTCGACCTCGAAGGGCTCATGGACAAGCTCCCTGATGGGGTGCTCCCCGAAGACGTCGACATCGAGCAATGGCGCTCCCACTTCGGCGACTTCGATCTCGAAGGCTTCAAGCTCGACCTCGAAGCGTGTGACCCGGCCGACTTCCCCGAGCTTGGAGACGTCGAGAGCCTCGAGGATCTCGAAGGTATCGACTTCAAGGCCTGGTTCGAGGATCTCGACGGCAGCAAGCTGTGTGGCCTCGCCGGGTTCTTCAACCCGGACGACCTCGGTGAGCTGGACCTGGAGCAGTTGCTCTCCGACCTCG
>JBFISZ010000118.1:0-8606 GCA_041608315.1 Acidimicrobiia bacterium | reverse complement strand
GGCGTACTCGGCCTCGGCCCAATCGCGGGCGTACAGCTCGATGGCGGCGACTGTGGCGGTCTTGATAGCCACGGCGCCGCCGGTGAGATGGGCGACGAGGGACGACCAGGTCGGCTCGTGGCCCACGAGCATCACCGACGCCGCCCCCGGATCAGCCCCCATGAGAACCTCGAGGGAACTCCGCACCGAAGCTCCGTAGAGGGCGTCCGAGTACGTGATCCGGGAGTTCCAGTCGCCGGCGGCGGCGGCTAGTTCCACCGTGGTCGCGGCCCGAGTTGCCGTCGATGAGATAACGAGGTCGGGAACCTCCTCCATAGCCGCCAGCGCCCTGCCCATGGCCGCTGCCGCCTTCGTACCTCGCTTGTTCAACGGCCGTTCGTGGTCCGCCAGCCCCGAGCCCCAATCGGATTTGGCGTGACGCATGATCAGCAGCTTCTTCATGGTCCGGAGCCTACCCGGGCGCCCCCGGGTCGAGCCACGGCCGTCTCAGGACTCCAGGGCCGTGACGAAGGCCTGCGCCGGAGGCGGCATCGTCGCGATCGATCGGGCGGCCACCACGAACTCTCTCGTGGCGACACCCGATAACAGCTTCGGCAGGGGAGTGCCGGCTGCCGCTATCGCTTCGGGTAGAACGGTGAAGCTGCCGGTGAGCGCCGCCAACTCACGGAGCACGGCCGGGTTGCCGCTCTCGACGGCGACGCGGGGACGGATGCCGGCGGCAGCCAAGCCGACATCGATCGCCTCCCGGGTGTGCGATCGGGCCGGGTACAGCGCCCACGTGCCGGTAGCGGTGTCGTCGCCGAAACCGTAGAGATGCAACGGCTCGCGCACGAGCACCTCCGTCTCGAGCCGGTAGCTCGGTCCCACCAGGATGGCGACGTCGTCGCGAAAGTCCCCGAGCCGCTGTTCCAGCTCTGCGGAAGCCGCCACGGTCATCGCAAGCTCGATGTCGGGGTGGGACTCGCGGAATCCGGCAATCTGGTCGCGGAACAGGTAGAGGGCGGCGGCGTCGATCATCCCCACCCGCAGGGTCCCGGCGACTCCCGAGCGCCGGTCGTCGAGTTCATTGACGAGCAGCTCGCTTTCTCCCAGGACCCGGCGCGCATAGCCGGCTACCAATTCGCCCGCAGTGGTGAGGCGGCGGCGCCGGCCATCGCGTTCCATGAGACGGGAGCCGGTGACTTGCTCGAGCCGAGCGATTCCTTGCGACAGGGCGCTCTGTGAGATGCCGATCATCGCGGCGGCATCGGCGAACGTGTCGCCTTCGGCCACGGCGTTGAAGTAACGCAGTTGCTGCAGGGTGAGGCCCTCGAGCTTGAAGTGCGCGATATCGATCATAAGCATCACTTATACAATACTTCAGAAACATTCACTTGTCTTCAATTAGGCGCCGAGATAGCGTGAACTCACCTAAATCGAAAGGCGCGTCGTGACCCACACCCCCGCCCGCAAGCTGCGCATTCTCACCCCCGGCCTCGGAGCCGTCTCGACCACTCTGATGGCCGGGATCATGTTGGCCCGCAAGGGCCTCGGCAAGCCGGTCGGCTCACTCACCGAGTACGGCGACCTCGACGGCGTCCCGCTGACCGATCTGGTGACGTCGCTCGACGACATCGAGTTCGGCGCTTGGGACATCTTCAACGAGTCGGCCTACCAGGTCGCAGCTCGCTCCGGCGTGCTGTCACCGGCGCACCTGGCCGCGGTCGAGGACGAACTGCGTGCCATCCGGCCGTTGCCCGGCGTTTTCGACCCGGTGTGGGTCCAGGCTCTCGCCCATGCCGATCACATCAAGCGGGGCGACAACCTGATGGAGCTGGCCGAGCAACTCGCCGCCGACATCGAGGCCTTTCGCGCGGCCGGAGAGCGGCTGGTGATGATCTGGTGTGCCTCAACGGAGGCCTACCTGGAGCCCACCACCGTTCACGGAGACCTCGCCTCCTTCGAGCGCGGGTTGAAGAACAACGACCCCGCGATCTCGCCGAGCCAGGTCTACGCATACGCGGCGCTCCGCTCGGGGGTTCCCTACGCCAACGGCGCTCCCAACCTGTCCGTCGACATCCCGGCGCTGGTCGAGATGGCCGAGATGCACGAAGTGCCCATCGCCGGCAAGGACTTCAAGACGGGGCAGACCCTGATGAAGACCATCCTCGCACCGGGTCTCAAATCGCGTCGCCTGGGTATTCGCGGCTGGTTCTCCACCAACATCCTCGGCAACCGCGACGGAGAGGTGCTCGACCACCCGGATAACTTCCGTTCCAAGGAGATCTCCAAGCTCGGTGTGCTCGATTCGCTGCTCGCGCCCGAGCAGAATCCCGACCTCTACGGCAACATCACCCACGAGGTGCGGATCAACTACTCCCCGCCCCGGGGCGACGACAAGGAGGGCTGGGACAACATCGACATTTTCGGGTGGCTCGGCTACCCGATGCAGATCAAGGTCGATTTCCTCTGCCGCGACAGCATCCTGGCGGCCCCGATCGTCCTCGATCTGGCTCGGTTGCTGGACCTGGCCCACCGCACGGGCCGCGGCGGCGTGCAGGACTTCCTCGGTTACTACTTCAAGAGCCCCCAGCCGACCTATGCCGGCGAGCGGGTGGAGCACAACCTCTTCAGGCAGGAGGAGATCCTCTTCGACGCCATCCGCGAGATGGCGGCTGGGTAGGGGTAGGGGTTGCCGTGTAGCCTGGCTGAGTGCTACCTACACGCCTTGTTGTCACCTTCCTGCTATTGACCGTCGGAGCGTGCACCGGCACCTCGGAGCCATCCGCCACCACGCTGTCGCCGGCGGCGGTGAGGGCTCGCGTTGAGGCGGACACGGTGCGGCTGCGCGCCGTGCCAATGCCACTCCGCGGAAGTATCGAGACCTGGCTCAACACAACTGGACTCGCCCAGCTGGATCCCAACGTATGGCAGGTTCGGCTCGATAGGCTGTGCGCTCAGGAATTCTGGGCCAACCCTCCGGTGCTTCAAGCCCACGGCGACGAGTTCGTGGCGGCAGACCGGAACCTCTCGATCTTGGATCCGGAGGCCGAGCCGCTCGAGACGAAAGAGGTCTACCGCATGCTTTGGGTGATGGCTCTCAACCACTGTCGGGAGCTGGTTCCGGTCGATTTCGTTGAAGCTGGACCCCCGGACACCGCTCCGGGCGGCTGAGAACCTCTACAGCAGCTCAGCCACGTACTCGATGGCCCGGGTGAGGAGGGCGACATCGGCCGGGTCGACGTTGGGAAAGCACGCCACCCGCAGCTGGTTGCGACCCAGCTTGCGATATCCGAACGTGTCGACCACACCGTTGGCGCGCAGCACGGCCTCGACGGCGTCGGCGGAGATGGAATCGACGAGGTCGATGGTTACCGTGGTCGTCGAGCGGATCGCCGGGTCGGCGACGAACGGCGTCGCGATGTCGCTGGAATCGGCCCATGCGTACAGTGTCGCCGACGACGTGGCGGATCGATCGATCGCCCAGGCGAGCCCGCCGTTGGCGAGCATCATCTCGATCTGCTGAGCCAGCAGGAAGAGGGTGCCGATCGCCGGGGTGTTGTTGGTCTGGTTCTTGCGGGAGCTATCCAGGGCGACCGCGAGGCTGAGGAACGGCGGGATCCAGCGCCCCGACGCCTCCAGCGCCTCGATCCGCGCGATCGCATCCGGCGAGCACAGTGCTAGCCACAGTCCGCCGTCGGCCCCGAACGCCTTCTGCGGAGAGAAGTAGTAGACGTCGTACTCGCCGTGATCCACGGCGACGGCTCCGGCGGCGGACGTCGCGTCCACCAGAACGATGCCCTCCCCGCCGGCGGGGCGAGACACCGGAAGTTGAACTCCTGTGGACGTCTCATTGTGGATCAACGCATACGCATCGACCGCGGCGTCGGCACGCAACGAGGCGCCGGAGCCGTACGGGGCTTCGATGATCTCCGGCTCTTCCAGGTGAGGTGCCCCCGACGCCACCGTGGCGAACTTCGACGAGAACTCGCCGATGCTCACGTGTTGGCTGCGTCGCTCGATCAACCCGAATGCGGCCGCATCCCAGAAGGCCGTCGCCCCGCCGTTGCCGAGGAGGACCTCGTAGTCATCCGGCAGGCCGTACATGGCGCGCAGCCCGTCCCGGACGGCGCCGACCACGGCGCGGACTGCGGGACGGCGGTGGCTGGTTCCCATCAGCGCGCCTCCGGTAGCGGCGAGTGCCTCGAGGCTGGGGATCAGCACCTTGGAGGGGCCGGATCCGAAGCGGCCGTCTTCCGGGATGAGGTCGGCCGGGAGTTTGATGTCGGGGATGGAAGTCATGATCCTGCCAGGAGTTAGGGTGCGGGCCTAAGTCACGAAGAAGTGCGCTGAGGAGAGTAACAAGATGATCGCCGGCTCAAGTTCGAGCGAAAGGAGCAGCTCCGGGCTGTCGCAGCGGGCCATCGAGATAGCAGAATCGGCGACG
Source organism: Acidimicrobiia bacterium (assembly GCA_041608315.1). Taxonomy (GTDB): domain Bacteria; phylum Actinomycetota; class Acidimicrobiia; order Spongiisociales; family UBA5794; genus JAHEJX01. The sequence continues at coordinate 4,180 of JBFISZ010000118.1, read as the reverse complement.
CTGGCTATCACCACCCGGGCCAAGGCCCTGAAGGCCGAGGGGCACAATGTCATCGGCTTCGGCGCCGGGGAGCCGGACTTCGCCACGCCGCCGGCGATCGTTGCCGCCGCAGTGGCCGCCGCCGCAGATGTCACGAACCATCGCTACACCCCGGCCGCCGGGCTACCGCCCTTCCGGGAGGCGATTGCCGCCAAGACGAAGCGTGACTCCGGCTTCGACGTGGAGGCCTCTCAGGTCGTCGTCACCAACGGCGGCAAGCACGCCGTGTACGCCACCTGCCAGGTGCTGCTCGACCCCGGTGATGAGGTGCTGCTGCCCGCTCCGTTCTGGGTGTCGTATCCCGAGGTGATCAAGCTGGCCGGAGGAGTCCCCGTGCTGGTACCGACCGATTCCTCGAACGGATTCCAGGCCACGATCGAGAAGCTCGAGGCCGCGGTCACCAACCGGACCAAGATGCTGGTCTTCGTGTCGCCGTCGAACCCAACCGGCGCGGTTTACCCGCCGGAGGCTATTGCCGCCATCGGCAACTGGGCGGCGGCGCGCGGAATATGGGTGATGACCGACGAGATCTACGAGCACCTCGTCTACGGCGACGCCGTCCATGCCTCGATGCCGGCGGTCGCACCCGACATCCGAGAGCGCTGCGTCGTGCTCAACGGCTGCTCGAAGAGCTACGCCATGACGGGGTGGCGCGTCGGCTGGATGATCGCGCCGCCACCCGTGGCCGCCGCCGCCATCCGGCTGCAGTCGCACATGACTTCCAACGTATCGAACGTTGCCCAACGCGCCGGCCTGGCGGCGGTGTCGGGAGACCTGGAGGCCGTTGCCGAGATGCGAGCCGCTTTCGATCGGCGCCGGCGCACGATGGTCGACTTGCTCAATGACATCCCGGGCGTCAGCTGTGCCGAGCCCGAAGGCGCGTTCTATGCCTTCCCCAGCATGGAAGGACTGCTCAATCGGCCGCTCGCCAACGGATCGTCGGCGGCCACGACCCTCGAGCTGGCCGCTTTGATACTCGACGAAACCAAAGTGGCGTTTGTGCCCGGCGAGGCGTTCGGTGCTCCGGGTTCGGCCCGCTTCTCCTTCGCCCTCGGCGACGCTGACCTCGCTGAGGGCCTCAACCGCATCCGGGTGCTCGCCGGTTAGGCCGGGGCCAACCAGCCCACCACCCGTTCCCACGCGGGCGCCGCCGGATCGATCACCATGAAGTGGTCGCTGCCCTCATGGCCATGAAAGGTCACGTCGTCCCCCGCCGCTGCGGCGGCCGCCGTGTACGCCCGCGACATTTCGATCGGGACTCGCATGTCGGCGTCACCGTGGACGATGAGCTGCCGGATCCCCAGCGGAAGCAATTCGGCCGGCGAAGCCACCGCATAGCGCTCGGGGCCTTCCTGCGGGGAACGGCGCAAGAACTCCTCCACCGCACCCTCGCCGAGATTCATCTGATGGGCCGCGACGAGATCGGCGACCGGCGCCAGCCCGACTACCCGCTGTGGGACCACGACCGGCTTGGTGTCCGGTTGCTCGGGATACTGCTCGGGGCGGGCCGCGCTCCACAATGCGAGGTGGCCGCCCGCGGAATGGCCGATGGCCGTGACGTCGTCCAGGTCGAGGTTGCACGCCTTAGCCAGATTGGCCAAGTGATCGAGGGCGGCGGCGACGTCTTCCATCGTCACCGGCCAACCGCCGCCGCTGCCGACCCGGTGGTATTCGATATTCCAGGTAGCGAAGCCGCGGTGGTGCAAGTCGACCGCCAGCGAGTCCATCAGGTCGAGGGTCCACACGTCGCGCCAGAATCCGCCATGGATCAGCACCGCGACGGGGTGGGGGCCATCGCTCGGAGGCACCCGGAGCTCGCCGTATTGCGAGTCTGCCGCTCCGTAAGCGATGCGCCGGGGAGGTACGGCTGCGCTGGCTACCAGGCGGCGCAAAGCGTCGGCATAGCCGCGCACCCCTCGTCCGTAGATCACATGGTCCGCCGCCGGGCTGATGACCGATTGACGGCGCCACGTCTCGCGGGCGTGGATATTCGAGATGTGCACCTCGACGGTGAGCTTGTCGATCGCCACCAGTGCGTCGTAGATCGCATAGCTGTAGTGCGTCAGCGCCCCGGCGTTGATCAACACGGCGTCTGCGAGCTCGGCGGCACCATGCAAAGCGTCGATGATGGCTCCTTCGTGGTTGCTTTGAAAGAAGGTGCAAGCAAGTCCCAGAGCGGACGCCTCGGATGCGATGTGCGTCTCTAGCTCGGGCAGGGTTGTGGAACCGTAGACCTCCGGTTCCCTCGTACCGAGCAGGTTCAGGTTGGGCCCGTGCACGACAAAGACGTTCCTCATATCGGACAAGAGGCTACGGCCGTCGCAGGGCGGCTACAAGGTGGCGCTAATCGACGGACTCGCCGCCGGCAGGCGGCTCGTCGACCAGATGATCGGCCAGCATCTCCCGGCCCCGCGCCACGAGCTCACTCGACATGGTCGCCGGCGAGATCTCGCCGAGGGTCTCCAGTTCGGCGACGATCGCGGCGACCACCCCGCCGACGGTCACGGACGGGATGACGTCGGCGAGTGCACCGGTCGTGGCCGGGTCGAACTCGACGCCGAGCGCCCCGTAGACCGGATGCAGTACCTCGTTGACGGCCTCGGCTCCGGTGACGACTATCACACCACCGACGTGGGCGGCGTCGTGGGCGAGGCGCTGACCGACGCCCATCACCTTGCGGTGGCCAGAGTGATGAACGCTGAACCGACCGGGGCAGTACTCGCCGGCGACCTCACCGATCTCCGTATCGACCCCGAGCCGGGCGAATGCCCGCACCATCAGTTCGGACAGTCCTTTGAACCGGGCCTGAATATCCGACCGCGGGTCGTCGATGGGCATCGTCCACCCGAACGCCACCGTGCCCTCGTGAAAGACGGCGGCCCGTCCCCCGGCAAGTCGGACGACCGGAACATACCCCTTCTTGCGGGCGGCGGCCGCCGCCTCCGGGAAGCCGGGGGTGACGGTGTCCCGCTTGCCGAACGCCAGGACCCGGCCGGGCGAGTAGATCCGAAACGTCTCCGAGCTACCGCCCGCGGAGACCGACTGCAAGAGTGCCCGAGCCAGCGTGGTATCGAGCCCGGGGATCGCCGGATACGAGTCGGTGACCAGCGAAATCGGCCTGCTCATGATCAGTAGCCCCGGGCCGGGTCGACTCGGTTCTTGAGGCGCCTTCCCGCCAGGAGGCGGCCGAGGTTCTCGAAAACGAGGTCGAGCGTTCGCGGGGCGTAAGTCAATGCATCGTCGGACGAGACGTGGGGCGTGATGATGAGGTTGGGCACCTCCCACAGTGGGGAAGCCGCCGGCAGCGGTTCCGGGTCGAACACGTCGAGCACGGCCCCGCCCAGATCGCCGGCCCGCAAAGCCGTCGCCACCGCCTCGTAGTCCACCACCGAGGCACGTCCCATATTGACCAAGCCGGCGCCGGGTTTCATCAAGCCCAGGCGGCGCTCGTCGATCAGGTGCGCCGTCTCCGGCGTCGCCGGCGCCGTCACCACGACGAAGTCGGCCCCGGGGAGCAGCCGGTCGAGGGCGGTGACAGGGTGGACCTCGTCGAACCCTGCCGTCCGCCGGGGCCGGCGGCGGACTCCCACCGTCCGCAGGCCCATCCGCCTTGCCTGGCGGGCGACGGCGCTGCCCAGCGCGCCGGCGCCCACCACCAGCAGTACTTTGCCGGTGATCGCCGTTGTGAACGACGCGACGTAGCGGTGGGCGCGCTGGGCGCCGACAAGCCGCGGCAGGGCGCTGTTCAGCATCAGCAATGCCATGAGTCCGTACTGGCCCGCCTTCTCGGCGTGCACGCCGCGGTTGTTGGTGAGGGTCACCCCCGCCGGCAGCCAATCGAGCGGCTGGAGATGCTCGACGCCGGCTCCGATTATGTGAATCCAGCGCAGCTGCGGCGCCCGGGCGCGCAGGTCTTCAGTCGGCAGGTCCCACGTGACGAGGGCGTCGGCGGTGGCCATGGACTCATCGAAGTGGTCGAGGTCGAAGTCGATCGTCGCTGTGACGTGAGCGGCAATCTCCGGGTGCCGCAACGCCGCCGCGTCGTAGCGCGCCGCGCTCATGCAGAACACGTCCTCTGCGCGGCGGTTGTTCTTGATGTGGAGCCGAATCACCTTCGCCGCGAGCCTAAACGGCTCGCCCG
>JBFISZ010000117.1:0-8660 GCA_041608315.1 Acidimicrobiia bacterium | reverse complement strand
GATCTGCTGGGGCGTGCCGCGTATCTCGCCGGTCAGGTCGGACGGCTTCTGCACGACGATCTAGCGGGTGTCGCCCCCGAACCCAGTGGCTCGGCAGCGGAGGAGACAAAGAGGATCTCGCTGTGGCGCCCGGTGGCTCTGGTAGTTGTCTGGGTGATTCTGTGGCGGGATCTTGCGGTGGGCACCGTAATCGGGGGGGTGGCCATTGCCCTCGTCGTCGAATCGGTGCGGCGGGTCACGAAGCCGTCGCCACGGCTGAGCATCCCCGGCTTGGCGGCCTTCTACGTCCGCTATCTGGGCATGGTTGTCGTTTCGAACATCCGAGTGGCCTGGGAGGTGATCACGCCCCGCAACGATCGGATCCGGGAGGCGGTCGTGGCCGTCCCGCTCACGACTCGATCCGAGTCGGTGGCGTTGCTCGTGGCGAATGCGGTCAGTTTCACTCCGGGGTCGCTGACTATCGAGATGACTTTCGATCCCATCGTGCTTTACGTCCACGTTCTGCACTTCTCGACCACGGACGAGGTGCGCCACGAGGTCGCGGCGTTGGAGGATCTGGCGATGCGGGCGATCCCGGCGGGAGCCCCGGGGTGAGGCCCGGGTGCCGCTGCGGCATCCACGACGCGCGATGCCCCTCTCGCCGCGACGCCCTCCCGGCCAACTCGCCTCTTGGCGGCTTGTCGATCTAGGCTCCCGCATCATGAAAGCGCTACTGCTCGCCGCTCTCTTCGTGGTCATCGCGGCTCCTGCCGCCGCCGCCGCCGTTACCGGCCCTGCCCAACCAGTTCTGGTGGCGTTCACCGAGGCGGAGGAGGAGAACGAGGCTCCGGCGACGACCCAGGTATCGGAAGGTGGAGTGGCCCCGGCCGAGATGGCGCCCCCCGTCGAAGACGAGGCGGCCGAGGACCAATGGACCGCCAAGTTCCTGGCTCCGGCGGTCGCCGTCCTCGGAGTGCTCGGCGTCGTGGCATCGATTGCGCTCTACGGCGTCCGGGTGCGGTCCAAGTACCGGGTGGCCGACTAGGTGTATTGATCCGGCTGGTTGTTGACACTCGGTGGGACTCGGGCGTCGTTCCCAGGCCTACACGGTTGTTGCGTATCTGACGGCCGCCCATATGGGCCGGGATGTACGCATGTTCCAGAGAGTCAACGATCACCGAGATTCATGAGGATCTGACGGCCCATATAGGCGGCGGCTGTACGCAAGAACGGAAACGCCGCCGTTACCCGCAGGCACCAGCGGTGGCCGGACTGCCCCAACCGAGCTTGCCAACAACCACAGGTGTCAACAACGTATCGCGACAGTACGACTAGGGCGGCCGAATTCCGATACCGCCTATCGCCGCCGGGTCAACAGTTGCCGGTACCCGGCGAGGCGACGGCCTCTCCAGACGGGTCGAACGTGTATCCGAACGAGCGTCTCGTGAGATCCTCGAGGATGCCGCTGCGCGATGAGACGGCCGGGACGGGGCGACCTCCCTCGATTCGCAACGGGGTCGCAGCCAGCTCCTCGCCGTCCGCCGTCACCGTCAGGGTGAACAGGGCCGTGTATGACGATGCGTTGCGCGCCGAGGGGAACGCGAAATTACCGGTGGAGTGCACGACCCAGGCGCCGTCGATCTTCTCGACGCCCTGCAGGACGTGGGGGTGGCTGCCGACCACGGCGTCGGCTCCCTGCGCGATCCAAGCGGCCGCCAGCCGGCGTTGGTAGGAAGCCGGGCACACGTCGCGCTGGATTCCCCAGTGGATCATCACCACCGTGAAGTCGGCGTCGGCCGCCGCCCTGACGGCTGCCATCGTCCGCTCCTCGAACTGAGGGCAAGCCCAGGCCACCTCGTCGATGTAACTCTCGCCGGGCTCCGGCGAGTCGCATGGCACCCGCGAAAACGACAGGATCGCCAGGTCCCAGCCCGCCACGTCCAGATGCCGCGCCCCGTATGCCTCGTCGCCGTCCCTGCCGGTTCCGGCGGTGGCGACGCCCGCCTCCTCGAGGATCTCAATCGTGCGGGCCACGGCGGCCGGCCCGTAGTCGAGGGCATGGTTGTTGGCCAGGGCGGCCACGTCGATCCCGGCATCGGCCAGCAGCTCGCCCGTCACCGGCGGCGATTTGAAGGTGAAGCGCTTCTGAATGGCGGCACCGACGGCGGACTCGGCGACGGTGGTCTCCAGGTTCACGATCATCACGTCGGGAGCCGCCAACTCTGTGGCAACTTCGCCGAACGGGTCTCGAGCGTGCAATCCGTGAGTCAGTGAGGTGTCACCGGCGAAGCCGATAATGAACGGGGGCAGGGTCGTAGTCGTTGTCGTTGTCGTGGTTGTTGTTGTTGGGGTTGGGGTTGGGGTGGTAGTGGTCGGCGTCGTGCTGGACGTCGTGGTGGGAGACGGCGGCGGCGGGGTCGAGGTGGAGCCGGCAGCTTCGGCGGCCACGGCCTCCCGGGAGGGGGCGGCGCCATCTACGGTGGCGCATCCGCTGAGGAGGGCCAGCAGGGCGGCCAGCATCCTAAGGAGTCGGTAGGCGGGCATCATCGGCGTGAGCCTCCCAGCTCGGTCCGTCGGTGCCAAGCCTGGGGGCGGCTAACTTCCTCCATATGAGTTCCATCGATTGGGATCGGGCGGTCCGCGTCGCGTCACGAATGACGGGACGCTACCCGCTCGCCGGCACCTACCACGAAGCCCGTCTCGCCCTGCAAGCGCCGCAGCTGGTCATGCGCGCCACCACCATGGTCGAGGCCGAGACCGGGCTGCACGCCCCGGGTGTCGCCGAGGTCGCGGTCGTCTCCCGCAAAGAGTGGGTCGAGGCGAACATCGGCTCCTTTTCGGCTCTGGTGAAACCGGCCGAAGAGCGCCTGGCCGCCCAGAAGGGAATCGGCGCCCAGATCGCCGCCAAGGTGACCGCGGCCGAGCTTGGTGCGGTCCTCGGGCTGCTGAGCCGCCGGGTACTCGGCCAGTACGAGCTGGTCCTGCCCCGTGCCGACGGATCGGCCGGCGACACTGTGATGTTCGTCGGCGCCAACATCCTGTCGATGGAGCGTCAGCACGAGTTCCGCCCTCAGGAGTTCCGTTTCTGGGTGGCGCTCCATGAGGCCACTCATCGGCTGCAATTCCTCGGGGTGCCCTGGATGAAGGACTACTTCCTGGGCCTCGTCAACGAGCTGGTCGCCGCCTCCATTCCCGAGAAGGGGATGCTGAGCCGCGTTACCGGCGAGCTGGTGGCCGCAGCCCGTTCGGGTGACCCCCTCTTGGACGAGACGGGGCTGTTCGGGATATTTGCCACATCGACCCAGCGTGACGTCATCGACCGGGTGCAGGCGCTGATGTCGCTACTCGAGGGCCACGGCCACGTGGTCATGGATCGGGTCGGGGCTCGCGAGCTGGTCACCCAGGAGAGGATGTCTCAGGTTCTCAAGGAGCGCCGCCAGGATCCGCGCACCGCAATGCTCATGCGGCTCGTCGGACTCGAGATGAAGATGCGCCAGTACGACGACGGGGCGAAGTTCATCGCCGGGGTCGAGCGGCACGCCGGCTGGACGGCCTTGAACAAGGCGTGGGAGGACCCGGCCAACCTGCCCAGCCTCGACGAGATCAAGAACCCGGTGCTGTGGCTGGAGCGGTTGGGATGACACCGGACGAGCTGCTCTCCCGAGTGGCTCCTCCCGGCGACGGGCCCCTTCTGGTCGCTCTCAGCGGAGGGCCCGACTCTGCCGTCGCCGCCTGGGCCGTATCCCGGCTTGCTGCGGGACGAGTGCGCGCCTTGCACGTCCATCACGGAACCCCGGCTGCCGACGAGTCGGCTGCGGCCGCGGTCGCGATTGCGGAGCAACTGGGGATCGCCGTCGAGGTCGTTGCGGTCATCGTGCCGGAGGGAGCCTCGTGGGAGGGTCAAGCGCGGACGGCTCGCTGGGCCGCACTGGAAACCGCCCGGCAGCCGGATGAGACCGTGATCACCGGCCACCATGCCGACGATCTCGCCGAGACGACTCTGGGCAACTTGCTGCGGGGGGCCGGCACCGCGGGCCTGGCGGCGATGGCGGCGGGACGCCCGCCGGTGCGGCGGCCGCTGCTGGGGCTGTGGCGGGAAGAGATCGTCCCGGTCGCCGCGGCCCTCGGGCTGCCGACGGTCGACGATCCCGGCAACCATGACCTCACTCACACCCGCAACCTGCTGCGCCGCAAACTGATCCCGCAACTGGAAGCCGAGTTCAACCCGCGATTTCGTGAGTCGCTGACCCGGACCGCCGGCACCCTCGCCGCCGACGATGCCGAGATCGAAGCGAGGATCGGCTCGGTTCCGATTGTGAGGGACGCCTGGGGGGCCTTCAAGATCCCGGCTCCGTTGATCACCACCGCTGGAGATGCCGTCGGCAGCCGCCTCGTGAGGCGTCTGCTGCGGGCCGCCCGCCCCCCGCACGCGGGAACATTCGAGGAGATCGCCACCGGTCTCGAGGTGGCACATGGCATCACGGGGCGCCGCGATGTTGGTAATGGCTGGCACCTCGAGCTGGAGGGCCCCTGGCTGGTGGCGCACCTCGGCGATGTGCCGAGCCCGGCGCCGGTCGAGTGTGCCCTCCCCGGTGCCGCCGGCTTCGGCGTTCTCGAGGTTGCGGCCGTCGCGGCCCCGGCCGCGCTGGTCCGGCGCACCAGCCTGGTGGACGGTGCCCGGGTCGGCCCCGATATCCTGCTGCGGGCGGCGGGCGCGGGAGAGCGCATTGCCATCGCCGCCGGCTCGAAACCGGTGCGCGACGTCATGGCAGAGGCGGGTTTGGCGCGGCGGTTGCGGTCGGCTTGGCCGGTAGCTACGGCTCATGGGAGAATCGCCGCCGTCGTCGGCATTCGCTCCGCCCCCTGGGCACGTGGGATCGTAGGGGAGGAAGGCGTATTCGAGCTGACGGCGGGAGAGGGCCGGCCTTGAATCCACGAGTGCTGATCACGGCAGAGGACATAGACGCCAAGCTTGCCGAGATGGGCAAGGCGATCACCGCCGACTATGACGGCAAGAACCTCCTGCTCGTGGGGATCCTCAAAGGGGCGTTCATTGTCATGGCCGACCTGGCTCGGCACATCCACACGTCGGTCGAGTTCGACTTCATGGCGGTTTCCTCGTACGGCGGCACGACCAAGACATCCGGCGTCGTGCGCATCCTCAAGGACCTCGATACGCAGATAGAGGGTCGTCACGTCCTCATCGTCGAAGACATCATCGACTCCGGCCTGACGCTCCACTACCTCATGAAGAACCTGCGGGTCCGCAACCCGGCCTCGCTGAGCCTGGCGGCATTGCTGGTCAAGACCGGGGTGGAGCGGCCTCCGATGGAGATCAAATACACCGGGTTCGACATAGATCCCGAGTTCGTGATCGGATTCGGGCTGGACTACGGGGAGCTGTACCGCAACCTGCCGTTTGTGGGTGTCGTCGACGAAGCCGACCTCCAACCGTGAAATGAGTCGCTGCCGGCCGATGCCATACCCCTCAGCGTGGTGGTGGTGACTCCCGATAACACGCTGGAACCAATATGATGATTGACACCCAAGCCTCCGGCATTCCATGCTGGCGAGGAGCACCGTGAACCGTACCGCAAGAGCAATGCTGATCTACGTGGCCTTTGGCTTTGCCGCGTTGCTCTTGGTCAACTCACTTCTGCAGACGTCGACGGAACCGGTTGAGCTCACGCTGCCGCAGTTCCAGGAGGCTTTGGCCGAAAACAAAGTCGCCAAGGTGCTGATCAAGGAGAAGTCCAACGAGATCCTCGGAGAGTACGTGGCGGACGCCTCGCTGCCCGATGGGGCGACCGACAACGCTTTCCGGCTCAGTTACCCGAACGAATTCGAGGGTGACCTGACCCGCGCCATTCTCGAGGCCGGCATCACCGAGTTCGAGACGGATGCCGAGAACCCGAGCGGATTTCAGTGGTTTCTCGGGACGATCTTTCCCTACCTCCTGATCTTTGGGATCTTCATATTCTTCATCATGCAGATGCAGGGTGGCGGCAACCGGGTCATGCAATTCGGCAAGTCGCGTGCCAAGCAAGTCAGCAAAGACTCGCCCAAGGTCACCTTCAAGGACGTGGCAGGTGCCGACGAGGCCGTGGAGGAGCTCGAAGAGATAAAGGACTTCCTGCAGAGCCCGGGCAAGTTCCGTGCGATGGGAGCCAAGATCCCGCGGGGAGTGCTCCTGTTTGGCCCGCCCGGCACCGGCAAGACCCTGCTGGCCAAGGCCGTCGCCGGTGAGGCCGGGGTCCCGTTCTACTCGATCTCCGGCTCCGACTTCGTGGAGATGTTCGTCGGCGTCGGCGCCAGCCGGGTACGCGACCTCTTCGAGCAGGCGAAATCGAACGCCCCGGCCATCGTCTTCATCGACGAGATCGACGCCGTCGGTCGCCATCGCGGGGCCGGGCTGGGCGGCGGTCACGATGAGCGTGAGCAGACGCTCAACCAGCTGCTCGTCGAGCTGGACGGGTTCGATGCCAAGGCCGGCGTGATCGTCATTGCGGCAACGAACCGGCCCGACATCCTCGATCCGGCGTTGCTGCGTCCCGGACGGTTCGATCGCCAGATCATGGCTCCCCGGCCCGACCTGGAGGGGCGCCATCAGATCCTCCAAGTGCACTCCAAGGGCAAACCCCTCGCCGACGGAATCGATCTCCAAGTCTTGGCCCGCCAGACGCCCGGTTTCACCGGGGCCGATCTCGCCAACCTCATCAACGAGGCCGCCCTCCTGTCGGCCCGGCGCGACCGCACGGAAATCGGGATGGCCGAGCTGGAAGAGGCGATCGACCGCATCCTGGCGGGCCCAGAGCGCAAGAGCCACATCATGTCAGAGGACGAGAAGAAGCTCACGGCCTACCACGAGGGTGGCCACGCCCTGGTCGGGTTCGCTCTACCCAATGCCGATCCAGTCCACAAAGTCACGATCATCCCCCGCGGCCGGGCCGGTGGCTATACCAAGTCACTTCCCGAGGCCGACCGGGATTATCAGCGGCGCACCGAGCTGGTCGACCGTCTCGCCGTGGCGCTGGGCGGCCGGGCCGCCGAAGAGATCATTTTCGGTGATCCGTCGACGGGTGCTCACAACGACATCGAACAGGCGACGAAGCTGGCCAAAGCGATGGTCATGGAATACGGGATGAGCGACCGGCTCGGGCCCATGCGCTACGGCACCGCCCAGGGTGAAGTGTTCTTGGGACGCGACTACACCCACGGCCAGGATTATTCGAACGACGTCGCTTCCCTCATCGACGAAGAGGTGCGCGAGCTCATCTTCCAGGCCCGTGAGGAGGCCCGTGAGATCCTGGTCACTCATATCGATGGGCTGCATCGGGTGGCCGCGATGCTGCTCGACAAGGAGACGCTGGGCCCGGACGAGCTGGCCGAGGCATTCCACGACGTTCCCAAGTGGGAGCACACCGACTCGGGAGCCCTCCGCATCCGCGCTCCCGAGAGCCAGGTGCTCGCCGACGGCACGCTGGTCGCGGCGCAGCCTCCGGACGATCCGCCGAGCTAGGACTGCACGCTGGCTCTTTCGGACATTGCGCCCTTGGCTCCGGTGGAGTGGCGGCTGCGCGACTCGACATTGTCGACCGCGGCGCACACGCTGGTCATGGGGGTGCTCAACGTCACTCCCGACTCCTTCTCGGATGGTGGTCTCGCCCTCGACGAGTTTGCCGCGATCGCGCGGGGGACCGAGTTGTTGCGTGCCGGTGCCGACATCGTCGACGTCGGCGGCGAGTCCACCCGGCCGGGCGCCGATCCCGTCGATTCTCGGGACGAGATCGAGCGGGTAGAGACCGTAGTGGCCGAGCTGGTGGCCGCCGGCGCGATCGTGTCCATCGACACCATGAAACCGTCTGTCGCCGCCGCGGCTGTGACCGCCGGCGCGGAGATCGTCAACGACGTCGGTGGGTTGCGTGACCCGGCGATGGTCGAGTTGGTGGCCGGCCTCGAGGTCGGGGTCGTGATCATGCACATGCGAGGGGAACCCCGGACGATGCAGTCCGATACCACCTACGACGACGTGGTGGAGGACGTGGCCGTTTACCTCGAGAAGCAGGCCGAGCTGGCGATCGATGGCGGAGTCGATCGTCGCCGTATCTGCCTCGATCCGGGGATCGGCTTCGGCAAATCACACCTCCAGAACTTGGATCTGCTCAACAACGTGTCCCGATTCGTAGCTATCGGCTTTCCCGTGCTGATCGGGGCGAGCCGGAAAGCTTTCTTGGGATCCATCTTGGATGCGGCGGGTTTTGCGACTGTGCCCGCCGGGCGGGATTTCGCAACAGGGGCAACGATTGCGGCGGCCGTACTGGGTGGCGCCGCCGCGGTGCGGGTCCACGACGTAGCGGGAGCGCTGCAGGTGGCTCGCACGACGGACGCTATCGTGCGGGGCCAGTTGGAAGGCAGGGGCATTGGCAGGACTTGAGCCGCGCGGCTTCAAATGGGTGATCCAGGGCCGGCTCGCCGTCTGCGAGCGTATCGGCGGGTACGGATTCCAGCATCGGCGGGTGCGGCGGGAAGAAGAGATCGTCTGGATGGCCGACCGGGGCTTCAATGCCGTTTTGTCCCTGCTGGCGAGCAATCAGAACCAGCAGGCATATGAAGCGGCCGGTTTGCGGTTCATTCACGTCCCCCTCGATGGCGAGGTCGAGCCGAAGGACGTCCCGGCGATC
>JBFISZ010000116.1:0-8668 GCA_041608315.1 Acidimicrobiia bacterium | reverse complement strand
GATCGACACAACCCAGATCGCCGCCGACATCGCAGCGATCCGCGGCTCGTGAGAGGGAGCGGCCGGTCATTGTCGGCGCCTTGGGTCGAATTCGAGCGAGAGGAATTAGCTCTATCGCCGTAGTGTTAATCTGGGGTCATGCCTGACGCTCCCCTGCTCTCCATCGAGGACCTCCATGTCTCCGCCGACGATGTCGCCATCGTCAAAGGCCTCGATCTCACAATCAACCGTGGCGAGATTCATGCCTTGATGGGACCCAACGGCTCGGGCAAGTCGACGTTGGCCAACGTGCTTCTGGGTCACCCCGACTACGTCGTGACGCAAGGCCGCATCCTCTACAAGGGCGAAGACATCGCCGAGTGGGGACCGGATCAGCGGGGCCGGGCCGGGATGTTCCTCGGATTCCAGTACCCCGAGGAGATTCCGGGCGTCACCGTCGTCAATTTCCTGCGGGCTGCCTTGTCGAACCGTACCGGCACCGACTACACCATCCTGGAGCTGCGGCTCAAGGTCATGGACGTGATGAAGGACCTCGGCCTCGACGGGTCATTCGCCGATCGTTACCTCAATGAAGGGTTTTCCGGCGGCGAGCGCAAGCGCAACGAAATCCTGCAGCTGGCGGTCCTCGAACCGGAACTGGCCGTGCTCGACGAAACCGACAGTGGTCTCGATATCGACGCGCTGCGCACCGTGGCCAACGGGGTCAAGAAGGTCGCCACGGCCGACCGCGGCTTTCTGATCATCACGCACTATCAGCGGATGCTCGACTACATCACACCCGACGTCGTCCACATCTTCATCGACGGCAGCATCGTCGAGTCCGGAGGGCCCGAGCTGGCCGCCCTCATCGAGGGTGACGGTTATGACGATTACCGAGTCGAGGCTGCAACGACATGAGCTCCCTGGCCCATCTGGTCGACGACTTTCCCATCCTGGGGCGCAAGATCAACGGGCACCGGCTGGCTTACCTCGACTCGGCGGCGACAACCCAGAAGCCCGCCTCGGTGATCAAGGCGATCTCGGACTACTACGAGAACACCAACGCCAACGTCCACCGCGGCGCCCACACGCTGGCCCACGAGGCAACCCTCGCTTATGAGGGCGGGCGCGCCAAAGTGGCCGAATTCATCGGAGCCGCCTCCGCCAGCGAGATCGTGTTCACCAGGGGCACCTCGGCGGCGATCAACCTCGTGGCCTACGGCTGGGGATTGCGGCGCCTCACCGCAGGCGACCGCATCGTGATCACGGTCCAGGAACACCACTCCAATATCGTCCCCTGGCAGCTCATCGCCGAGCTGACGGGCGCCGAGTTGGCCTATCTGGATCTCAACGACGACTACACGGTCGACACCTCGATGTTGGAGAAGGTGATCGACGAGCGTACGAAGGTCGTCGGCATCTCCGGAATGTCCAACGTGACCGGCGCCATTGGGCCGGTTGCCGAGGTGACGGCGGCGGCGCGCGCAGTTGGCGCCATCGTCGTGGTGGACGGCGCCCAGTCGGTCCCCCACACCACCACCGCGGTCTCCGAGCTCGACGTGGATTTCCTGGCCTTCAGCGCCCACAAGATGCTCGGGCCCACCGGCATTGGGGCGCTGTGGGGCAAGCCGGAGCTGCTCGAGGAAATGAGCCCGGTCGAGGGCGGGGGCGAGATGATCGCCGACGTCGGGCTGTACGAGTCTCGCTGGGCCCCGGTGCCGCACAAGTTCGAGGCCGGCACGCCGGCGATCGCCCAGGCCGTCGGCTGGGGTGCCGCTGTGGACTACCTCAACAAGATCGGAATGGAAGAGGTCCGTCGCCACGAGGTCGCAATCACCAAATACGCCCTGGAGCGTATGGCCGAGATCCCCGACCTCACCGTCTACGGACCGGCCGACCTCGCCAAGCGCGGCGCCGCCGTCAGCTTCGAGCTCGGCGACATCCACGCTCACGACCTGGCAACGATCCTCGACGAGGACGGAGTGGCGGTGCGCGCCGGACATCATTGCGCCAAGCCGCTGATGCGCTACCTCGAGGTCCCGGCCACCGCCCGGGCGTCGTTCTACGTCTACACCGTCGAGGAAGACATCGACCAAATGGTCACGGCACTGTGGAATGCCCGCAAACTGTTCGGGCTCGACTGAGTCCCGTCGTTGACTCCCGCCGTTCGTTGTGCCTAAACCGCTGGAATAGCGCGCTCTAAGCACAACGAACGCTATGGACCGGGAGTAGCCTGCCGCTCATGAACTGTGGTGAGGCGATCATCCGGCTCCTCGAAGCGTATGGGGTTGACACCGTCTTTGGGATCCCCGGTGTCCACACGCTCGAGCTCTACCGCGGCTTGGGCACCAGCTCGATCCGCCACATCCAGCCGCGCAATGAGATGGGCGCCGGGTTCATGGCCGACGGCTATGCCCGCGCCGGAGGGCGTCCCGGCGTCTGCCTGGTGATAACCGGGCCCGGCCTCACCAACATGACTACTCCGATTGGCCAGGCCTTTGCCGACTCGGTGCCGATGCTGGTCATTTCCAGCTCGCCGCCATCCGAGACGCTCGGCAAGGGCTGGGGCATGCTGCACGAGATCAGCGATCAGGCGGCGGTCACGGCCCCGATCACCGCCTTCAGCGCCACTGTCACCGCGCCCGGCGAGATCCCCGACCTCATCGGCCGGGCCTTCGCCCAATTCGCCGCGGGCCGGCCCCGGCCGGTCCACATCACAGTTCCGCTCGACATCCTCGCCATGGATGCCGGGGACGGTTGGGGTGTCCGCCGGCTCCCGCCGCCACCCGAGGCGGACGCCGCGGCCATCGCGGCGGCCGCCGAACTGCTCGCGGGAGCTACCACGCCACTGCTGTACCTCGGCAGCGGGGCCCGCGGCGCCGGAAGAGACCTGCAGGCCATAGCCGAAAGCCTCCAGGCCGCAGTGGTGACTTCCAACGGCGGTAAGGGAATCGTGCCGGACGATCACCCGCTCAACCTCGGCACGACGGTGATCCGACCTCCGGTGCAGCGGTTGGTCGCCACCGCCGACGTAGTAGTGGCGGTCGGAACGGAAATGGGGCACACCGACCACTTCGCCGGCACCAAGATCGACATCAACGGGCAGCTGATCCGGATCGACATCGATCCGCAGAAGATCGACGACCTCTACGAAGCTGCCATAGGGATCGTGGGCGACTCCCGGCAGGTCATCGCGGCGCTACGGACCGCCCTGGCCGGTGCCCCGCCGCGGGCGAGCCGCCAAGACGAGATCGATGAGGTCCGCGCGGCTGCCCTCTCCGATCTCGGCGGGCGCGAGCGCCAACATCTCCGCCTCCTCGGCACGCTGCGCCGGGCCGTGCCGGAGGACACAGTCGTCTACGCCGACATGACCCAGCTCGCCTACACCGGGTCGTGGGGGTTCCCTGTATTCGCAGAGCGCCACTGGCTCTATCCGGCCGGCTTCTGCACTTTGGGCCCGGCGCTACCCGGGGCGATCGGCGCCAAATTGGCGGTCCCCGAGCGGCCCGTGATGGCGCTGGCGGGAGACGGCGGCTTCATGTTCACCGTCCAGGAGCTCGTGACCGGCGCCGAGCTGGGGCTCCCGATCCCGATCATCGTCTGGAACAACGACGGCTACCAACAGATCCGCGGCGACATGCAGCGCAAGGGCATCGCCACGATCGGGGTCGACGGCCTCAACCCCGACTTCATGACGTTGGCGGAGGCGATGCGCTGCCGCGGCGTCCAGCCGGCGGACGGCGCCGATCTCGAAAAAGAAGTGGCGGCGGCTTTCAATGCCGACCGGCCGACGGTGATCGAGGTCGTCGAGGGCAGCGACTGGCTGGTGGAATGACGACCGGAACTGCTCCGAGGGGACACCGTCCCGTCGACTCGCGATGAGTGATCTGGCACAGCTCGCGACCGCGACCCGACTGGCATTCGAGGGTGTCCAGCGCCGGTCCTCCCCCGGTGATCCGAACTGGAATCCGAATCTGATCGTCGAGGTGCTCGCGCCCGCCATGGTCGGACAAACCCCGACGCTCGTCCTAATCGCTCCATGGACGATCAGCGGAATGATATTCCTCGCCGATGGCACGGGAATGACCGAATTGACCGTGGGAAAGCGTCGCTTCGCGGTAGGTGTCGACAGCATCGATGCGATCGGAACATATGCGAGCGTGAACCTCGTGCCCGACGTTTCTGGGCTGGCCGACCAGGAGGATGCCCGGCACGCGGCGATGGCCCTCGCCTTACCGTTCCAGGAGGCGGTCGCCCGTGCCCTTCAGGAACGAACGGTCGCCGACCCCACACGACGTGATCTGTTCAGGAGGTTGGGCGGCACATCGAACTGACGGTTGATCCCGAGAGCGCCTGAGAAGGCTTGCCTACCGGGGGATCTCCCACCACTACTACCGTGACCCTCTCTGCCGGGAAGTGCATGGCCATGGCCTCGTCCACATCAACCTCGCAACGAGCCCCGCTCAGTCGCGGGCACTTCACCGCTCTGCTGTCGATGATCATGGCGCTGGGGGCACTCGCCATTGACGTGATGCTTCCCGCCTTCGATGACATCCGAGAGCACTACGGGCTTCCCGCCGATTCCACCCGGGTGGCCCAGGTCGTCACGACGTTCCTGCTCGGGATGGCCCTCGCGCAGTTCTTCTACGGCCCGCTGGCCGACCGTTTCGGACGCAAGCCGGTCCTCTACGCCGGTTTCGCCATATACGGGCTCGGCGCTCTCGGATCCCTGCTCGCCCCGACCCTCGAACTGCTGCTGCTGAGCCGCTTCATCTGGGGCGTCGGATCGGCGGGCCCCCGGGTCGTTGCCGTGTCGATCGTTCGTGACTTGTTCTCGGGCGAGCAGATGTCGAAGGCCATGTCGTACATCATGGCCGTCTTCGTCACCGTGCCCATCCTGGCGCCGTCGGTGGGCGCCGGTTTGATAGCCATATTCCCCTGGCAGTCGGTGTTCGCCTTTGGCGTGATCATCGTGGTCGTGATGGCCGCGTGGGCCCGGGTGCTCCCGGAGACCCTCGATCCTGCCAACCGGCTTCCGATCGATCGCAGCGCGATCACAGCTGCGGTCCGGGAGGTCGTCACCAGCCGCCTACCCCTCGGCTACACCATGGCCATGACAATGACCTTCGGGGTCTTCACTTCCTACCTCGCCAGCTCCGAGCGCATCTTCGGAGAGATCTTCGACCGGCCCGAGCAGTTCCCCTTCATCTTCGGTGGGATCGCCGCGGCGATGGGCTCGGCGATGCTCGTCAACGCCAGGCTGGTGGAGCGCATCGGCGCCAACCGCATGGTCCACATCGTGCTCATCTCGTATGTCACCGCGGCCTCGGTGTTCTGGGCCATCACGGCTGCGGCGGACGAGCGGCCGAGCTTCTGGACCTTCACGATCGCGCTGGCGATCATGCTGAGCCTGCATGCCCTGCTCATCCCGAACTTCAACACAATCGCCATGCTGCCCCTCGGCCACATTGCCGGCACCGCCTCAGCGGTGATCGGCACCGTCTCTCTGGCCGGCGGAGCCCTCCTCGGATCGGTCATCGACCGCCGCTTCACCGACACGGTGATGCCGCTCGTCATGGGCTTCGCCATCTTCGGAGCGCTGGCTCTCGGTTTCATCCTCTGGGCCGAACGCGGCCGGCTCTTCACCGGGCCGGAGACCCATGCGCCCCCTCCGTTGCCGGACCAGCCGATCGTGCAATGAACTCAGCGGAGGCATTCGAGCTGCTGCGGGCCATCGACCTTCCCCGCGGTGACTATGCGGTGTTCGGCAGCGGACCCCTCCTGGTGCGAGGCATCATCGACGACGCCCGCGACATCGACGTCATCGCCCGCGGGCCTGCCTGGGAGCAGGCCCTCGAGCAGGGGGACCTCACCTACCTCCCCGAGGAGGACATCACGGTCGCCTGGTTTTTCGGCGGCATGCTCACCGTAGGTGCATCTTGGGCCTTCGGCGCAGTCGACATCGACGACCTCATCGACACGGCCGAGATCGTCGACGGCGTGCCCTTCGTCCGCCTCGAGCACGTCGTGGCCTACAAGCGTATCGCCGGTCGGGAAAAGGACCACCGCCATCTGCAATTGATCGAACGCTGGCAGCACTCGCGCCCGGCCTGAGCCAACTAACGTCGCCACCGCCGGCGTAGCATCGAAAAGGGCACGAGAACCGGTGGAGGTTTGCCATGAGCGTCATCGTCACCTGTGCAGTCACCGGGGGCTCTCATACGCCCACGATGAACAGCGACATCCCGATCACGATCGATGAGCACATCGATCAGTCGGTCGCGGCCGCCGACGCCGGTGCCGCCGTGATCCACATCCACGCCCGCGACCCCCACGACGGGCGTCCCGTCTCCGACCCGGCGATATTCCGCGAGTACTGCAGCGGGATCAAAGAACGCTGCGACGTCGTGATCTCGATCACGACCGGGGGCGCCACCGGGCAGACGATCGAAGAGCGGCTTCGGGTCATCAAGGAGCTGCGCCCGGAGCTGGCCACCTGCAACCTCGGCACGATGAACTACGGGCTGTTCCAGATGATCCCCAAGTACGAGGGACGCTGGAAGTACGACTGGGAAGAGCCCTTCCTCGAGAGCACCAAGTGGGAGCCGTTCGTCAACAACTTCGGCGACATCGAGTACATGCTCACGGTCCTGGCGGAAGAGACGGGCTGCCGGTTCGAGTTCGAGGCCTACGACATCTCCCACCTCTACACGCTGGCCTACTTCGCCGACCTGGGTCTGGTGAAGCCGCCCATCTTCATGCAGTTCGTGATGGGCACCTTCGGCGGCATCGGCCCCGACGTCGAGAACGTGGTGGCGATGAAGGCGGTCGCCGATCGCCTGTTTGGCCGTGACATCGAGTGGTCGATCCTCGGCGGCGGCCGGCACCAATTCGACCTCGTGACGGCGGGAGCCACGATGGGGGGCAATGTGCGGGTGGGGCTGGAGGACGGGCTGTACCTGCGCAAGGGCAAGCTGGCCGAATCCAACGCCGAACAGGTCGAGAAGATCGTGCGCATCCTGCGTGAGTTGTCCCGCGAGCCGGCCACGCCGGAAGAGACTAGGGAACGGCTCGACCTCAAGGGCCTCGACGCGGTCAACTTCTAGGGCTTTCATGCGGTTTCGCACAGACATCCAGACGTTCGGCATCGTCGGGTGCGGCGTAATCGGCGCAGGATGGGCGGCCCGGGCCCTCGGGCGTGGCCTCGACGTCGCCGCCTGGGACCTCGACCCGCACGCCGCCGACAAGACGCGGGAGGCAATCGAACGAGCCTGGCCGGCAGTGCGCAAGCTGGGGATCTACCCCGGCGCCGACAAGGGACGGATCACGTTCCACGACTCGATTGCGGAGGTCGCCGCCGTCGCCGACTTCATCCAGGAATCGGCCCCGGAAAACCTCGCCCTCAAGCAGACGCTGCTCGCCGAAGTCGACGCCGGCACCCCTCCGGACGTGATCATCGCCTCCAGCACGTCGGGGCTGCTGGTGAGCGAGCTGGCCGCCAACTGCGCCGATCCGGAGCGGATCGTCGTCGGCCATCCCTTCAACCCGGTCTACCTGCTGCCGCTGTGTGAGGTGGTCGGGGGGCCGGCAACGGATGACGGGGCGCTGGACGCGGCGGCCGCGGTATACGACTTCCTCGATATGTACCCGCTGCGGGTGCGCCACGAGATCCCCGGGCACCTGGCGGATCGACTCCAGGAGGCGATGTGGCGCGAGATCCTTCACATCGTCGGCGAAGGGAACGCCACCACCGGGGAGCTCGATGACGCCATCGTCTACGGCCCCGGGCTGCGCTGGGCGGGAATGGGCACCAACCTCACCTTCCACCTTGCCGGCGGGGAGGGCGGCATGGGCCACATGCTGCGCCACTTCGGCCCGGCGCTGCAGCTGCCGTGGACCAAGCTGGAGGCGCCCGAGCTGACCGAGGAGCTGATCGGGGCGATGGTGGAAGGGACCGCGCAGCAGGCAGAGGAACGGTCGGTCGTCGAGCTGGAGCGGCTCCGCGACGACTACCTGATCGCCGTCATGAAGGCGCTTCGGGCCGTCGACATCGGCGCCGGCCAGATCTTCGCCCGCCGGGAGGCCCGACGCTACGACCACGGGGCGGTGCGCTGGAGGGAGGGCGACCCGATCGGCGCCCCGCTTGCTCTCTACCGCTGCCAGGTCGAGCCGGAGTGGGTCGACTACAACGATCACATGACCGAGGCCGCCTTCCTGACGGCGTTCGGCTGGGCCTCCGACGCCCTGTTCCGCTACATCGGAGACGACGAGGGGTACCGGGCCTCCGAGAACTCGTTCTATACCGTCGAGAGCCACATCAACTACCGCCGGGAGGCCCTGCTCGACGATCCGCTGCGCTTCACGACCCAGATCCTCGGGCTGGACGACAAGCGGCTCCACTTCTACCACGAGATGTACAACGCCGACACCGACGAGCTCCTCTGCACGACTGAGCAGATGCTGGTGCATGTCGACACGGTGGCGGCCAAGTCGGCTCCGATCATGCCGGGGCCGAAGCGGGCACTGGAGGCGATATGGGAAGTACACAAGGACATGCCACCGCCGGAGAACGTCGGACGGGTGATGGAGGTGCCGGAATGAAGCGAGAGCCGGTCCAAAAACACGGCGGTCGAGACAGCGCACTCTATGTCTCCCCCCGGAGGGGTGAATACCGCCCGCCGGGGCGGGG
>JBFISZ010000115.1:0-8690 GCA_041608315.1 Acidimicrobiia bacterium | reverse complement strand
GAAATCTACGCCCCCGAGACCTTCGGCCGCTCCGGGTCCGACATAGTGATCGTCGAGTCCGAGTAAGCGGCTGCGGCCCCAACGGCCGCCGGATTCGGAGGAACATGGGGCCGTCCGCCACCTTCGACGTGAGGGGCACCGATCACCGAATCCCGAACGGCACTTGGCGGAGCGCTCTCTGGTCCTACCCGGTCGGGGGCTTGTAGGAGGACAGGGCCGTCTTGGCTCGCTCCAGCATGGCTGCCTGGTCGTCGGCGCCGAACAGCTGAGTGGTGATGGCCTTGCTCAGAGCGCCCGTGCTCGCCACGGCGACGCTCACCGCGCCGGCCGAGACGGAGTCTGGACCGTCGACGATGGCGATGGCATCGTATTCGCCGAACATCCAGTAGAAGCTCTCGAGCGTGCCCCCGACGGACTCCGCCACTTGCCGAGCGGCCGAACTGCGATCTGTCGGGTTCTTGATCATGCTGGCCCACGCCTCGGGGGTGTACGAAACGAACAAGGCGTACTTCGCCATGGTTCCTCCTGTGTCGGATACCACCCAAACATACATATCGGAGCTCAAAGGTGTCCGCGGCGCCGTCCCGCGCCCCGCCCGGCCGATCAGCCGCGTAAGGCGTGTTTGAACAGGCCGGGAAGGTGGCGGGGGCCGGGGTCGGCTACGAAGCCGGTGATCTTGCGGCCGATGTGGTGCGCCCGCCGATTGGTGACGAACCAGACCGGCTTGGGCGACATGTGGAACTGGCCCGATGCCAGCGCCCTAGGGAACGGCTGGAAAGGCCCGTAGACGACCGACTTCTCCGCCTTGTCGAACAGCAGCGTGTTGTGCACGGTGCCGATCCCGCTCTGAATGTCGTCGTAGGTGGCGCCGGGGAAACCACCCCAGGGGGTGACGCCGAGCAGGAACCCGATACCGTTCCACGCGTTGACGCCGATCGTGCCGTACCGCAGCCTTCCCAGGATCGTCTGGAACCGGGGCCCCAACTCCTTGATGGTGCGGGGATGGATGATTATGTCGGCGGACAGCGTTCCCCACAGCCGGTCGTTGCAGAATTCGACCGCGGCCTCCAGGTAGTCGGCGGCGCTAGCTCCCGGCAGGCTGGTCTGCCCGTAGACGGGCCCGAAGGCCTCGGTGCGAAAGCAGTACTCGTCGGAGTCCCAGTCGAGACCTTTGATCACGGTGACGGGTGACCCGTTCCCATGGTGCTCCGCTTCCGGATAGGCGTCGACAAACCCCTGCTGGCGATCCTCCACACCCGGGTAGTAGCGATGTCGGGCCGGGAGCGCCTCGATGGTCCCGGTGAGCGCGTCGAGCAATGCCGTCGACTTGTCCCACGAAGCGGGAAGCACCAGCACTTGTGAGGCGACGCAGTTGAAGCCGCTGTTGTGGAGCTTCTGGGTGGCGAGATGCTCCGCCTGATAGGCGATGTCGGCATCGCTCCAGGGTCCGGGAACGACGATGGTCGGCGTGACGTTGCCGAGCTCGCTGGTGACCTTCTTGTCCGTCAGCGGCTCGTGGCGCCGCTTGCGCTCCGCTCCCTCGGCTCCGCCGCCGTAGACAATGGCGTCGTGAGTCTTCTCGCCGCCGGTCACGTGGATCGTGTCGATCCCGTCGTGGCGCACGAGGTACTCGCCGACGTCGGCGCCTCCGTAGCAGATCGCCGCGTAGCCGGCATCGATCAACGGAGCGAAGATCGTCTCGAACACGGGCCCCAGGTCATCGATGAGCGGATGCATCTTGAGCAGGCACACCTCGCCCTCGCCGAACATCTTCGACAGGACGTCGAGCGGGCCAATGCTCGTGATGTTGGCGGCTCCCAGTACGAGGCCGACGGCGCCCTCCGGGGCCGGCTCCCGGTAGAAGCGCGCCATAGTCGAGGCAACGTCTGCCGCATTGACCCCAGATTCCATCCACACCTCTGCCGAGTAGCCGCTGAACAGCAGCCGGTCGTAGAGGTTGTGCGGGAAGACCTTGACCACCACCCGGCCGTCGGGCCCGCCGCGCACGGCCCCCCTCTGCAGTGGGGGGCTCTCACCGGCGGCCAGCGCCTGCAGCGTCTCGATCTGCAGATTGATGGTGCTGATGAGGGCCCACGGCCCCGAGGCCCATTCCTCCCCACTCAGGGGAGAGTCCAGCGAAACCCGTTTGACGCCCGTGGATATCTGCACCCAGTCGTGGTCGGACCTCGCCGCCAGCCGGCGGACGTCTTCCAGAAGGCGAACCTTCTCCGTAACGGCGAGGCGCGCCCACTGTCGCTTGTGGTCCTGCAGCCTCTTGACCTGGCGATCGAGTTCGGTGGAATTGAATGTGTGTTGCAGAATGTGCTCCGGCGTAGCTCGTACGAGCGTACACCCGGCCTCCGGGCTGATCCAGACCGGCATAAACCAGGAGGGCCCATGACAAGTTTGCACGGGGGACAGATCATTGCGCGCGCGCTGCGTGCCGAAGGCGTAGACACCGTATTCACGCTGACCGGCGGCCACATCCTGCCGATACTGGACGGCTGCGTCCTCGAGGGCATCCAGGTCATCGACGTCCGTCATGAGCAGTCGGCGGCCCACGCCGCTGAGGCCTATGCCCGCCTGACCGGCAAGCTCGGCGTCGCTGTCGTCACGGCCGGGCCCGGTGTCACCGATACGGTGACCGCGGTCGCCTCGGCCTACTACGCCGCGGTGCCGATGCTCGTGATCGGCGGCCGCCACTACATCCGCCAGGAGCTGCGCGGCGGGCTCCAGGAGATGGACCACCCCCGGCTATTGCGATCGATAACCGGGTGGGCGGCCACGGCCTGGCAGACGGACCGGTTGGCCGACTACGTCGCGACCGCCGCGCGCCATGCATTCAGCGGCCGCGGGAAACCGGTGTTCCTGGACGTCCCGCTCGAGGTGCTGGCCGAGACCCTTCCCGAGGAGTCGCTCGACTTCGGGACTCGTTACCGGACGGCCGATCCGGTCGGCGCCGACGGCGCGCAGCTGCGGCAGGCGGCGGCGCTGCTCGCCAAGTCGGAACGCCCCGTCGTGTTCGCCGGTGGTGGGCTCCGACCGGCCGGCGCGGCCGCCCTGGCGCCGTTCGCCGAGGGGGTGCAGGCGCCGGTTTATCTGAACGGGGCCGCCCGGGGCGCGCTCCCCCACGGCCATCCCTTGCTGGGAAAGCGGTCGCGCAAGATGGCGTTCGCCGGGGCGGACCTCGTCCTGGCGCTCGGGGTCGATTGGGACTTCAGGACGGGCTACGGCAAGGCGATCGGGCCCGACGCCACCGTGATCCAAGTCGACGCCGACGCCACGAAGATAGGCTGGAACCGGCCGGCGGACCTGGGGATCGTCGCCGACCCGGCCCGGTTCCTCGAGGTGATGATCGGCGAGGCGGACGCCTTCACGCGAAAGTCACCTCCCGCCTGGACTGCCGAGATCATGGCCGCCGAAGCCGCCGCCAATGCCGCGGTTGCCGAGGCGGCTGCCTCCGATGAGAGCCCCGTGCACCCGGAGCGCTTTGCCCGCGATGTGGCTGCGTTCTTCGGCCCGGACGCCATCGTCGCCGTCGACGGCGGCGACGTCGTCTCCACTACTGCGTCCTGGCTGCAAGTCTCCCAGCCCGGCCACGTGCTCGACCCGGGGCCGTTCGGCACGCTCGGGACGGGCGCCCCCTTCGCCCTGGCAGCCAAGGTGCTCTTCCCCGACAAGCTCGTCGGCATCGTCTACGGCGACGGCGGATTCGGGTTCAACGGCATGGAGTACGACACGTTCGTCCGGCTCGGCCTCCCGGTGATCGGCGTCGTCGGCAACAACGGAGTCTGGGGCAACATCAAGACCATCCACCGCACCATGTTCCCCGAGAGGCTCGTCGCCTCCGACCTCGGCATCCGCCCCTATCACGCCATGGTCGAGGCCCTGGGCGGACACGGCGAGTTCGTGAATCAGCCCGCCGACATCCTCCCGGCGCTGGAACGAGCGGTTGCCAGCGGCCTCCCCAGCCTCGTCAACGTCCACGTCGCCGAAGTGATGCGCCTCGGCTCGATCTACTCCATGTAGGGAATGCCGCAGGCATTCCTTGCGAGTCTTGGCTCCGCCAAAGCTCGAGGGAACGTGGGTTGCCGCGCTGTGATCCCGCGCCTCCGCAGCCCCCCTCGCCTCGCTACGCTCGGCACTCCCCCCAAACGTCGCCCTGCTGACGCAGTACGACGGGGGGAGAGACAGTCCTGCTCCCCTACTTCGCAACCCGGTAATACATGTGGGTGGGGTCGGGCGTATCGAGTTGCTCGAACGTAGTGAAACCGGCATCGGCAACTAGTTGCGCCAGCGTGTCCGGGTCGAGGCCGAGGGCTCCCAGCCCGAGACCGTCTTCGGTGACGGTGGCCGAAGCCAGACAACTCGAGACCGAGTAGCCGTACATGAGCGCCTGGACCGGATTGCGCCGATTCGACTCGTAGGTGGGCCCGCACCTCATCTCTTTCACCAGCCATGTCCCCTCCGGGGCCAGGGCGTCGCGGATCGCTACCGCCGTCAGGTCGGGACGGGCCATGTCGTGCAGGCAATCCAGCGTCATCACCAGATCGAATCCCTGGGCGTCGAGGAGCGTCTCGCCACCTTCGAGATGGAACTCGACATTGCTGCGCCCGTCGAAGCGTTCCCGGGCGACCTCGATCGCGGGCCCCGAGGAATCCATGCCGACGAACGTGCTCTGGGGGTAGCGATCGGCCAAGCCTTCGAGAGCTATTCCGCCTCCGCAGCCGATGTCGAGCACCCGGCCGCCCGCCGCGAGCTTGTCGGCCACGCCGGGCAACATCGGGACGACGACCGCCGGCAGGAAATCGCGCAGCCAGGGGGCGTTCAGCCGATTGAGCTGGCGAGCCTGCTCGATACCCATCTCGCCGTACGTGAATCCGATGCCGGTCTGCATGGAGCGCTCCATGCGGTCGTAGTCCTCCCGGCTGAATCCGCCCCCGAAGGCGGCGGTGGCGAATAGCAGGCTGTCCTCATCGACCAGGACGGCCGCCTGCTCATCGGTCAGCGAGTAGAAGCCGTCGTCGGTGCGCTCCACGAGGCCTGCCGCCGCCTGGCTGAACAGCCACTCCCGCAACCAGCGCTCATCGAGGCCGGTGGCGTCGGCCAGCAGCTCCGAGCTGGCGGGCCCCTGCGTATAGATCGCTTGGTACAGGTCGAGGCGATCGCCGAGGTGCACCATCGCCGCCACCATCTCGCCCTGCTTGTAGTCCCAGACCTTGAGCGCAAAGGCTTTGGCCACGTCGAGGTCAAACGGCAATTGGGCTCCTTCCCGCGCCTCTGCAAACTACCGGCTAGCCGGGCGCCGGCGCCAACTCAGCCAGCAGCTCGCGCACCCGCTGCTCGATCTCGTCGCGGATCGGCCGCACGGTTTCGATGTCCTGCCCGCTCGGGTCCGCCAGCTCCCAGTCGAGGTAACGCACCCCGGGCACGTAGGGGCAGGCGTCGCCGCACCCCATCGTGACGACAACGTCGATCTTCTCCAGCATGGCCTCGCTCCAGGTTTGGGGCTGATAGCCGGCGATGTCGATGCCGGCCTCGGCCATTGCCGCCACGGCGACCGCGTTGATGCGGTCTGCAGGTTCGCTGCCGGCCGAGTGGACCTCAATCGCGCCGCCGGCGAGATGCCGCATCCATCCTGCAGCCATTTGCGACCGCCCGGCATTGTGAACACACAAAAACAGCACACCGCGTGACACGCCCATGACCCGCATTCTCGCACGGATGTGTAACTCACTTGGCGCGTGCCCTCATACCTGGCAGCATCGAAAGGGTGATTTCGCTGGCTGGGCCGTTCTTCATGTTTGCCACGCTGTTGGTGATCACAGGCGTGCCCAAGCTCACCGACCCGGGCGGAACCGCTCGGGCGCTCTACTCGCTGGGGGTGCCGGCGACCCTGGGCATTGGTCGTGCGATCGGCGTCGTGGAGATCGGTGTGGGGCTGGCGGCGCTGCTCTTCGGCGGGTGGCCGGCAGCGGCGGCGATGGCGATCGTCTATGTCGGCTTCGCGGTGTTCATCGCACTGGCCCTGCGTTCCGAAGAGGTGAAGAACTGCGGCTGCTTCGGCAAGTTGGACGTCCCGCCGAGTCTCTTGCACCTGGGGATCGACCTGGTGGCGGCCCTCGTAGCGACCGTCCTCGTAGTGCGGCCCATCGGTGCCATCACGACCGTAATGGGTGAGACGCCGTGGGCCGGGGTCCCTCTCCTGCTGCTCGTGGTGCTCGGCTCCGGGCTCGCCCTCTTGGTGCTGAAGTTGCTGCCCGCGGCCCCCGCAGAACCCCGGCCATGACGGTCCTCGTCGTGGCTGAAGCCGCGGTCATCACCCTCCTGGCGATTCTCGTCATCGGCCTGATCCGGAAGAACGCCGACCTCCTCGGCCGGCTCCACGATGTCGACGCCGCCGCCGGCACCGCGGAATCTGCCCCCGTAGCTCGCGACATCGTGGGGGTCGGGCTCAACGGCCGGGTTGTCGGTGTCCGGGTGCGGGAGCCGGATCGACCCACATTGCTGGCGTTCATGTCAACCACCTGCGCCACCTGCAATCACTTCTGGAAGCGTTTCGGCGAAGCCGAAGCAATCGCCGCGCTCGGCGAGATCCGTTTGATCATCGTCACGCACGGGGAGGGCTACGAGGTGCCGGCCGACGTCGCCGCCGTGGCCCCGGAGAGCATCCCGTTGGTCATGTCGTCGATCGCATGGCAAACCTACGGGATTTCCGGGTCCCCATACTTCGTTAAGATCGCGGAGGCGACCGGCCTGATCACCGCCAAGGGCTCGGCTCCCGACTGGGACGGCCTGCTCGACTTGATCGGGGTGGGATCCGGCCCGGCCTCCCTCGACGCGCCGGGTGCGAGCTCCTAGAGCTCGCCGGCAGCCCGTGGCCATCCCGTCACGAGGAAGGATCGGGTGGTTTCCACCCTTCGAGTGACCCGGCGCGTAGGCTTCAAAGCGCGAGACTCTTGGGGGGAGAGGGGAGGCCCGTATGCGGCCTTGGAAGGGATTCGTTCTTCTAGTGACAATGGGGATGGTGGTGGCGCTCGCGGGCGTTGTGCCCGCCGGGGCATCCCATGGAGTCAACGGCAAAGCATGTATCGTCAACTCAATAGGCGGCCCGGACGACCCGTTCAACCTGGACACCGCGGCGGGCGCCAAGGACGCCCGGGCGAAGCTCCACGTCGATGTGGCGATCCTCGATGCGATGACCGAGACCGAGATCATGGCCAACATCGACTCGTTCGTCACCGCCGGCGACTGCGACTTGATAATCGGCATCGGTTTCATCTCCGGCGGCTTACTCCAGCCGGCGATCGCGGCCAACCCCGCTCAGAGGTTCGCCGTCATCGATTTCGGGTTTGGAGGTCTCTACTCGAACGTGGCTGAGGTGCTCTTCAGGGTCGACCAGTCAGGCTTTCTTGCGGGCTATATCGCCGCCGGGCTCAGCACGACCGGCAAGGTCGGCGTCTTCGGGGGGTTGCCGATTCTGCCCGTGACCGCCTTCATGGACGGCTATGCGCTCGGCGTCGAGTGGTACAACTCGGCGTACGGGACGAGCGTCGAGGTGCTGGGGTGGGACCCCGACACGCAGACCGGTTTGTTCACCTTCGACTTTCAGGATCCCGTAGCCGGCCAAGCGGTGGCATCGGACCTGTACGACCAGGGGGCCGACACGGTCTTTCCAGTTGCCGGAGTGACCAGCTTCGGCGCCGGGTTCGAGGCGGCAGAGCGTAAGGCAGCCGGCGATGAAGTGCGTGTGATCGGCGTCGATTTCGACTGGGCCGGAACCTTCGGTGACCCGGACCGCGTTGTGCTCACCAGCGTGATCAAGGACTACGGCCCGGCCGTTTTCAATCAGATCGCGGCGCTGGCCGACGGCTCATGGATGGCAGAACTCGTGTTCGAAGACATCTCGAACGGGGCGACGGAGATTGCTCCTTTCCACAAGCTGAATTCCGCCGTTCCTGGGTTCCTCAAGAACGATTTGAAAGGGCTCCGCGCCGGCATCATCGATGGGAGCATCCCGACGATTCCGTAGCGATACGTCCCCGATGGATGAACGGGAGGGCGGCCCGCGCGGCCGCCCTCCCGTTGCCTGTGCGACCGGGGTTCAGTACCCGACGACCAGCCCGCGGTTCTCGATCACCTTGATGAACGTCCGAGCGATCTTGCGATAACCCTTGTTCGATGGGTGGATGTCGGTCTGTGGACCCGCAGTGACCGGGTCGTAGTCGCTCAACACGTACGTGCCGTCCTGCCTCTCGCACATGAGCGTGAAGCGACAGATGTACCGCACGTTCTTGGGCACGGTGCCCCGGGTACTGAAGGTGCGGAAGGCCCTCTGAACATTCGCCACCGGCACGTCGAAGGCTGCATAGACCTGGTGCAGGGTTTCGTTGAACGGCCGGGTCGCAGCCAGCGAGAGCTCGGCGAGAGCCGGGTCGACGAGCCAGAACGCCAGATTCGGTTGGTAGTAGTTCATCCCCACGATCGGCACTCCCGGCGCCGCCGCTCGCAACGCGCCGAGGATGGCCGGCAGGTTGTCGCCGATCTGCGCGAATTGAGCGGCCAGGCAGGCGTTCACCTCGTCCGGCGGGTCATTGGGATCGCAGGCCAAGATGTCGTTGGCACCGATCGTGATCGTTATGAGCCCGACCTCTCCCACGTGTGAGGTCAGATACGCCACTGCTGTGTCG
>JBFISZ010000114.1:0-8751 GCA_041608315.1 Acidimicrobiia bacterium | reverse complement strand
TGATACTCCTTCGCTCGCCGGACTGTGGCAGATGACGATGAGATTCCGCAGATCCATCCACAGTGATTACTCAGCAAGCTCCTAGTGGCGCTACAGAACGATGGACTCGCCGTTCGCCAACTGGACTACGAACGCCAGCACCAGCGACGAGCGGCTCGGCCACTCGCCGAGGGCCTGGGCTGCCCGCAGGTTGGCCTCGGGACGGAAGACGTCCCACAGGTCGCCCGGGGCACCGCGAATCATGAGATTCAGGTTGGGTCGCGGCATCAGCGTCTTGTTCTCATAGTCGAAGCCTTCCATCTCGACCACGGCAATGTCGAGCTCATCACAGCGGGTGATCAAGGCTGCGGCGACGGCTCCCGGGTAGTACCCCTCGCCATCCTCGTTGCGGTAGGCGGCCTGATCGTCGAACTCGTCGGTCAGCATCACGATGACATCCTCATCGGGCTCGCCGGCGCCGGCGGACTGGACGCGGCTGCGGAGCTCGTCCAGCTCACCTTCGGTGAACATGTCCGGCGAGACGATCTGGTCGGCCATCTCGAGGATGCGCTGCAGGTCGCGCAGATCGAGATCGAACGGATCACCCTCGGCGTCCGGGAAGACCTGGACGATCGGCGTGTCCTCGTCCCAGAAGACGTAGCCGACGAACTCGTCATCGCGCCACAGCTCGACGATCGGCTCGTCGAAGCTCTCGTGCTCTTTTTCGACCAAGCGCAGTGGAATCATCGGGGGAGTATCAGCTATCGGATGTCAGGTATCAAGTGCCACGGCTCCCCGATCCGAATCACCGGCCCGGCTCCTCGCTCAGGCCAGCGCCAGCACGGCGGCTCCGGACAAGTAGATCACGCCGGCGAGCAGGGGATAGTTCGAGATGGCGGTCTCCACCCGGCTCGATTCCCACGCCTGGCCGTAACGCATCAGGTGATACAAGCTGTTGACGATTGGTCCAAAGACCAGCATTGCCATCCCGGCCACCGCCAGCCCGACGGAGAAGGCGGTCCGGAGGGTGACCGGCGCACAGCGCGAGGGGAAAAAGGCCAGCCTCCGGCACAGTTCGATGTAGTTGGCCTGGACGTAGGACGACGCGAGCAGCGTGATCGCCCCCCCGAACAACAGGAGAATCGGAAAGCGGATCGCCCGTCTTGCGAATAGCCGGCGGATGCTGTCGCGAAGGGACCGGTGATCAGCCGGGTCCCCGGGGGCCTCCATGAACCCACCTTAGGGTGTGCCGGCGGGCTCAGTCGCGGAAGGGGAAACCGCGGATCACGTCCGGAAGGTTGCGCCGGACCCCCTGCGGACCCACCGGAGTGGACGGTAGCGTGGTGCCGGCGTAGCGGGCCTCGGCCTCGCCGAGGAGCCGGCGGAGCCGGTCGACCTGGGAGCGGAGGCGGTCGTTGTCGGTCTGCAGGTCGAGGATCCGGCGAACCCCTTCCAGATTGACTCCGGCCGACGTGAGCTCCTGGATGAGCCCGAGACGAGCCAGATCCTCATCGGAGTAGCGGCGGGTGCCGCCCGGCGTGCGGAAGGGCTCGATCAGTCCTTTGCGCTCGTATATGCGTAGCGTCTGCGGGTGGACGCCCGCCAGCTCCGCGGCGACGGAGATTATGTAGACGGCGTCCGGTTTGCTCGTCATGTCATACTCCCAGGTGTGCTCGTGGGTTCTCTTCGGGCCCGTTGTCCCGGAACTTCTCGAGCAGTTCCTGCTGCTCGTGGGTCAGATTGGTGGGTACGGCGATCTCAACGACCACCAGGAGATCTCCGGCGGTGCCGGCGGCGTCGGTGACTCCGCGTCGCGCTACCCGGAAGGTCTTGCCGTGGGGCGTGCCGGGCGGGATTCGCAGTTTCACGTTGCCATCGAGCGTGGGCACCGAGATGTCGGCACCGAGCACCGCCTCGACGAACGTTATCGGCGCAACCAGGCGAAGGTCTCGTTTGCCGGATCGCTCGAACAAGGGATGCGGCGCCACGTTGACGGTGACCAGGAGATCTCCGGGGGGACCGCCGTTGGTACCCGGCGCTCCTTTGCCCTTGACCCGGATCCGGGTACCGTCGGCAACGCCTTGGGGGATCTTCACCTTGACGGTCTGGCCGTTGATCGACAGCTGTTGGTTCACCCCGGAAATGGCCTGATGGAAGGTGATCCCGACCTGCGTCGTCAGGTCCTGGCCCGGAGCGCGGCGCGGAGCCGACTGGCGGCCGAAGATGTCGCCGAGCCCGCTGAAGAGATCGTACTGCGAGCCCCCCATGCCCCCCAGCAGGTCCTCGACCCTCACGTAGGGCTGACCGCCCTGGCCGCGACCGCCGACGAAACGGCCCATGTCGCGGACCTTGTCGTATTCCGCCCTGGTTTCCTTGTCTCCGAGAACGTCGTAGGCCTCGTTGATCTCCTTGAACCGGGCCTCGGTGGTGGCATCGCCGCGGTTGGCGTCCGGGTGGTTCTGTTGCGCCAGGGTGCGGAACGCCTTCTTGATGACTTTGTCGGACGCGTCCTTATCGACCCCGAGGATCTTGTAGTAGTCACGCTCCAGCCATTCCTTGCGCATCGTTTACCCGGCCTGCTCCTCGCTCAGCTCGACTGCGACCAGGGCCGCCCGCAGCACCCGGCCGTTCAACAGGTATCCCCGGCGGAGCTCGCCGGCGACCATCAGCTCGCCTTGTCCCTCCTGTGTCGGCCCCGAGACCGCCTCGTGCACGGCAGGATCGAATGGCGTGTTCTCCCCGACGATCGGCTCGAGCCCTTCGGCCTGCAGCAAGTCGAGCAGCTGGCCCCGGGTGCTGCGCATTCCGTCGAGGATCTTCTCCTCCGCCGGTGTCTGCGGCTCGTAGGCCAGAGCTGCATCGAAACTGTCGAGCGTGGGCAGCATGTCGGCGATCAGGCGCTGCGTGGCGCGCTGGATCAGTTCCGAGCGATCGCGTTCGACCCGCTTGCGGAAATTGTCGAACTCGGCGGCTATGCGTTGCATCGTCTCGAGGTACTCGCCCGACTCCTGGCGGGCCGCCAGCAGCGCGGCCATCAGCTCTTGCTGTGCCTCATGGGGGTCGTCGGGCAGCGCCAGGCCGAGGTCGGCCGGGCTCAGCTCACCGGGACCGTCTTCCGGGACGAGGGCCCCGTCGGCTGCGACGACGTCTCCATTGGGAGTTTCGGTCACGAATCGCTCCCGTCCTCGTCCTCGATGATCTCGGCCTCGACGACGTCTTCGTCGTTCGACTCGGCGTCGTTGGCAGCCGCCTGCTCTGTCTGGCTCGATTCGTAGATGCGCTGCCCGAGCACCTGGCTGGCAGTCATGAGCTCCTGCGTGGCCGTCTGCAGAGTCGTGGTTTCGGCATCGTCTGCGACCAGCTTGCGGACGTCGGCGATCTTGGTCTCGAGATCCGCTCGCTCCTCGTCGGTGAGCTTGTCCCCGTGCTCGGCGAGCTGCTTGTCGATCGAGTATGCGGCGTGGTCGGCCTGGTTGCGGGCATCGACATGCGCGCGCCGCTCGGCGTCTTCGTTGGCGTGGGCCTCGGCGTCGTCGACCATCCGCTGGATCTCGTCCTTGTCGAGAGCGGTGCCGCCGGTGATCGTCACTTGTTGGGTCGCCCCGGTACCGAGATCCTTGGCGGACACCGCCACGATGCCGTTGGCATCGATGTCGAAGGTCACTTCGATCTGGGGAACGCCGCGGGGGGCGGAGGCGATCCCGGGCAGCTTGAAGCGACCCAACGACCGGTTGTCCGCGGCCATCGAGCGCTCCCCTTGCAGAACGTGAATCTCCACCTCCGGTTGGTTGTCGGCGGCGGTCGTGAAGATCTCACTGCGGCGGGTCGGGATCGTCGTGTTGCGATCGATCATCTTGGTCATCACCGAGCCCTCGGTCTCGACCCCCAGCGTCAGCGGTGTCACGTCGAGGAGCAGGATCCCCGAGACATCGCCCGTCAGTACGCCCGCCTGGATGGCGGCTCCCAGAGCGACGACCTCGTCCGGGTTCACACCCTGGTGAGGATCTTTGCGGGCCAACTCCTTCACGAGATCCTGAATCGCAGGCATCCGGGTCGATCCGCCGACGAGAATCACCTGGTCGATCTCGGCAACCGTCACGCCGGCGTCCTTGACCGCCTGTTGGAAAGGCTTGCGTGTCCGCTCGACGAGGTCTTCGGTCATCCGCTGAAACTCGACGCGGCTCAGCTTCTTCAACAAGTGGATAGGGCCCTCATTGGTGGCCGTGATGAACGGCAGGTTGATCTCGCTCTCGTTGACCGAGGACAACTCGATCTTGGCCTTCTCGGCCGCCTCCTTGAGGCGGGTCAGCGCCATGGCGTCCTTGCTGAGATCGACTCCGTTCTCGTTCTTGAACTCGGCGACCAGCCATTCGATGATGCGCTCGTCCCAGTCGTCGCCGCCGAGCTGAGTGTCTCCCGAGGTCGACTTGACCTCAAAAACACCCTCACCGATCTCGAGCACCGAGACGTCGAAGGTCCCGCCGCCGAGGTCGAAGACCAGAATCGTCTGGTCGCCGCCCTTGTCGAGGCCGTACGCCAATGAGGCTGCAGTGGGCTCGTTGACGATGCGCAGCACTTCGAGGCCGGCAATCTGGCCGGCTTCCTTGGTCGCCTGCCGCTGGGCGTCGCCGAAGTAGGCAGGAACCGTGATCACGGCCTGGGTGACAGTTTGGCCGAGATAGGCCTCGGCGTCGCGCTTCAGCTTCATGAGGATCCGGGCGGAAATCTCCTGAGCCGTGTACTTCTTCCCGTCGACCTCGATGTGCCAGTCGCCACCCATGTGGCGTTTGACCGAGCGGGTAGTGCGGTCCGGGTTGGTGATGGCCTGGCGCTTGGCCTGGTCGCCCACCAGTACCTCGCCGCTCTTGGCGAACGCGACGACCGATGGGGTCGTCCGTTGCCCTTCAGCGTTGGCGATGACGGTGGGGTCGTTGCCCTCGAGAATAGCGACAACCGAGTTGGTCGTACCTAGATCAATGCCGACGGCGCGTCCCATGAGGTTCCTCCGTGAATCTGTGTTGGTGGGCTCCCGGCTTGAGCACGGGAGTTATGTCTGAGTGTATACGAACTTTATAACCTGAGTGCCATATTGTCATATTCCCGCGTTCTGAAGGGGGAACTCTTCGGCGATCTCTGGGTCCAAGTAGGCGGGCAACTCGCCTCGTGAGGAGCATCGATGATCGGCAACCTGATCGACTATCCGCCCCGCGGCGTGCCGCGGGCGCTGCCGGGAGTCGCTCGCGATGCCCGAGATGATGACGGCGGTCGGTTGCGATACGAGGCACCGCAACTAGCCGAGCTGACACGGCGCGCGGTCAGCGCCATCTGCGGCGCGGCCGAATGCGCCCAGTTGTCCCGCGAGGCGGCCGGAGATAGTTAACTGTCACCTTCAAGCGACGAGAGACAGCCAACTTGACCGACCAATCCAAGAGCCGTGGGCCCATTCCTGCGTCGATCTGGCTGCTGCTTCTCGCCTGGCTCGGCGTGACGGTGGTTGCCGTCTTCTGGGGAGTCCCGCACATGGAGGCGCACCTCGCAGGGCGGGGTCAAGCGGCATTGGGCGATCAATCGGTCGGGGTGGCGTTCACCGGTCGCGACGCCCGGCTGACGGGATCAGCCGACGATTCGTCCGCGGTGGACCGGGCCGCGGCTACGGTGCGCGGTTTGCGGGGGGTGCGGCGGGTGCTTGCCGACGACGTTGCGATCATCCCGGGAGCTTCGGCGCTGCCCGTCGAGCTGCTTCCCCCTGAGGTGATGCTCGTGTTCGATGGCGGAATCGTGACTGTCTCGGGCACGGTGCCGGATCAGGTCACCGCGGACGCCATTCATGAGGCCGCCATGGCCCGCTGGGGGCAGGAGAGTGTGGTCGATCGCATTGCAGTTGGCGGGAACACGTCCGGAGCCGCCTGGCTGGCCGGCATCGTGACCGCAATCAACGGACTCAACAACCTGAGCGAGGGCAGCATCTCGGTAGGGCCTGCCGGGATCCTCGTTGTGGGCGACGTACCTACAGCCGAGACGATCACAGACGTCCATGAGTCGCTCAGCGCGGCGTTCGGGCTCGAAGTTCCCATCGAGAACCGGTTGGAGGTCGTCGCGCTGGCCGAGCCGGGTTTTGTTGCGGAGCTGCTCGCCGATGGCACCCTGAGCCTGGCCGGCGTGCTGCCGGATCAGCCGTCGATCGACGCCATCGTTACCGGCGCCGGTGGAGTTCATGGGTCCGCTGCAGTGACCAACGAGATCGAGGTGGGCCCGGCGGTGGCGTCCCCCCCATTTTTGCGCTCCCTGCCGGCGATATTCGGAGCCATCGAGGGCCTCAGTCCATGGCGTTTCGCCGTAGAGTCCGGACGGGCCGAGATCACCGGACGGGCCATCAGCGAGGAGGCGCTGGCCGAGACAAGCAATCGGCTCGAGATCATATTTGCCGCGACCGGCCTCGCGATCGATATCAAGGCCGAAGTCGACTCCACCGCCGTGGCCTCTTTGCTCACAGGTCTGCTGCAGGGCACTGCGACCTTCCGGGTGGGTAGCGCCGAGCTCTCGGCGGACGCCACGGCATTGCTCGATGAGGCCGTCGAGATTCTGACCGAAAACGCGACGACGGTGCTGACCGTTGCGGGTCACACCGACGACGTCGGCGACGAAAACGACAACCTGGCGCTGAGCGAAGCCCGAGCGCAAGCCGTTGTCGACTATTTGGTAGCAGGGGGCATCGACGCCGCCAGGTTGACCGCCGTCGGATACGGCGAGACCCGCCCCATTGCAGGCAACGATACGGCCGAGGGCCGGTCCCGGAACCGGAGAATCGAGTTCGTAGTGGAAGAAGGAGACAACTAAGTGAGAGGCACCACCTACGCCATCTCAGAGATCGTCTGGTGGATGTTGGCGGCTCTGGCGATCGGGATATCGATCGGCTGGCTCCTGCGCCGCTGGTTCGCCGGCGGAGCCCGGCTCAAGGACGTCCAAGCAGAGCTCGAGGCCAAGAGCGTCCGCTACGCCGAGCTCTCCGGAGAGCTCGGCGGCTCCAAGCTGGCGGTGGAACGTCTCAACCGCGACTTGGAGGCGCGCGCCGGCGAGCTGACTGCGGCCACCGATCGAGCGGGCGAGCTCGAGGCTAGTTTGTCTAGTGTCCGCGGGGAGCTGGATGCTGCCAACTCGACGGCCGGTGACCTCGAGGCAAGTCTCGCCGCGACGCGGGCCGATCTCGAATCGGCCACCGCTCGAACCGGTGAGTTGGAATCACAGCTCGGCGCCGTTGCCGCGGAGAAGGACGCCGCGATCGCCAGTCTCGGGTCGTCGGCCGCCGGTCTCGAGTCCGCCGTCGCCGAGCGGGAGGCGCGTGTTGCCGAGCTCGAGGCGAGAGCCGGCGGCGTGCAGGCGGATCTGGAGAGGGCATCGGCCGAGCTCAGCGCCGTGCAGGC
The DNA here is from genome assembly GCA_041608315.1 of Acidimicrobiia bacterium. Taxonomy (GTDB): domain Bacteria; phylum Actinomycetota; class Acidimicrobiia; order Spongiisociales; family UBA5794; genus JAHEJX01. The sequence continues at coordinate 1,351 of JBFISZ010000114.1, read as the reverse complement.
CGCCCATGCCGACTGCACGGTGGCCGCCGAGGCGAATACCGGTCGGATCGCCGGTCTCGAATCGGCGCTCGCGGAGCGGGAGGCGCGAATCGAAGAGCTGGAGGCGATCGTGGCGGCCCAGGCCGCCCGCAGTGGGGCGGCTGAGGCCGACGTGATGGCTTCTGAGAGTGCCGACCTGGAGGGACTCGCCGCCGCAGAGGAGTCCTTTGGTGATGTCGCGGGTGCTGCCGCGGTCGCCCCATCCGTACCGCCAACGAGGTTTGGGACCGCCGGCGCCGACCACACCGACGATCTCAAGGTGATCAACGGCATCGGCCCCAAGATGGAAGAGCTGCTCAATAGCTTTGGTATCCGGGCCTGGGACCAGCTGGCGGCGCTGAGCCCGTCCGAGGTGGCCCGAGTGGACGCGGCGCTCGAAGAGTTCCCCGGGAGGATCGAGCGTGATCAATGGGTGGACCAGGCCAGGGATCTGGTCAGACGATTCCCGGATCCGACCACCCGGCCGGATCGGGATACCTTCTCCAATGAGGCTCCTTCCTGAGGCCGGGCTCAGGCCGCCCGATGACCACAACAGGAAGCACCGCTCTATCGTGCGCCCCATGAGCCTTCTGGCGACGCTCGAGGATCCCCGGCTGTTGCCGCTGCTTCCGGCGATCTATGTTGCCTGGGCGGACGGCGAGCTGTCCGCAGAAGAGATGAAGGCGTTGTGTGCCCGGGTCGACGACGTCGAAGGCATCGACGTGGCCTGTCGCGAGGCCCTGGGCGACTGGCTCGATGGGGCGGCTCCTCCCCGCCCGACCGAGCTGAGTGAGCTGCTCAGCGCGATTCGCCGGCGGGCCGCAGGCCTCGACCACCCGGAGCGGATGGACCTGGCGACCCTGGCGGCCGAACTCGTCCACACCGGCCGTCCGGGGATGCCGCTGCGGGCCCCGGAGGCGAGGGCGATAGCCGAGATCGAGGCGGTTCTGGGCATCATCGGCCCAGAGGGCACGGCCTCGCTGCTGTCGCTCCCCGGCAGGGCGGCGGTGCCCGACGAGGTGCCCCGATTCGACCCGGCGTCACTGGGCGCGTATCTCGACGGGCCCCGCGCCGACATCCGGAACCGCATGCGGCGGCTCCTCGCTCAGCCGCGATTCGGCTACCGGGCCGACATCGGCCGGAATGACTACCGCGAGGTCGTCCTGGCGTGGACCAAGGAGCTCGCCGAACGGGGGATCGGCCCGATCGGGTACCCGGCCGAGTACGGCGGGGAGGACTCGATGAGCTGCTTCATAGGAGCCTTCGCGGTGCTCGGCCACCACGACCTCAGCCTGCTCACCAAGTTCGGCGTGCAGTTCGGCCTGTTTGGCGG
>JBFISZ010000113.1:0-8849 GCA_041608315.1 Acidimicrobiia bacterium | reverse complement strand
GATCTACCGCTCCGCGGAACTGCTGGCGGCCGCGGCCATCGACGGCGAGGCCGTTGGGCCGGCGGGCACCTTGATCCGCCGCAAGGCCGCGCTGCGATCCCGGCTGCTGGAGGACGCCCTTCTCTCATTGCCGCCGCTGCGGGCGCGACGCAACAAGCTGCGGGCGGCCGCCGACGAGCGCATCGTTGCGGCGCTTGCCGAGACACAGATCCCCAACCCGCGCAAAGTCATGGATCGCTATCCGCACGAGCTTTCCGGGGGGATGCGCCAACGCGTGATGATTGCCCAGGCCCTCGCCTGCGACCCCGATCTCCTGATAGCCGACGAGCCGACGACTGCACTCGACGTCACCGTCCAAGCACGCATCCTCGAGCTGGTCCGCGAGTTGCAGGCCCGCCACCGCACATCAGTCCTCTACATCAGCCACGACCTGTCGCTGGTGCGCCGCGTGTGCGATCGGGTGGCGGTCATGTACGCCGGCCGCATCGTCGAGGTTGCTAACTCCGAGCAGATCTTCTCCGAACCCAGCCACCCCTACACCCGCGGGTTGCTGGCGGCGATTCCGGCGGCATCCCACGAGCGGGGCCGCCTCGTTGCCATATCGGGCACGGTGCCCGAGCTGATCGATCCACCGGCGGCCTGCCGGTTCGCCGGCAGGTGCCCGTTCGAGACCTCCATGTGCCGCTCACTCGATCCCGAGCCGACAGCCGTGAGCAACGGGCACGAAGTGGCGTGCTTCATTCACCACCCGCCTCCGGGCGCCGCCGGTGAGATCCCGTCATTCGATCGGCGGGTGCGATGACGACCGCACCGCGAGCCGATCGAGACGAACTGATTCTGGCGGTGCGCGATCTCGGCAAGTACTTCCCCATCAGGGAGGGCGCCCTCCAGAAGGTCGTCGGCCACATCAAGGCGGTGGACGGCGTCAGCTTCGACATCGCCCCCGGTGAGACCGTCGGTTTGGTAGGAGAGAGCGGATGCGGCAAGACCACGCTGGGGCGCTGCGTCGCCGGTCTCAGCGACCCCACCAACGGCGGCGTGTACTTCGGTCTCGAGACGGCGACAAAGGAACGGCTCGATTCCCTGCTGTCCGTGACCGAGCGGACGGCGAGCCAGGAAAGCGAGCTGGAGCAGCTCGACATCCGTCACCGCGTCGACCGGATGAACGGTGACGCTTGGCGCCGGTACCGGCGCAATTGCCAGGTTGTGTTTCAGGAGTCGTTTGCCTCGCTCAATCCGCGCCAACTCGTCAAAGACATAGTCGGGAGGCCGCTGCGGGTGCACCGCGAGGCCTCGGGCTCCCAGCTGACCGAGCGGGTCGTCGAGCTCTTGGCGCAGGTCGGGCTGGGCCGGCAGCACCTCTACCGCTTCCCCCACCAGTTCTCCGGGGGGCAGCGGCAGCGCATCTCGATCGCCCGCGCCCTGGCGCTCGACCCCGAGCTGGTGATCCTCGATGAGCCGACGAGCGCGCTCGACGTGTCCGTGCAGGCCCAGATCCTGAATCTGCTCCACGAGCTGCAGCAAGAACGTCATCTCGCCTACCTGTTCATCACTCACGATCTGTCGGTCGTCCGCCACATGGCTGATCGCATTGTGGTCATGTACGTGGGTCGGGTGGCCGAAGCAGGGCCTACCGAGGTCATCTTCGACCGGCCGCAGCATCCCTACACCGAGGCACTGCTGGCATCGAGCCCGGACGTCGACGCCCACACGGTGGACCTGCAGGCGCTGGAGGGCGCCATCCCCGATCCGGCGCTGCCGCCGCAAGGATGCCGCTTCCACACGCGCTGCCCCGTCGCGACGCCGATCTGCGGCTGGGAGGTCGACGACGTCGTCCGCTGGCTCGAGGACGTGGAGGGGACCTTCGATGCGTTACGCGGGGTCACTCGTACGAGCCCCTTCGACGCTTGGCTGTCATTCGAAGACGAAGCCGCGGCCGCGAGCCTCGCCGCGACGCTGCGCAGCGAGGCCATCCCCGCGGCCATGAGGTCGGCACTCGAAGAGCTGACCGTCGACGGCGGCCGAGTGCGGGTGCGCTTCGCGCCGGTGGATGAGGTCCAGCTCACAGTTCGGGGATCCGAGCACGTGGCGGCCTGCGTCCTCGACAGGGCCTGAAGGCGAACGGCCGGGGCGAGCACTCTTGTCGCGGCTCACGCCGGCTTCTTCTAGGGTCTCGCCGGTTCCGCCGGCCGGTGTCGCCCGCTACGGCTACTCGAGGCTGAACGGCGGGTACTGATCGGTCACCAGCAAGAACGCATAGGCCTCGACTCGGAGGCCCCAGCGCCCGACTCCGACCACGTAGTCGAACAGCCCCCGCGGGTAGCGTCCCGTGAAGAGAATTGCGAACCAGGCAATGACCCAGGCGACGACGGCGCCCACCGCCAGGAAGACGAGAACCACGTAGTGGGGGATCGCCAGCAGCCATTTCACCAGTGGCAGCCAGCGATTGAGGTCTTGCTCGACGTCGGGATAGTCGATCTCGAGATGCACCGATTGCTCGTCGACGGTCGACGGGTACTGATCCGTGAGCAGGAAGATGTAGGCGGCAACCCGTCCCCCGAAGCGGGTCAGCTCGCGCGCGAAGTCGAACCACCATCGTGGATAGCGCACGCGGAACACGATCATCAGCATCGTCGCCAAGAAGAGACCAGCCGAGATTCCTCCTCCGGTCGTGCGGATCTCTTCGCCCGTCTCGGTGATCACCGTCTCGTTGCCGGTTGCGGTCAGCAGGCTGAGAATGATGACGATCGGTATGACCCAGATCAGCCGCGCAAACGTCGTGAACCGATCCAATTCCTCCGGATAGTCGATGTCCAGGCGGGCCGCGTACGACTCAGCCGGTGTGACCATGGCTTTCCTCCTCAACCGCCGCACCCGGTAGTTCGGCGTTGCAGCCAACGTATCAACGGGGCAGGCAGGCTCGCTAGGGCCGGACGTCTCTTCCGGTTTTCGCCGGGATCGGTGACTCGGCTCGAGAAGCCCGACGGCCGCCCCTTCCGATTCCACTTCCGGCTCCGAGACCGGTGGCCGGGGGTGGGTAGCCGTCTGCGATACTCCTGGACATGAACGAACACCCCATATCCCGGTTCCCCGTGCCAGAGCTGGCCGACCTCCCGGAAGACATCAGGGAGATGATCGAAACGGTTCACGAGAAGTCGGGCTTCATACCCAACGTGTTCCTCGCCCTGGCTCATCGCCCCGACGAGCTGCGGGCTTTCTTCGCCTATCACGACGCTCTGATGTACCGCGAGGAGGGCCTCACCAAAGCCGAGCGCGAGATGATCGTGGTGGCGACGAGCGCGGTGAACAACTGCCTCTACTGTGTGGTTGCCCACGGGGCGATTCTGCGGATTCGCACCAAGAACTCACTCATCGCCGATCAGGTGGCCACCAACCCCGGGAAGGCCGACCTCACCGACCGGGAGCGCGACATGCTCGGGTTCGCGCTGAAGATGGTGAACGACTCGGCGGCGGTATCGGCTTCCGACATCGAGGACATGAAGGCCAAGGGCTTCACCGAGGATGAGATCTGGGACATCGGAGCGATCACCGCTTTCTTCGCGATGTCCAACCGGTTGGCCAACCTGACGGCGATGCGGCCCAACGACGAGTTCTACACGATGGGCCGGGGTTGATCGCGATGTTCAATGCCCTCGTAGTGGAGAAGGACGGCGACGGAGTCACCTCGGCGGCGGTCCGGCGGCTCACCGACGATCAGCTGCCGGAGGGCGACATCACGGTGGCCGTCGAGTACTCGACGCTGAATTACAAAGACGGCCTCTGCATCGGGCCCGGCGGCGGCCTCGTCCGCTCCTATCCCCATGTCCCGGGAGTCGACTTCGCCGGAACGGTCGAGTCATCGGATGATGCCCGGTATCAACCCGGGGACCCTGTGGTGCTGACCGGGTGGCGCGTGGGCGAGGTGCATTGGGGCGGCTACTCCCAGAGGGCCCGGGTCAAGGCCGATTGGCTGGTACCGCTGCCCGGGGGGCTCACGTCCCGGCAGGCGATGGCGGTGGGCACCGCCGGCCTGGCCGCGATGCTCGCTGTGATGGCCCTCGAAGATCATGGGCTGGCGCCGGGCCAGGGCCCGGTGCTGGTGACCGGGGCGGCCGGTGGTGTCGGCTCGGTGGCGACGGCGACACTGGCCAAGCTGGGCTACGAGGTTGCCGGAGTCACCGGTCGTCCCGAAGCCGCCGAGTATCTCAGATCGCTCGGAGCCACTCAGATCATCGCTCGCGACGAGATCAACGAGACTGTGAAACGGCCGCTCGAGTCGGAAACCTGGGCCGGCTGTGTCGACGCCGTCGGCGGCGCCATGCTCGGGCGCGTCCTCGGACAGATGAAGTACGGTGCCTCCGTCGCCGCCGTTGGGCTGGCCGGGGGAGCGGCTCTGCCGGCAACGGTCATCCCGTTCCTGCTGCGCGGTGTCAATCTCCTCGGGATCGACAGTGTCATGCAGCCGTACGACAAACGCGTGACTGCCTGGCGACGGATCGTCTCCGATCTGCCGCTCGAGCGGCTCGAGGCGATGGTGCAACCGGCCACTTTGGCCGACCTCCCGCGGCTCGGTGAAGAGATCCTGCAAGGGCAGATCCAAGGGCGGGTCGTTGTCGACGTGAACGCCTGAGAAGCGAGCGCCGGGCCTGAGGTTGCGCCGCGGCCACTCCTATTCCGATTAATCAACGGCGCCTCGGTACCGATACAACAACAACGCCGGAGTTGCTGTCTCGAGATCGGCCGCGCGTGGCACGAAAACGCCTCAAACGAGTTCGCAAGACGTTGGGCATGATCATCGCCGTGGCGGCCGTCGTCGGCGCCGCGACTTCGCTCGTGTGGTCGTTTGTGGTGCCCACGGTCACACAAACCGCCAACCGGCTCGATGATGTCGACTTGGCCATCGGATCCGCGGCCGTCAGCCGGGCTGCCACCTCGCAAGCTGTGGTCTTTGCCGTGAGCGTGGCGAGTGGCACCGCTACCGGCGAAGCGCTCGACGCAGCGATCGCTGAGGCAGCGGCCAACCTCGACGTCTACGACCAGCTGGTCGCGACGTTGCGCGCCGGTGGCGTTGGCGTTGACGGAGAGCTGCTCGCCACCATGGGTACTCGGGGCCGTGCCGTGCTCGATCTGATCAACGCCGGCGACGTTGACGCGGCGCGCGCCATGGTCCAGAACGACTTCGAGACCGGGTATCGGGCTGCGCTCGACGAGCTGAGCTCGACCCGCGCGACGTTGGCTTCCCACCTCGATGCCATCAACCGTTGGTCGGACAGCATCGGCTACGGCGTCCGGCTCGCTGTGACGCTCGTGATCCCGATACTGGCCATCTTCCTCTTCTGGTGGGCCGCCCGGCAACGGGTGCTCATGTACCGGCGGCGCGCCGACGAACGGCTCGCGGCGGAAGTCCAGCGAGGTCGCGAAAAGGACGCGCTGCTCGCCGCGGTATCCGAACGATTTCGTGCTCCCCTGACCAGCATCCACGGCTTGTCTGACGTCCTCGTACAGAAGAAGCACATCAAGGGCCTCGACCGCGAGCTGGTTGCCTTGATCAGCGCCGAGTCGGCCGACATGCATCGCGCCGTCGAGGACATCTTGGTTGCTTCCCAGCTGCAGGCGGGGACCCTCACCGCTTCGGCGGACATCATCTCGCTCGCCGATGCGATCGACGACGCCGTGAAGCCGATGTGGGCGTCGGGGATCGATATCAAGGTCGAGTGCCCCGAAGTCTGGGTCGTGACAGACCGTGAGAAGGTGCGCCACATTCTGCGTAACCTTCTCTCCAACGCAGCAAGCCACGGTGCCGCGCCCATCTTCGTAGAAGGCAGCGAGGCTGAAGGGGTCGTCCAGTGCGCAGTGATCGATCACGGCGCGGGCTTGCCCCCGGGGCATTGGGCCGACAGCAGCGATCCCCACGAGGGCGGATTCAAAACGGCGTCGGGAATCGGCCTCGAGGTCGCCTATAGCCTGGCCGGCCTCATCGGCGCCCGGCTGGAGCACTTCAGGGTGGACGACCAAACCCGGTTCATCATGTCGTTCGCCGAGGATGAGGACGGCGCAGCCGGGACGGAACGACGGCGCCGTTCGATCATCAAGAGGATTCCGCGGCCGATGCGACGGCAGCCGCCGCAGGAAGCCGGATTGGTCTGATGGTTGGCGTCACCGGCAGCCGATCCGGGAGACGCATCTGCGGGGTGCTCGTCGCCTGGATGGCCCTGGCGGCGATTGGCCCGGGGTTGGCATTGGCGGCGACGACCGAGACATTTCGTGACAACTTCGACAGCGTGTCCTACAGCGGAAGTAACGGGACGGCCCCCTGGTCGGGCAGCTGGCTCGAATCGGGGGAGAGTGACGGGCCGACGAACGGCCGGGTCCGAGTGGTTACTCAGTCCGAGTGCGTCGCCGGCAGCTGTGGCCGGCTCTCCGCCGGGAGCAACACGATCGCCGGCATCCATCGCCGAGCCGACTTGTCCGGGGCGATTAGCGCCACATTGACGTTCAGTTACCAACGTACCAAGGCGGGAGGCAACGCCGGTCTGGTCCGAGTCTCCGTCTCATCGGACGGCGGCGGCTCGTGGTCGACGCTGGCCACGTACACCCTGGACGATTCGGACGGCTTCCCGCTGGTGCAGAGCTTCGGCATCACCCCGTACGTGACCTCGCAGACCCAGGTCCGCTTCCGGGTCGAGTCGACTCCCGGGCAATCGGGTACGTTCCATTTCGACAATGTCCAGATCGCTGCCGGGTTCCCCGACCCGACGACGACCACTACGTCGACGACGTCTAGCCCACCGACGACGACAACGACAACGGGCCCACCGTCGACAACGACGACGACTCTGGCGTCGACAACGACATCGGGCGCGCCGTCGACAACGACGACGACTCTGGCATCGTCGACAACCACGGAACCACCATCCCCCACGGCTACGCCATCGGTGCTGTCCAGCACCAGCGTCGGTACTTCGGTCACCTCCACAACCCTGCTGACGGCCATGCCGGCGGCGCCGCCTCCCCCGGCAACCGGCCGGTTCGCCAGCCCCTTCCCGCTGCGATCGGGCGAGCCCCTGGGGAGCGGCCGGGCGGTCCCGGAGTGGTCATTGCGGTCGACCGAGCCCGATATCTCCAACTTGGTTCTCCGGGAAATGGCCGAGTTCGCCGGCGGTCCGGAGCCGCCGCTGGCGCCGGCCACCGATGCCCTTCAGGCGGCGGCGACGGCTGCGGCCGAAGGGGCCGGTTCCATGCTGCCGACGCTGATTCTCGGCGGGCTGGCCGGCTTGGTCCTCGTGGTGGGGAGCCTGTCGCGGCGGCGCTCAGCCTCGCCTGAGCCCTCCGCCCCGGTCGGCGGCATTAGTCCCTAGCGCCTAGGGAAGCCGGTTGGGCCAAATGGGGACTTTCAGTCCTACAGGCCGTTCTTTCTAGAGTCGATAATGACTTTGTGAAATATTTCACATAACAGAAGTATCGGCGCTACAACATGCGCTACGCAAAGGAGGAGCACTGTGAAGAGCAGGCTCAGAATAGTTGGAATGGTGCTGGCATTGGTCGGCATGGTGTTCGTGATTGCCGGAGGAGTGGCCTTCTTCAAGGTCCAGGACGGCTACGAGTCCCTGCAAGCTTTCAGCGAGGCACAGGATGTCACGCTGAGCTACAACGACGATGGCCAGCTGGTCGACCGCGGCACGGTCGAAGGCGCGCAGGCGATCATGAAGCTGCTGACCGAGGAGTGGGGCTACCCGGTAGTCGCCGCTGATCTCGACCCGAACGATCCGCTGGTCAACACGGCGAGCGAGTACATGTACCAGATGGCCACGGTTGGGTACCACGTCCTCCATGGGACGCAGACCGTGACCTTGGCCGAGAGGGCCGAGTACAACGGATTGACCTACGAGGCCGGCGCTCATGAGGTTCCGGTCGACGGCCGCTACTGGACCCAGTTCGATCGGATGCACCCGCTCGACGGTCGGGCGCGGGGTCAGGCATGGTCGGGCACCGTACACGGGCTGTTTGCCGAGCTCGGTGTCGGCACCGTGACGCACTCCGCCCTGCAGCTCGGCCTGGCGCTGGCCGGCTTGTTCGCCGGGGTCGGCATCGTTTCGATCATTGCCGGTGCCGGCATGATCTGGGTCAGCCGGGGACGCAGCGACGAACGGCTGGTGATGCTGGGCGCCGCTGAGAAGCCCGAGCCGGCGACGGTTTAGCCACACGACCCGACGAGGCAAGCTCCGGCTTCCTTCCCAAGAGGGCCCCCGGGTCACCCGGGGGCCCTCTGGCGGGTCGGGTGCCGCTCGGCTCAGCCCGCCATTGCGGCCTGAGCCTCTATCTCGATCTTGGCCGTCTTGGAGACGAGGACGCCGCCCGTCTCGAGGGGGGCATTCCAGGTGAGTCCCCATTCTTCACGGTTGACCTCACCGGAGCCTGCGAACGCCGCTTTGGCGTTGCCCCACGGGTCGGTCATCACTCCGAGGTACTCGAGGTCGAGCGTCAGCGGATTGGTGACGCCCTTGACGGTGAGGTCGCCGGTCACCTGGTACCCGTCACCCTTCTCGACGATCGAGTTGCTGATGAATGTCATCTTCGGATGATTCTCCACGTCGAAGAAGTCGGCCGACTTGAGGTGGCCGTCGCGGTCGGCATTGCCGGTGACGACGCTCGCCATGTCGACCTCGATGTGAACGCTGGAATCGGTCGGGTTCTCGGCGATCTCGATGGTGCCGGTGAAGCTGCCGAAGCCGCCACGCACCTTGGTCACCATCAGATGGCGAGCCACGAACTCAATCGAAGTGTGGGCGGGATCCAGGTGCCAGGTACCGGGTTCGGGGAGGGGCGTCTCGGGCATGGGTCAACTCCTT
>JBFISZ010000112.1:0-8920 GCA_041608315.1 Acidimicrobiia bacterium | reverse complement strand
GGCCTCGTGGTCCTCGAAGAGGGTGTGATGGACCGTGACCACAATACGACCCGGTTCGTCGTGCTGGCCCCGGGGGAGGCCCAGGTCGACGCCGCCGACGACAAGACCACGATCCTGTTCATGACGGCGCACCGCCCGGGGGCGCTGGCGCTGGCCCTCACCGAGCTGGGGCTGCGCGGGGCCAACCTCACCCGGATCGAGTCGCGGCCGGCGAGCGAGGCATGGTCCTATCGATTCTTCGTCGACCTGGTGCACCCGCCCGGTCCCGCCGGGCTGGCGGCCGTGATCGATCCGCCGCCGGCGACCCTGGCGGAGCTCAAGGTGCTGGGTTCGTACAAGGCCGCGGAATTGCCGTAGGGATTGGTGAGTTCCAATGGTTCGGGCTAGACGGCGACTGTTTGCCCGGCCGTTTGTGGCTGCTTTCGCCATGGCCGTGGGTATCACTCTCATGGTAGGTGGTTGAGTGCCTGTGGAGTTCCTCGACCACTTCGCTTGACTCCGACCCTCCCTACTGTCCTTCCCGCGACGCTCCTGCTGTCCCCAGCGATGTTGACAATTCACAACACCTGTTGTACGTTGTCAACATGCCGCGACGGCGTCATCCGAAGAAGGAGATCGAAGAAGCGCTGGCGGCCGCCGAAGGCGTCGGTTGGCGTGTTGCGGCAACAGACTCCGGCCATCGGTGGGGCGTGATGCGGTGTCCGGAGGCATCGCGGGAGGGATGCCAGGTCTCGATCTGGTCGACACCTCGTAACGCCGGAAACCAAGCCAACCAGCTGAGACGGGCCGTACAGAGATGTCCCCATGCTGAGGAAGATGAGTCATGACATACGAGTTCACACTGATCGTGGAAGGAGCCGATCTCCAGGATGACGCCAGTGTTGAGGCGTTGTTCACTGCAGGATGTGACGACGCGACGGTGGGGCGCGTTGGCGGCGTCCAGTACCTGGATTTTGATCGGGAAGCAGAGTCGCTGCCCAGTGCGGTAGCGGCTGCCGCCGAGGCTATCGAGTCGGCTGTGCCGGGGGCGCGCGTGGTGCACCTGGACCCGGACGACCTGGTATCGATGGCCGAGATCGCCGAGCGCACCGGCCGCACCCGAGAGAGTGTCCGCCTCCTTGCCAGCGGGGAACGCGGACCCGGTGGATTTCCGGCGCCGGCAACGCACTTCCGCCGCCGGCATCGCATGTGGAAATGGCAGCAGGTTGCGGTGTGGTTCTCCCAGGCGCTCAACGAGCCTCAGGCGGCCGGTGACCCTGGCACAGCTCAGTTCATCACCGCATTCAATGCCGGGCTGGCGTGGCGTCAGGTCGACGCAGACCTCGACCCGGAAGACCGCCTGCGCATTAGGAAACTCGTCGGCTAGCCCGGCTCCCGGACACGAGGTCTTCAGAGGGAGAAGGGGGCCGTCCGTCACCGGGCTGTGAAGTCCTCATACTGCTCGATATCGGCTTCGGTCCAGAAGCCGGGGAGCGGGGCGGTGACTCCGGCAGCGTAGTTCTGGAGCCGGGCGACGCCGGGGTCGTCGAACAGCTCGATGGCGTCGAAGACGTTCCACGCCCCGACGGCGCGCAGTGCCCGGTCGCCGGGACTGCCGGGGCGGGGCAGGTTCGAGGTGAGGACCAGCAGGCGGGGATGATCGGCGTCGGTGGCGGAGTTGGCCCTCGCCATCAACACGTTGGCCCGTCCGAGCGTCTTCCACAGCGTGTCGGTGCGCATCAGGCCGGGGCGCACCGTCGTGAACGCTCCGGAAACGTCGACGTAGTACACATGCTCGCCGGCGGCGTCTTCGACCAGGAAGTTGAACTGCACTCCCGTCTTGGCGATCTTGTGGTTCTCGGCGACGATCTCGAAGCCGCACGACTCGAGCACTTGGCGCGCCAGGTCCTGGGCCTTCTTGCCCTCCGAGGTAGCCCTTTGCTGGAAGTGCTCGATGCGCTCGTCGGGATGTTCGGGGATGTCGAAAGTGAGCGGTTCGCCGGGCCCGGCGGGACCCCGCACCCGGGGTTTAGCCCGTTCGGCTTCGAGGCGACGCTGGGCGATCTCGATGTAATCGGGGTCGAGGTCGTAGCCGATGCCGCGGCGGCCGGCGCGTTCGGCGGCGATGAGAGTGGCCCCGGCGCCGAGGAACGGATCGAGCACGATGTCGCCCTCGTAGGTGTAGAGGTCGATGAGGCGTCGCGGCAGCTCAACCGGGAACGGTGCCGGATGCTGGACCCGGCGGGCGCTCTCGGAGTCGATGCGCCACACGTCGAGGGTCGCCTCCATGAACTCGTCGGTGCTGATCCTGCTCTGGTAGGGCCGCCCCGCCACTTCTCGCTGCTTGGCGCTGAGCGCCCGATCGAAGCGGCCCTTGGAGGCGACGACGACTCGCTCGGTCAGGTCACGCAGCACCGGGTTGGCGGCACTGCGAAAGGAGCCCCAGGCCACCGAGCCGGTGGCGCCCTCGGCCTTCTGCCAGATGATCTCGCCGCGCAGCAGCATCCCGAGATCGTCTTGGAGGATGCGGATGACGTCGCTCGACAGGCTCCGATACGGCTTGCGGCCGAGGTTGGCGACGTTGACGGCGATGCGGCCGCCCGGCTCGAGGACGCGGCGGCACTCGGTGAAGACATCCCGCAGCATCTCGAGGTACTCGATATAGGTGGCGGGAACCTCGCCCACCGCTCCGTTGCCGGCGACCGCCTGCTCGTACTCCTTGCCGACGAAGTACGGCGGTGACGTCACGACCAGGGCGACGCTGTTGTCGGGAAGCTCGACCATCGAACGTGAGTCGCCGACGATGCAGGGCGGATCGGGCAGCTCGAACGGTTCGCTGAGGGTGTCGCTGTCGGACACCTGAGGGGCGGGAAACCGCCGGTAGAACTCGGTGGCGTCGTGGTTCTCCCGGCGCCCGGCTCCGAAGGCCGACGTCTCGGTGGACGCCCGCCGCGCCTTCCGTTCCTGCTGGTCCGCGCTCATGGGGCCAACCATAACTGCGCTTCACCGATTTCTAGGGAGACCTCCGGCCGGCCGCCGGCACCGAACCGGCGGGCAACCCAGAGCCGAGCGCCGCCGGGGTAGTAGCTTGGGGCCGTGGGAACGTCAGGGCAACAGAAGCCGGTGCGTGCCGCCTCTTTGGAGACGGCCGCCTATGAGGCCTTTCCCTACCTCCTCGACGGGCTCGGCGTCGCCGCCCTCGGGCTCCTGGTGCCCGCGTCGCTCAGAATCGGCTATCGCTTCGGCGGCCACCTCGTGCTGCTGGTCCTTTTCGGCCTGATCCTGACTGCCCGGTTACTCCCGTTGACCGACACGCTCTGGTTCGCGGACATGGGTTTGAGCCCGCTGCGCCGGGTGATGGCAACGGGTCTCGGAGCGATCATCATCGTCACCGGGGTGGTGGGATTGGTGACGCTGGCGTCGGCGGCGGCGTTGCGCTTTCAACCGTCGGCCCAGTTCCTGCAGTTGCTGTCGGCCCTGGACATCGCCTGGGCGGTTGCCACCGTCATGGTCGCCGTCTACTGGCTCCGGGGGCGCCGGGCGGCACTCGTGGCGGGGGCGACAGTCGGGGTGATTTGCGTCGCATCGATTGCGCGTTACCTCGACGCCGTCGGCTTCAGCCCCCAGGGCAGGTGGCGCCTCGATGGTGGGGCGCTGTGGACTTACGTGCTTCCCTACGACATGGCGGTCGCCATCATCGCCATCGGCGCCTTCGTCTTTGCGGCGCGGCGCCGGGCGGCCACGCTCTAGAAGCCTGCCGGCGATCCAGTCCGCGGCATCTCGGCGGCCGACGCCTCAGCGCACCGCGCAGGCCAGCGACCAGTCGTACGGCTGAAACCTGATGGACGGCCCCCCGGTCAAGCGCCAGGCTTCCGTCTCGGGGTCGAGCCAGGTGGCCAGGGCGTCCGCCACCGCAGCCTTGCGGGCGGGGAGCAGTGTCGGCATCCGACGCGGTCGAGTGAAATCGCCGCCGAACCAGAGGAAGATCCGGGACAGGTAGAGGAGGCCGGCAGCCTCATCACGGACGGCGCCACCCCCGGCGAGGAATGACCGCATCTGGTCGTCGAGCTGGTGGTCGAGCCCGTCTCCTGTGAACGGTTCGTAGCGCAATGTGGGGCAAGAGGCTGATCCGCAAACGAGACCGCCGTGGATTCGGGGATCCTTGAATCTGCGGATCTTGCCGTGCTCGATCGCATCGAGCGACAGCGGCTCGCCGGCGACGTGGGCCCAGGCCCGGCGAAACCCGCCCGGGATGCGCAGCACCGTCGCCGCGCCGCCCGTGCTCGCTTCGGCGGCGAGGTCGAGGGCGCCGGCGTTGTAGAGGTTGATCCAGTAGGCGAGGGCTGCCTTCGACGACAACGAATCCGGGTCGATCGCCTGCAACTCGTCGCGATAGGTCGCCAGTGTGGCGCGGTGATCCGGGAGCGCCGCGGCGCCGGCTTGCCGCAGGGCCGTGAGCACCTCACCGAGGACCGAGTGATCCACGTCGCCGCGCCCACCGGCGGCGGGATACGGCCGGCGCACCCGGCGCGCCGCCAGCATCGACCAGGCGGCAGTGATCGGATTGGGTCCGGTCGGTGACGACACGGGGCCTCCACAATCGTTGCGAGTTCCCGACGTGTAACCGGGGGAGGGGGCCGGCTGTTCCCGCGGCGCCGCCTGCGGGCACCTCGGCCACCGCCTGACGGTCCGCCGCTGGCGCAGGCCCCGGCGGAGCACCGATCGAGCCGGGCGCTATCGGCTCAATGACGCCGATTGTGCCGGGCGAGGTCGCCGCGGCGAGCGCTCACGAGGTCGGGTGCGACCCTGAGGTGCCCGCCGGCTGTTCGATGCCAAGGAGCTCGCGCCCCTCCTCGATCCGCTCTGCCGGGGTCTTGGCCATGCGCAAGAATGTGTAGCCGACGATGCCGGCGAGACCGGAGCCGATGAAGATGCCGATCTTGGCTTCGTCGATCAGGGTCTCGGTCGAGAACGCCAGCTCCGTGATGAACAGTGACACCGTGAAACCGATCCCGGCGAGGGCGGCGAGGCCGAACATATCGCGCCACGTGGTGCGTTTGGGCAGCTTGCCGACCCCGGTGACCACCGCGATCCACGTGGCCAGAGTGATGCCGGCGATCTTGCCCACGAGGAGCCCGAGACCCACGCCGAGGGCCACCGGGCTGGTGGCGGCGGCGAGGAAGTCCATGTCGACGACCCGCACTCCGGCGTTGGCCAGCGCGAAGATCGGGATCACCACGAAAGCCGACCAGGGGTGGAGTGCCGTCTCGAGCCGATCGAGCGGCGCCACCGACTCGCGCGCTACCGAAGCCAGCGTCAGCGCGCTCGAGTCGACGCGTTCTCGTTGCTGTGGCGTCGCCGACTCCATGTCGTAGCGGTCGAGAATCCAGCGGGCTCGCTGGAAGTACTCGTCGTCGCTGTACCAGGCGTTGACCGGCGTCAGGAATCCGAGCGCCACGCCGGCCAGCGTGGCGTGGACGCCGGATTCGAACACCAAGAACCAGACGACGATCCCGATGACCCAGTAGAAGCCGGTGGCTCTGATCCCGACCCGCTGGGCGATGTAGACGAGCCAAAGCGCACCGATGGCGGCAGCGAGGAACCCGATCGACAGATCGTCCGTGTAGAAGATGGCGATGACCGCAATCGCCCCGATGTCATCTGCGATGGCCAGCGCCAGCAGGAACAACTTGGCGCCGGTTGAAACCCGGGCCCCGAGCAGCGATATCACGCCGATGGAGAAGGCGATGTCGGTGGCCATCGGGATGCCCCAGCCCCGGGTGGCTTCGCCGCCCGTCCCCGCTACGAATGAGATGAAGATCAGCGCCGGCACGACCATACCGCCGAGGGCGGCGATCGCCGGCAAGGCCGCCTGCTTGCGGTCCTTGAGGTCCCCCACCACCAGCTCTCGCTTGATCTCGAGCCCGACGACGAAGAAGAAGATCGCCATCAACCCGTCGTTGACGACGTGTTTGAGGCTCTCGTTGAAGTGGAAGGCGCCGATGCTCAGCTCGACATGGGTGTCCCAGAAGGTCTGGTAGGTCTCGCCGAACGGCCCGTTCGCCCAAAACAGCGCCACGACGGCGGCCGCCAGCAAGACGATGCCGGAGGAGGCGGAGATCTCGGTGAACCGCACGAAAGGACGCACGAACCGCGTGGGAACGCGACGATCCGAGTTGATCCACGTCTGATGGATGCGCGCATGTTCGCGGCTGCCGCTTGCCATTAGGTCGCCAGGCTAGTTGCCCGCAACGGGGACGGGGCGTGGCGGAGGGCCGGGCCGAGCCGGGTACCATCGCAGCCGCCGCGCCAACCCGCCGGATCAGGGAGTGACCAGGTGGACAACGGCATCATCAAATGGATCGCCGACGAGGAGGTGCTCCAGGATTTCGTGGCGGACATGCCCGTCCTGGTGCTCCTGCTGATCATCGTCGCGGCGGTCGTGTTGCTTTCCAAGGGCGCCGACTGGATGATCGACGGGGTTGTCGACCTCGCTGAGCGCACCGGGCTTCCGAAGATCGTCATCGGCGCCACCGTCGTCTCCCTGGGCACCACCCTCCCGGAGGCGTTTGTCTCCGTGATGGCCGCGTTTCTCGGCAACCCGGGGTTGGCGCTGGGCAACGGCGTCGGTTCGATCATCGCCGACACCGGGTTGATCTTCGGGCTGACGTGCGTGCTCGTGGCCGTACCGGTCAACCGGTTCATCCTCAACCGCACCGGATGGGTCCAGGTGGGCTCGGCAACGTTGCTGGTCGCCATCGCCGTGATCGCATTGGTCAGGGCCACGGGGGGCGAGGAACCGATACTGGGCCGCTGGGTCGGGCTGTTCTTCCTGGTCCTGCTAGCCGGGTATCTCTACATCACCTACCGGTGGGCGCAGCAGGGTGGGGAGCTCACCTTTGAGGACGAGGTGGCCGAGGTAGTGCCGATGGGCTTGCCGCAGGCGTGGTCGATGATCGTCGGCGGCCTGGCCCTGGTCGTGGTCGGGGCCCGAGTCTTGGTTCCGAGCGCTTCGGAGATCGCGGTCCGCGCCGGGGTCCCCGATGATGTCATCGCGGCAACGCTCGTCGCCTTCGGAACATCGCTGCCGGAGCTGATGACGGCCATCGCAGCCATCCGCAAGGGTCACCCGGAGATCACGGTTGGCAACATCGTCGGGGCGGACGTGCTCAACGTCCTCTTCGTGATCGGAGCGGCCGCGGTGGCGGCCCCGCTGGCCATCCCCGACAACTTCTACTTCTTCCACTTCCCCGCGATGCTCATCATCCTGATCTCCTTCCGAGTGTTCATATCCATGGCAGATGAAGCGTTTCGGCGCTGGCAGGGGGTCTGGTTGCTTTCTGTGTACGCTGTGTACGTGACGCTGCAGTACGCGCTGAACGTCGGGGGACCGGTGTGAGAAGGCGGCGCGGGCGATGAAGGTCCTGCTCGCAACGGACGGTTCGGACACCGCCGCGGCGGCGGTGCAGTTCGCAGCCCACTTCCCATTTCCCTCGGGTACCGAAGTCAAGATCATCTCGGTGATCGGGAACGTCTTGCACGATCGGGAGATCGAGGCGTTGCCCCCGCAGCAGAAGAACGAATACGAAGTATCGAGGGACGGCACCCGCAGGGAAGTCGAACAGCTCCTGAGATCGGAAGCCGCTTTGCTCGAACAGGCCGGATGGGGCGTTGCGACGGAGATCCGCAGCGGCCATGCCGCCGCCGAGATCGTGGCCGCTGCCGAGGAAGACCAGGCAGACCTGATAGTCGTCGGTTCGCACGGCCTGACCGGCTTCAAACGGTTCCTCCTCGGCAGCGTCTCGAACCAGGTACTGCAGTCGGCCGAGCACTCGGTGTTGGTCGTTCGTAAACCCGAAGAGGGGTGCGCCGGGAACCATCCGGAGCCTCCGGCGCCGGGCCATCCGTGGCGCCTCCTGGTCTGCTACGACGGGTCGAAGCCGGCAGACGCCGCCGTTGACTTCTGCGCATCTCTCGACCTGGATGACGCCGCTTCGATCCAGATCTTGACCGTCCTCCCCATGGTGCGCCTGTTCCGCCAGGACATCCGCCAGGAGCTGGATTGGATCTGGCGGCGAAAGACGGAGACCGAGAAGGCGGAGCTGGAGGCGGCCGCCGATCGGGTCCGCCGCGGCGGCGGGAGTGTGACTACGGCCCTCCTCGAGGCCGGTGATGTCAGTGATGCCATCCTCGCTGCGGGCGCCGAGTTCGCCGCCGACCTCATCGTCCTCGGCCACAAGGGCAAGGGCGCCATCGAGAGATTCTTGATGGGCTCGGTCACCCCGCGGGTCGCCCACCACGCCTGCCGGTCGATCCTGGCCATTCGTTAGGCATCTCTCGACCCTGCTGGGCCAGACGAGCCGCCAGCTCGGCGGCGTCCGTGGCGTCCATGTCGCGGATCGAAACGGCGCCGAGAGGTTGGGCCACGTGGATTCGCAGTGTGGCCAGGTTGTGGCGGCGTTGGAACCAATTGGCGGCCACCGACACGCTCTGCACCCTGGCCTTGCGGATCACTGCCGTGTGGTCCCGGACGGCACCGCGGCGGGCGACGACGACGTCTCGCGTCTCGCCGTGGCCGAGGACCCGCCAGGCTCGGGCGCCGAGGGCGGCGGCCGGGATCAGGGCGAGCAGCAGAAGGCCGGCCGACGCCATGCGCACCCCGGCCCAGACGGCGAGTGCCCCGAGCCCCACGGGCCAGGTCCACCTGATCAACGAGCGACGCAACGCGGCGGGGGGATGGCCGCGTATGTCGGCGGCAACATCGACGCCGGGAATCAGCCGGTCGATGAGGTACCCGCGGTCGACAATTGGAATCGCCGGCAGATATGAGTTGGTGGCGTCGCCGGCGCTCGACGCGTTGTGCACGGTGACCCCGACGGTGGCGGACAGGCGCCCGGCCGGGCTCAGCTTGAGCAGCAGGGCCTGAATCCTCTCCGACGGC
>JBFISZ010000111.1:0-9032 GCA_041608315.1 Acidimicrobiia bacterium | reverse complement strand
GCCTGGCGGCGTCCGACGGGGGAGGAGACACCGATGCCGCGGGGCGGTTCGCCTTCCTGCCTTCGCTAGCAGCGACGCAGCTCGTGGGCGCGCTCGGCCGAAACGGCGCCCCGGCGCTACACCGCCTCGACGCGGGCCGGGACGTGTTTGTGCCAGGGAGTGCCGGCGAAGGGGTCTTCGTGACCGATGGACGTGAGTTCGTTCGGCGGCGCCCCCGTCACTTCATCCCCACCAGAATCAGACGGGTAGTCGACGCCGTACCCGTTGGGCAGGGTCACGTGCCCCGCCCGCACGGTGTCGCTCACCTCGACCACCGTAGTGAGCGAGCCGCCGGCCGTGGTCACCCGCACCAAACTGCCGTCTTCCACCCCGAGATCCGACGCATCGGCGGCGCTGATGCGCAGCGCGCCTTCCCGATCCTTCTTGCGCCATTCCGGGTCGCGGAAGATCGTGTTGGCAGTGAATGAGCGCCGTTCGCCGGCGGCGAGCACAAACGGGAACTCCGCCGACGTGTAAGTCACCGGCGCCGGCGGCACCGCGGCCAGCAGGTCGAGCATCTCCGGGATGTTGACGTTGAGCCTGCCGTCCATGGTGGTGACCCGCGACCAGGATTCCTCTGCCGCCGAATGGGAGAACGCCACCCCCGTGCGCGACGACAACACCAAGTCGAACAGGTTCTCCCCGAGCATCGGCCCCTCGCCCTCGATGCCGGCCGCCCGGATCGATACCGGGTCGCGCATCGCCGCCTGATGGCACAGGCCCCACATCACCGCAGCCTGGGCCGCATCGCCGGGCAAGGTCGGGCCGAGGGTGGCGTAGAGGATCACCGGAGCGAGCCGCCCGAGCACAGGATCGCCACTCGTCAGCTCGTAGAACTCGGCGGCGAATTCGAGCCGGCTGCGCTCGGCCGCGGCCCGCAGCTTGGCGAGCATCCCGCCGTCGAGCACGCCCAGCGCCTCGCAGAGCCGGTAGTGGACCTCGGGCTCGGCGAGGGTGCCGGGCAGCGGCTCGAGGATCGGCTTGCGTAGGGTGAATACGTTGTCGGGGACCTCGAAGTTGAAGAAGGTCGCTTCCCACTTCTCGTATTGCGACGAAGCCGGGAGCACGATGTCGGCGTGGCGGGCGGTCTCCGTCATGGCGACGTCGATCACTACCGAGAACTCGAGCGCCCGCATCGCCTCGCGCCACTTCGGGCTGTCGGCAAGCGAATGCAGCGGGTTCGCCGCCTCGATGATCATCGCCTTGTAGGCAACCGGAGAGTCGCTCAGTATTTCGGACGGGATCACGTTGCACGGCACCATGCCGGCGATGACCGGAGCACCGGCCACCGGCGACAGTTTCTGGGAACCGGCCTTGGCGATCCCAAACGGCATCAACTGGACCGGCGAGACCATGGCGCCGGCTTTGGCGAAGTTGCCGGTGAGCACCCACAGCAGTTTGTTGAGGTAGGAGTTGAGGGTCGAGTGCGGCGCCATCTGCACACCGAGATCCTCGAAGGTCGCCACCGACGAGGCGCCGGCGATCCGTCGGGCGGCCCGCCGGATCAGTTCGATGTCGACCCCGCAGTTCGCCGCGTAGCGCGCGATGTCGACACCGCTGAATCCGGCCGCCATCTCATTGAACCCGTTGACCTTCTCGGCGATGAAGCGGCTGTCGATGAGATTCTCGTCGAGCATCGATTTCACCAGCGCCGCCAGCAGGTAGACGTCGGTGCCGGGCTTCACCTGGAGGTGGATGTCGGCGAGGTCGGCCGTCTCGGTGCGCCGCGGATCGACGACGATGATTGAGCGCTCCGGGTCGTTGGCGATCTCCTTGAGAGTGCGCCGGGCGTGGGGGAGGCCATGGGACTGCCACGGGTTCTTGCCGATGAAGACCGCCACTTCACTGTTGGCGAAGTCGCCCCGGGTGGAGACGCCGATATGGGCGTTCACCCAGAACTCACCGGTCTTCTCCTGGGCCAGGGCGTTGGAGCGGTAGCGGGAGCCGACGGCGGCCCGGGTCGCCGCCGCGTAGAGGCCACCGAGGTGGTTGCCCTGCCCGCCCCCGCCGTAGTAGAAGATCGTCTCGCCGCCGTGTTGCTCCTGCACCGCCTTGAGACGGGCCGCGGTCGCGGCGATGGCGGTGTCCCAGTCGATCTCCTCGTACGTGGCGTCATCCCGGCGCCGCAGCGGCGACGTGATCCGATGGCGCCCGTTCTGATAGTGGTCCAGCCGCAGCGCCTTCTCGCAGGTGTAGCCCTGCGAAGCTTTGTGCTCCTTGTCACCGCGGATACGCCCCAGCCGGCGCCCTTCGAGCCTGACCTCGACCCCGCAATTGCTCTCACACAGGATGCAAACGGTCTTGTGCCATGGCTGATCGGACATCGGTGCTCCTTGTGCCGGCTCTCGCAAGGGAACTTAGCGTTGCGATCACCCGGACTGTCGCCGACCAACTCCACTCCGGGGACTCGGATCCCCATCGTCGGTGATGCGGTCGATGGGACCTATCCGTAATCGCTGATGTCGCGGATCACCAGTTCCTCGGCTTTGCGTTTCCGCAGGATCAACAGCCTCTCATTGGCGGGTTGAATCACAGCCTTGTCGAAGGAGTCGGTCAACTGTTCGATCGAGTTGTAGGTGAGAGGATCCAGCACCCAGTCCCGGTGCTTCTGCCACAAGTCACGGAACATCGAGAACGGCCTCTCGCCATGCTCGATGAGCGGGACAAAAGGGATCATGTAGTCCGGGATCACCGCTTGTGACTCCAACGGGACCGACCGCGGGTGGGTGATCTCGGCAACGATGAACCGGCTCATGCCGGCGAGGGTCCTGACCGTCTCGGTGAAGTCGCGGTCCGTCGGCTTCTCGAAATCGAAGACGATCGGCAAATAGCCGTGCTCGTGCAATAGTCGACGGATCGCCTCGAGCACCTGCTTGCGCTCTGTGAACCTTCCCAGGACCAACACACCTTTCTCTCCCACAGTGTTGATCACGTTTTGGATCTTCCGGTTGTTGAGCAGGAGATAGATGAACTGGGCGACTTCGATGTCGTCAACCGACAGCTCGGCATTTTCCGGAGGAGTGATGATCATGCCGGTCTGCCTGGTCGTTCCGTCCAGTTGCAGGTCCCAGGAAGCCACACCGTAGATGCGACATCCCGTCAGGTCTGCGCCGAGCATGTCGGTGCGGACGAACGTGGCGTTGGACAAGTCCGAGCCATGCAAATCGGCATTGGTCAGCTTGGCTTCGGTGAAGTTCGCTCCCCGGAGCTTGGTATTGACCATGACCGCATCGGAGAGATTCGTGCGGGCGAAGTCGTTGTTCTCCAATTCCGAGTTCTGGAGAATGGCGCGGGAGAAGTCGGCTTCGGCCACACGAGATGAAACCAGGTACGAGCCCGTCATGTCACAATCGCGGGCGGCGGCGCCGAAGAAGTCGGCGCCGTGAGTGAAGAAGTTCCTCAAGGAGGCCCCCTCCAGGTTCGCTTGCTGGAAGCTGATCCCGATCGCCCCGGCGTTGTCGAACGTGGCCCGCCCCCAGTTGCCGGAGGCCAGGAAAGCCGACTCCAGGGTCGCGCCGCCGAAATCCGCTCCCACACCGACTCCGTTCACCAGACTCGAGTCTCGAAACACCGCCTCTCGGCAGTCGGCCCCCCGGAGGTCGATTTCTCCCAGGAATGAGCGGCTGAAGTCCGTCTTCTCGAGAAGTGCCCCGGACAGGTCAACTGCCCGCATATTGAGATCGGTCAGGTCGGCCCCGGAGAGGTCCGGCCGGGTCGCCGGGTTGCTCGACCGCCACTCGTTCCAGGCGTCGACCCCGCGTGAAAAGACCTCGGCGTGCTCCGGGTTCGCCATATCGGGGATGGTACCGTCGTCGCCGCCCTCTCCCGAGCGCGACTATCCGGGGCCGGCCTGCACGAAACCGGACTCATAGGCGGCGATCACCGCCTGGGTCCGATCGCGGACATCGAGCTTCATGAGGATCGACGTCACGTGAGACTTCACCGTCTCCCGGCTGACGAACAGCTGGTCGGCGATCTCGACGTTCGACAGTCCCTGCGCCACGAGCTGGAGCACGTCCTGCTCCCGCGAGGTGAGGCGGGCGATGTCCTTGCGGATTCGAGCCGCTTGGGCACCGCTCTCCGCGTACTGCTCCACCATGCGGCGCATCGCCTCGGGCAGCACCAGGGAGTCGCCGGAGACGGCGATCCGCACCGCAGTGACCAGATCCTCCGGCGAGCTGCGTTTCAGCATGAATCCTGAGGCGCCGACGCGCATAGCCTCGTAGACGTACTCGTCCAGCTCGAAGGTGGTCAGGATCAGGACCCGGGGCCCCCCGTTCCCGGCGATCGAGTGGGTGGCCTCCAGGCCGTCCATCTCCGGCATCCGGATGTCCATCAGAACCAGGTCCGGATCGAGCTCGGCGGCTTGTTCAATCGCCTCCTTGCCGTTGCCGGCCTCGCCGACCACCTCGATGTCGGCCTCGCTCCCGAGCACGGCGCGCAACCCGGCCCGCACCAGGGCGTCGTCGTCAACGATCAGGAGGCGGATTGTCACTACATAGGTAAGCGTACATAAACGCGGTATCCGCCATCCAGAGTGGGGCCGATTTCGGAGATTCCGCCGAACGCGGCGACCCGATCCCGCATGCCGCTGACGCCGCGGCCGACACCGGTACGAGGCGGTGGGGGCACCTCGGGAGGGTCGTTCACCACCTCGATGTCGAGTGCATCTCCCAGCGCCCGCACTTTCACCGCGGTAGCGGTGCCGGCGTGCCGCATCACGTTGGTCAGCGCCTCCTGGACGACGCGGTACGCCGTACCCTGCACGTCTCGGGGCACCGCGCCCAGGTCGCCGGTGACCGTGAGGGCCACCGGGATATCGGCTTCCTGCACTCCGGCGATGAGCTCGTCGAGGTGCCCCAGGTCGGGAACCGGGGGTGCGACGGCGCCGGCCCCATCGTCACGGAGGATGCCGAGCACCCGGTCGAGCTCGCCGAGCGACGTTCGGCCTGTTTGCTCGATGATCTCCAGGGACTCGCGGACGAAATCCGGGTCGCTGTCGAAGACCTTGCGGCCTGCGCCGGCCTGGACGACCATCAGCGTCACGGCATGCCCGATGCTGTCGTGAAGCTCGTGAGCGAGCTTGGTGCGCTGCTCCAGCTCGGTGGCCCGCGTTTCCAGTACGACCTCACGCTCGCGCGCCGAGGAACCCAGCAAGGCCCTGCCGACGACGCCGTGGACCCAGGCGAGGCCGTTGATCACGTGCATCTCGATGATCAGCAGCACCAGTCCGAGCGGCACCATCCACCAGGCGTCGATGGCCTGGGGCCGCCAGTTGTCGATCATGATCGAGCCGACGCGCACATCGACGTTCATGTTGTCGGCCAGCGGTATCAGTACCGGAGCCGCCACGAGAACCGCCACGATCGCCGTAATCGACACCAGCACCGTGAATGTGAAGACACCGAGGGGGAACCGCAGGAAGAGCCATACCAGCATCCGCCAGGTGCCGCCGTCGGCGAGGATGCCCTTGATACGCTGCCACAGCGTTCCTTCGCCGAGGAACCTCACCGTTGGTTCCGGGATATCGATGTCGAGCAGGCCGCGGTGGAGCCCTCGCTCGAACGTGCCGATGCCCCGCCAGGCCAGGATCATTGCGAGCAGGATCGGGAGCCCCACCCAGACGACGAGGAGGCCGAATCCGACCGATATTCCGGTGACCAGGAAGACGAAATATGCCAGTCCCAGCGGGAACGCCAGCGCCAGGTAGACGGCATGGCGGTAGGTCCGGGCCTGGAATATCGGTCGGAAGAATGCCATCAGACGGGAACCAGTTCGTGTTGCTCAGCCGGCGAAGCGGCCGGCATCTCCTCGCTCCGGGTCGGCTTCGGGGCTGCCATCACCAGCAAGCTTGGCAGCACGAGCAGCGACGCCGCCAACGCCAGGGCGATCATCACCGCGGTCAGCAACCCGAACGTGGAGAACATCGGGGTCGGGGCGGTTGCCATCACAGCGAATCCGAGCACCGAGGTGAGGGCGGACAGCACCAGCGCCCCCCCGGTCCCGGTCCCGGCTCGCCGGATCGCCTCGAGCGGGTCGCCACCTAGCTCGAGCTCCTCACGGAACCGAGCCGTGAAGTGCGTCGAGAAGTCGATGCCGACGCCAACGGCTATGGCGGCGATGGTCGCCGTCACCACGTTCACCGTGAATCCGGCCACCGCCATGAAGGCGTAGATCCCGGCGACGACGAAGCCGATCGGGATGACGGACACGATGGCGAAGCGCAC
Source organism: Acidimicrobiia bacterium (assembly GCA_041608315.1). GTDB lineage: Bacteria > Actinomycetota > Acidimicrobiia > Spongiisociales > UBA5794 > JAHEJX01. The sequence goes on along the minus strand of JBFISZ010000111.1, from coordinate 2,766 downwards.
CGACCGCAGAATGACTGCCGCGATCAGCAACGTGATCAGCATCGCCAGCGGCAGCGAAGTCAGCATCGAGCTGGTGAACGCGCCCATGCCTTCGTACTGCGTGAGCACGTCTCCGGACACGGATGCGGTCAGCCCCGGTGCCGCCTGTTCCAGGGCGAGGGCCTCGGTCTCGAGCGTGTCCCACACAGGGACGATTACCGCAGCGTCCGTGAAGCTGCCCACCTGAATGATGATCGCGGTGGCCTGGCCGGCCGCGCCGTCGTCGGCGAGCATTCCGGGAACATCCTGGGCGGTAACGGCGATGCCGCCGTCAGGGGCGGGGACGCCGTTGACGGCTACGTAGTCGTAGATGGCGCGGACGCCGGCGGCCGTATCGGGGATCCCGTTGCCGTCACGATCAATCAGCCTGGCGCCCCTCGCTTCGATTGCAGCGACGGCATCCGGTGAGGCCATCGTCATTCGGACATAGTCGCCGGCATGCGTGTACACGATGAGATCGCCCACCGAATTGCGGCCGAACTCGGCAGGTGACCGGTCGAGGGCGGCCACGGTGTCGTCGAGCGCTGCGAGAGCCTCCGGGTTGGTGAGGTCCCCCTCGACGAATATGAAGCTGCTGCCCTCGCCGTTCGACGGGAAGTGGGCCGACGTCCGCTCGATCGACTGAACGAAGTCGGTGTCGGAGGAGAGAAAGTCGTTGATCTCGAAGCCCGAGTGCACGCCGAGCGCGGTGACCAGAGCAACGGCTCCGACCGCCGCGGCCACCGGCAGGGTGATCCGCCGCCAGCGGGCGACGAACCATGTCAACGTGCCGGCGGCTTTGAGCCCGTGGCCGGCGCCGCGCAGCGCAGGCTGGGTTGCCTTGCCCTCGAGGGCGGCGCGCCGGTTGCGCCGCCTGGTGGCCCATGCCGGAAAGGCAACGGCCAGCAGGACGAAGGCGATGAGGGCTCCGGCGCCTGCCAGGGGCATTACGGCCGTCAGCGCCACGGTGAGCCCGCCGAGCACGGCGATCATCACCATCAGGATCGCGTACGGCACACGGGAGAAGCGCTTCTTCGGGTTGCGCCCGGCGAACTCCTCCAGCCCGACCACGACCCGCGGGGCGAGCTGGCCGAGGATCAGATAGGCGAATGCCAATGAGATGGCGGCGCCGATGCCGAACTCGGCGATGCTCTCGGTGCCGGCCGTCACGTTCACCAAGAAGGCGGCGACCGATGTGGTGGCGGCCAGCGTCAGCGCCTTGATGACGGCCCGCATCCCTGCCGGATAGGCCCGACTCGGGTTCATGCCCGCTGTTTGCATCTCGCGAACCCGGCCCACTCCATGGATGAAGAAGTCGACGCCGAATCCGATCATGGCGATCGGGACGATGAAGGCCAGCAGCAGCGATCCCATTTTGAGGCCGATGAAGGCAGAGGTCCCGTAGTAGGCGAGGCTGGTGGCACCGAGCCCGACTGTGGCGACAACGGCCGACCAGTAGGAGCGATGGACCACGGCGATCAAGGCCACGATCAAGGCAACGGCGAGGAAGATGAACGGCGCCGAGCCTTCGGCGGCTTCTTCGAATGTGGTGTCGCCGTCGATGGCGATGCCAATCGGATCGGTGAACACGGCGCCAGACCGGGCGTCGGCTTGAACCTGGCGCAGCCACAGCTCGGTGTCGAGATAGCCGGCGAAGGTGTTGCTGTCGTAGGTGACGTGAGCAACGAAGGCCGGGGACGCCCAGGCGATGCTGCCATCGGTGCCCGTCGTCGTTGTGGTCGACTCCGAAAGCGAGAATCGAATGTCGGCGGTTGGGGAGTCGGGGCTCAATGTGGCGGCAACGGCGGCCGTGAGCTCGGCGTCGGTGGCGCCGTCAATACCGTCGGGGAGGCTCTCGTTGATGAGGTCGACGATGGAGAAGACTCCCGGGGTGAAGGACGCGGTGTCGGCGTCGAACCTGTCCACGAGATGGCCGGCGTGGCCCGCGTCGGCGCGAACCCGCTCTTCAGCGGCGTACCACTCCCGGATCGCTTCAGGCGACAATGCATTGCCGCCCGGCGCTTCCACCAGGAAGCTCGCCTGCGAGATGCTGGACTCGGAGCGCAATGTGTCGCCGGCCCGCTCTGCGGTGGTGAAGATCTCACCTTCCGGCTCGAAGCTCGGTTCGGAGTTGTCGGCGGCGAAAGACCCGCCGACGGCGAGCGCCATCACCAGCACCAGAGCGAGCACGGTGACGGACCGGGCGTGACGCCCGATCCAGTCGTAGATCCTGTAGGTCGGTCGGGTTTCCATCGGCGGTTGTCCCTCCATTCATCTGTACCGGTACTCGTATGGTCTGCGACAAGCCGTCCGGCGTCTTCGCCCGCAGGAGCGAAACCCGTCTCCCCCAAACGGGGGAATCCGGCAACCCTTCGGGTTGCTTGGGAGTTGCTGCGCAACTCCTGGGAGGGTTGTGTGTCTCTCCCCCCGTTGAACGACGGAGTCGGGGAACGTTTGGGGGGAGTCCGGCCGTCGGGCCGGGAGGGGGGCGGGAACGCCTGCGGCGTTCTTTGGGAGTTGCTGCGTCAACTCCTGGGAGGGTTGTGTGAGGTTGGTGTCCGCGGTTATGGCTGTCCGGAGTTCCTGTGCTGCCCCCTCCGTCCCCGCCCTCGTTCCTCGGGCGGGTCCACCTCCCCCAATCGTCTCCCTGCTGCGCAGTGAGACGGGGGAGGAGACACACTGTGTGTCTCCCTCCGTCAGGCCGGGAGGGGGGCGGGAACGCCTGCGGCGTTCTTTGGGAGTTGCTGC
>JBFISZ010000110.1:0-9059 GCA_041608315.1 Acidimicrobiia bacterium | reverse complement strand
TGCTGGCCCGGCTGGTACTCAAAGAGCAACTGACACCAACGCAGGTGGGAGGTCTGGTGGCCGCGGGCGCCGGTATCGCCCTCATCGGTGTCGGCTGACGCCGGTGGGTCTTCCTTCTCTTGCGTAGATCCAGGCACAGTCCGCCGTCTCGTACTCAAGAACGTGGGGCGGTTTGGACTGGAGCTCCGGCCGTTAGGTCGTTTGGCCTAGCATGCAGTTGTAGCCACCGCGGCGGCCATAACGGAGGCCGACACTGATGACAGGTAAACCGGCTCCGGCACCTACACCAGCTGGTGACACCGGCTTCGCGCGCTGGACCGGACTGCTCGAGGTGCTCGACCGGGCGGACCAGGGCCCCGTCGTCGATGAGAGAGCATTCGACCTCGAGCACGTCGCTGCCGGAATCAGCCGTGTGGTGGCCGAACACGAGATTGCGCTGGATCGTGACGTCATCATCCAACAGGACGACGCGATGGTCGACCGGGTGTGGGAAGCGGCGCTCGACTTCTTGACCGACTGCGGCATCTATCACACCGATACCGGCCGGGTGCTGCTCTTCACGCGGAATGAGATCGACCGCGCGCTGGCGGCGGGCCCGTCCCAGATCACCATCGGCGAGGGCGACGATTCCCGCGTCCTCAAGCACAGGGGTGTCGAAGACTCGAGTCCGCCGCTCGTCAGCGGTGGGCCCATCGGCACTCCGCTGTCCGAAGAGCTCTACGTCCCGATCATGCAGAGCTACTTCCAGGAAGCGATCATCGACACAATCGTCCCCGGAACGCTGGCGACGACGTTCGGCCGCGAGGTCCGGTCCAAGTCGCCGCTCGAGATCATCTCCTCATGGCAACAGGTCGATCTCGACTTCGAAGCCGCCAGGCGGGCCGGGCGACAGGGAGTATCGATCATGGCGGTCGAGATGTCGATGAGCGACCTGGGACACCTATCCGCCATCGGTGGGGGCGGCTACCGGCCCACCGACACGCACATCGTGGCGATGATCGGCGAGCTGAAGATCAGCAGTGAGCTCCTCAACAAGGTCGCCCACTCGCTTCGACAACAAGGTGTGCTGCTCGGCTTCTACAACCCGATCCTCGGGGGAATGGCCGGCCCGGCAGAGGGCGTCGCCGTGCTGATCACCGCCGGAATGGTGGCCCTGCAACTCGTCTACCTGGCCTCCAGCCGGTGCAGTTGCCCCACCCACCCGTTCAATTTCAACTCCACCGATCCGGAAATCATGAGAGCCGCCAGTGCCGCCATCCAAGCCCTGGCGCGCCACACCCACTTGCTCACCGAGCTGATGACCTCCCCGGTCGGTGGCCCAGGTACCGAAACCGTTCTCTACGAGAGCTTGGCAATGGCGACCGTCGCCTCCGTTAGCGGCGCGTCCCGGGCACTGGGTGTCCGGTCGGCTGCCGGCGTGGTTCGCGACCACGTGACGGGGTTGGAAACCCGGTTCAACGGTGAAGTCGCCCGGGCCGCGGCCGGACTCACCCGGCACCAGGCCGACGACATCGTTCGCAAAGCAGTCAGCCAATACGAGCCGCTTCTCGCCACCCGGCCCGTTGGGGCGTCGTTCGCCGACCTCTACGACCCGATCACCGTCCAACCCCGTTCCGATTGGCTCGCCACCTACAACAAAGTGAAGGAGCAGGCTCATGCCTGGGGAGTCCCACTCGGCTGATCAATCCCCCTCCCCCACCCAGGTTGCCTCCGGCTACGTAGCCCCGGAGACACTGGCCGAGGCGCTGGCACTGTTGGCCGCCGGCCCGCAAAGAACGATTATCGCCGGGGGCACCGACCTGGTGCCCGCGGTGCGGGCGGGGCGCCACGATCCTGCCGTCCTCGTCGATTTGCGCCGTCTTGGGCTGAACACGATCACGGTGGAACCGGACCGGGTTCGACTGGGCGCCGCTGTCACGTTCACCGATGTCCTCCAATCCGACGCGCTGGCCGCCGAATACCCGGCGTTGTCGCAGTCCGCAGCCGAGGTCGGTGGCCCGCCGATCCGCAACCGAGCAACCCTCGGCGGCAACCTGGTGAATGGGTCGCCGGCTGCCGATAGCGCCCCTCCCCTGCTGGCATACGACGCTTCAGTTGTTATCGCCGGGCGAGAGGGCGAGCCAGAGGTGCCGCTGAGGAGCTTCTTCGAGAGTCCCGGCACCACGGTGCTGCAGCCGGGAGAGATTCTCACCGAGGTGGTGCTGCCCCGGCCCACGGCCCCGACCCAATCGGCCTTCTACAAGCTGGGGCCCCGGCTGGCGATGGCAATCGCCATCGTCAGCGTGGCGGTCCGAGTGACCCGAGACGGGGACGGAGAAGTGGCCGCATGCCGGATAGCGCTGGGAGCGGTGGCGCCGACGCCGCTGCGAGCGGAGGAGGCCGAGGCGATCATCGCTTCGCGGGGCCTCACCGTCGATTCCATCGCCGAAGCAGCTGCTGTCGCGTCCCAGGCCTGTTCCCCCATCGACGACATTCGAGCAACCGCCGACTATCGCCGCCGGATGGTCGGAGTTCTCGTCGGTCGCCTGCTCACCGGCTTGTCGACGGGAGACGATGGCCGTGGTTGATTACGAGCTGACGATCAACGGGGCTTCCCGCACCGTGGCGACCGACCCCCGGCGGACTCTGCTGGCCGTCCTCCGGGATGATCTTGGGCTGACCGGCACCAAGGAGGGCTGCGGCAAGGGCGATTGCGGGTCGTGCGTGGTGGTCATGGACGGCCTGGCAGTCAACTCCTGCCTGGTCTACGTCGGACAGGCCGACGGCGCCGCGATCACGACGGTCGAAGGCCTCGCATCCGGAGACGAACTCCATCCCCTGCAACGCCAGTTCGTCGACAGATGGGCGTTCCAGTGTGGCTTCTGCACGCCCGGGATGCTGATGACCACGTACGCCTTCCTGGGCGAAAACGCCCAGCCAACGCCCGAAGAAGTGCGGCAAGCCATCGCCGGCAACCTGTGTCGCTGCACCAACTACCGCAGCATCATCGAAGCCGTGGTAGCCGCCGCCGGCGAGAGATCCCCACAATGACATCCGTCGTCGGCAAGCCGGCGGCCCGGAAGGGGGCCACTGAGATCGCAACCGGAAAGGCCCAATTCACTGCCGACCTCGATTTCCCCGGCATGCTGACCGGAGCGCTTCTCTACGCGACCGAAGCGCCGGCTCGCATCCTGCGTATCGACACCGCCCCCGCACGCAATCTGCCCGGCGTCTTCGCCGTCCTCACCCATGACGATATTCCGGGCCTGAACCGCTACACCTACTCACACACGGAGGATCAACCTCTGCTCGTCTCTGAGCTGGTGCAATACCCCGGGGACGCGATTGCCGCAGTGGCCGCCGTCGACGAACAGACGGCCCAAGAGGCCCTGGGGGCCATCGACGTCGTGCTCGAGCCGATCAAAGGCATCTTCGATCCGCTCGAGGCGCTGCGCCCCGAGGCGAGGCAGGTGTGGCCGGACCGGCCGAACCTCCACGAGCATCTGGTGATCGAACGGGGCGATATCGAGGCCGGGTTTGCTGCCGCCACCGTCGTCGTCGAAGGCGAATACACCACACAGCTCATCGAGCAGGCTTTCCTCGAGCCGGAAGGGGCCGTTGCCACGATCGATGTCGATGGCACGATCATCGTGTACGCATCGTGCCAGGCGCCCCATCGTGACCGGGGACAGATAGCCCGTGCCCTGGGAGTGTTCGAAAACCAGGTGCGGGTGATCACGCCGTACATCGGCGGAGCGTTCGGTGGCAAGGATGAAGCCCACGTGCAGATTCACGCGGCCCTTCTCGCCTCGGCAACCGGACGGCCGGTGAAGCTCATCAGGAGCCGCGAGGAGTCGATCCGCACTCACGTGAAACGGCATCCCATCCGAATCCACTACAAGACCGGCGCCGCCGAAGACGGCCGGCTCACCGCCATCCACGTCGCCGCAATCGGCGATACCGGGCCCTACGTAAACGCCGGTGCCGAAGTGATGGGCGTATTGGCCGCCTCCGCCTTCGGGCCGTACGACGTGCCCAACGCCCGGATCGAGGCGTCGACGGTGCACACCCACAACCCGATCTGTGGGGCGATGCGCGGCTTCGGGATTCCCCAGGGAACCTTCGCCTGCGAGCGGCAGATGGACAAGCTGGCCCGCGAACTCGGAATCGATCCGTTCGAGATCCGGACACGCAACGGGCTCGAGACGGGCGCCACGCTGCCAACGGGTGCAGTGCTGCGCGAAGGCCGGCCGATGAGGGCGTGCCTCGAAGAGGCCGCAACGCTGTCGCGATGGCACCAGAGAGCTGAGTTCGCGAGATCCCCGGCACCGCACCTGCGCCGCGGCTGGGGGGTGGCCGCCAACATCTTCACCGTCGGCCTCGGCCGCAACACGCAGGACAGTGCCGCAGTGAGCCTGGAGATGAGCGCCGACGGCACGGCGATCCTGCGAACGGGCGCCGCCGACATGGGCCAGGGAGCGCACACGGCGCTGGCCCAGGTCGCCGCCGAAGAGCTGGGGATCGAGTTAGACGCGGTCCGGGTGGTCGCCCCGGACACGGACCTCACTCCCGATGCCGGGCCGTCGTGCGCCAGCCGGGCGACGTTCCTGTCGGGCAACGCCACGCGCCGCGCCGCCGCCGCGATCGGCGACTCACTTGTCCGGGCGGCATCCCGCGCATCCGGGCGGCCGCAGGATGAGCTCACTCTGCGCGCCGGCTACGTGCACGCCGCGGGCGAACAGCTCGTATCAGTCGCCGAGGTAGCCGCCGTCGCCAAGGAGGCCAACCTGCCACTTCACTCCGATGGTTTCTACGCCATGGAATACCCCGAAACGCTACCGGATGACGCCTACCAGTACGCCCATCAAGTGTTCACGTTTGGGACCCAGGTGGCCCAGGTTCTTGTCGACATCCAGACGGGTGAGGTGACGGTGGAAGAGCTCACCGTCGTGCAAGACGCCGGCCGCGTCATCAATCCCGGGGCGGCCTTCGGCCAGCTCGAAGGCGGCGCCGCCATGGGAATCGGCTACTCGCTCATGGAGCAACTCCATACCGACGCCGGCCGAACCATCAACAACACCTTGGAGAGCTACCTGATCCCCACCTCACGCGACGTGCCTCCGATGAACGTCGGGCTGGTTGAGATTCCTGAGCCGTTTGCGCCGTTCGGCGCCAAGGGAATCGGCGAAGCCACGCTGACACCGACCGCCCCGGCGGTTGCCAACGCCGTGGCCGACGCCGTTGGTATCTCCCTCGACCATCTCCCACTGAATCCGGAGCGAGTGCTCGCGGCGCTGGCCGGCGGCGACCCGGACCGACCGTGAAACCGCTCCAGGTCATCGGCCGTCCGGCTCCTCGGCTCGATGCGGCGGCGATCGTGACGGGGGCGGCGCGCTACGTCGACGACCTGGACTTTCCCGGGATGCTGGTCGGGGCACTGCTCTACCCACCCCTGGCGTGCGCCCGCATCCTTCGCATCGACACCTCCCGAGCCCGGGCCGTGCCCGGCGTCGTCGCCGTGCTAACCGCCGGCGATGTCCCCGGCGCTAATAGCTACCTCTACAGCGGCCAGGATGACCAACCGCTCCTGGCATCCGCGGCAGTGCGCTACCAGGGCGACGTCGTGGCCGCCGTCGCCGCCGAGAGCCTCGCTGCGGCCAGGCTGGCGCTGGATGCGATCGCCGTCGATTACGAACCGGTGGAAGGCGTCTTCGACCCGATCGCGGCCATGGCGCCGGGAGCTCCCACAGTGTGGCCGGACCGCAGCAACGTCCACGAACGGCTCGTAATCGAGCGCGGCAACCCCGCCGCCGGGTTCGCCGAAGCCGACGTGATAATCGAGAACGAGTTCTCCACCCAGAGAATCGAGCACGCCTTCCTCGAACCGGAAGGAGCTGCTGCGCTGCTCGGGGCCGACGGCGTCATCACCGTGCATTCCTCGACCCAGGCGCCTCACAGCGATCGGCTCCAGATCGCCCGAGCCCTCGGTGTCGTCGAACATCGGGTGCGGGTGATCACTCCGCACATCGGCGGTGCGTTCGGCGGCAAGCAGGAAGGACACGTGCAGATCCACGCCGCCTTGCTGGCCAATGCCACCGGCCGCCCGGTGCGAATCGTCCGCAGCCGGGAGGAGTCCATCCGGGCCCACGTCAAGCGCCATCCGGTCCGCATCCGTTACAAGACCGGGGCCACTCGGGAGGGTTTGCTCACTGCGATAGAGGTGGAGGCAATCGGCGACACCGGGCCGTACATCAACGCCGGTGCCGAGGTGATGAGCGTTCTGGCGGCCACCGTCTCGGGGCCCTATGCCGTCCCCCATGCCCGGATCGAGGCATTGACGGTCTTCACCAACAACCCGATCGCAGGGGCCATGCGCGGCTTCGGGATCCCACAGGCCACGTTTGCCTGCGAGCTACAGATGGATCTCCTCGCCAAGGCAGTGGGACTCGACCCGTTGGAGGTCCGAATGCGCAACTTCATTGACACCGGCATGCATCTCCCCAGCGGGGCCAGGGTGCGTGAGGGCAGGCCGTTGCGGGTATGCCTCAACGAGGCGGTGGATCGTTCGGGGTGGCGGCGCCGCAACGAATCGGAACGGCGCCCCGCCGCCCATCTGCGCCGCGGCTGGGGCGTGGCAGCCGGCCTCAAGACCGTCGGCATGGGACGCGACATTCTCGACTCCGCCGGCATCGATGTCGAGATGGCACCCGACGGCACCGTGATTGTGCGGACCGGCGCCACGGATATGGGCCAGGGAGCCCACACTGCCATTGCGCAGATGGTCGCTGAGGAGCTGGGAGTCATGCTGGACTCGATACGCGTGATCACCCCCGACACCGACCACACGCTCGATGCCGGGCCGTCATGCGCCAGCCGGGTCACCTATGTGTCGGGCAACGCGGCGCGAGCCGCTACGGCAGTGATTCGCGAGTCCCTTCTCACAACCGCGGCCATTCTCGTGAACAGGCCGATCGGCGATTTGTCGCTGCGTGGCGGCTATGTCGATGCCGACGAAGAACACGTGTTGTCGCTGGCCGAACTGGCGGCGGCGGCCCAAGCCGCCAACCGGCCGCTGCACTCGGATGGGTTCTACGCGATGGAGTACCCCGGGGAGCGACCCGACTTCGGATATCCGCACGCCTCGGAGGTGTTTTCCTTCGGAGCTCAGGTTGCCCAGGTTCTCGTCGACGTGGAGACCGGTCATGTCACCGTCGAGGCACTGACCGCCGTGCACGATGCCGGGCGGGTCATCAACCCCGACGGCGCCGTCGGCCAGCTGGAAGGAGGTGCCGCCATGGGCCTGGGGCAAGCGCTGATCGAGGAGCTGCATGCGGCCGAAGGGATCATTCGCAACGACACTCTCGAGAGCTATCTCATCCCGACTGCGGCCGACCTGCCGCCGATGGATGTCGGGATCGTCGAGATTCCGGAGCCGCTTGCACCGTTCGGCGCCAAGGGTATCGGGGAAACGTCGCTGGCACCGGTGTCCGCCGCGGTGGCCAATGCGGTGGCCGACGCCATCGGGGCAACGATCAAGGACCTGCCCATCACCCCGGAGAGGGTGCTCGCAGCGATTCGGGTGGGAAGGCAATGAACACAGATCTGCTGGTCAAAAACGTCATTCTCGAGGGACGGGAGCGTCCCGCCAATATCGCCGTGGCGGCAGGTGTCATCGCCTCCATCGAGGACAGCGGACCCAACCCGCCGTCGGCGGCGGACCTGATCGACGGCTCCGGCATGATGGCGACACCGCCGTTCGTCGACGCCCATCACCACCTCGATTGTGCACATCTCTCCGAATTCGAGAACCCTTCCGGGACGCTTGCCGAGGCGATCGAGATCAACGCCCGGATCACTCCGGGGCGGCGCGCTGAGGAGATCGCGGCCAAGGCATCCCGGGCGCTCGAGGAGGCTCTGCTCCACGGCACCTGCTGGATGCGCAGTCATGTCAACGTCGACTCCCGCGGCGGCCTGGCGATGCTGCACCCAGTGGTCGAGGCCGCCGCGGACTATCGCGGCCGGGTCGACGCGCAGGTGGTCGCCTTCCCCCAGCTGGGATTCGTTGCCGATCCGCAGAGCGTGGCTCTGGTGGAAGCGGCGATGCGGGAAGGGGCGGAGGTCGTCGGCGGGATCCCGGCGATCGAGGCGACGGCCGCCGACTCGGCGGTTCACATCGAGACTGCATTCCAGATCGCCACCGAGTTCGACGCTGACATCGACATGCACGTCGACGAGAGTGACGATCCGGGGGTCCGGACACTGGAACTCCTCGCCGACGCCACCATCCGACATGGCTACGAGGGCCGGGTCAGCGCGGGTCATTGCACGGCCCTTGCCGCCTACGACGATGTGTATGCCGCCGAAGTGATCGCCCAGGTCGCCGCCGCGGGCATCAGCGTCGTCACCAACCCGCTGACCAACCTCTATCTCGGCGGGCGAGGAGATTCCCAGCCGGTCCGCCGCGGGATCACCCGCGTCAAGGAGCTTCTCGCCGCCGGCGTCAACGTCGCCTGCGGCCTCGACGATGTCGACAACCTGTTCTTGCCCTTCGGCCGGATGGACATGCTCGAAGTGGCAATGATCGCTGCACTCACCGCCCACCTGACGACACCGGCGGAGATCGAGACCGCATTCGACATGCCGCGGAGTCATGCCGCCAAGGCGATGCGCCTCGAGGGCTACGGGATCGAAGTCGGGACCCCCGCCGACTTCGTGCTGCTCGAAGCGGCCGACGCCCGGGAGGCGCTACGGCTGCAACCGCCGCGGCGCTATGTGGTGCGTAACGGCCGGGTAGTGGCGACGAGCTCCGTGGAGCGCCACATCCGGCTGTGACCCCGACGCCGTGGGACCCGAACCTCAGTTGTTGGAGGTCGCGAAATCCGAGCCAGCGCATTGTGCATGAGGAATCGCCCCGTGCTATCGCATAGTGCCGGATATCTCTCTGTCTAGAAAGGGCTGAGGCGCCCGCGGTCAGCGTGAATATGCGCTGTGAGTATCAGTGGGTCGGTTGGTCGGATCGGCCAGGGTTGGTGTTGGTGACGACAGCGTGGTCGAGTTGTGCGCCTGTTCTCGCTTGGTGG
>JBFISZ010000109.1:0-9223 GCA_041608315.1 Acidimicrobiia bacterium | reverse complement strand
GTCTCCGGAGTCAGCGGGCGGCTGCGTAACGGCGTGGGCCCCGTCGACCTGTTGCGGGCGACTTTCCCGCACGGGACGGTTTCGGGAGCCCCTAAGGTGCGCGCCATGGAGATCATCGACGAGCTCGAGCCCACGGCGCGCGGCCCATACGCCGGGGCCGTGGGGTATATCGATTTCTCCGGCAACGTGGACACGGCGATCGCACTGCGGACACTGGTCGCATCCGGCGGCAAGGCATGGGTCCAGGCGGGCGCCGGCATCGTGGCCGATAGCGACCCGGCGCTGGAGTATCAGGAGTGCCTCAACAAAGCCGCTGCGGTGCTCGCCGCAATCGGGGGGTCGGCCGATGTCTGAGGCCGGGGCCACACCAGCGGCGGCGGCCCGGCGAGTCGCGGACGACATCGACGCCTTGGCAACCCGAGCCGGGGTTGTGCGCGGCGCCCACGGCCTTGTTTGGGTCAAGGGTCCCGATGCCACGGAGTTCCTCGACGGGCTCATCAGCCAGTCTGTGACCGATACTGCGCCCGGGGCGGTGCGCCGCTCGTTGCTCTTGACGCCGCAGGGCAAGATGCGGGCTTTCCTCTGGGTACTCGGCGGCGAGACCGAGGAAGTGGGTCTTGTCACCCAGCAGGCGACGGTATCGACCCTGGTCGAAGACCTGAACCGATTCCGGTTCCGCGTCGATGCCGCCATCGAGGTTGAGGACCGGCCCGTGGTGACCGTTATCGGCCCGGGGGCCGCCGACGCGTTGTTAGCTGGCGGCGTCCTGCGTCCGGAGGACGGTTGGTTGCCAACTGCCGCCGGACTGGCGGCGACGATCCCATTCACGAATGTCGGGCCGGCCCGGTATGTCCTGGTGGGCGACGCCGCCGCGGCCATATCGTCGAGCGCTCCCGCGGTCGGTACCGCGGCGTACGAGTCGCTGCGAATCACGGTCGGTGAGCCGGTGGGGAACATCGACTTCGACGAGACCACGATTGCACAGGAGCTCGGCCCGGTTGACGAGGCGGTCGACTTCACCAAGGGCTGCTATCTGGGCCAGGAGCTCGTTGCCCGCATCGACAGTAGGGGTCGGGTGACGCAGACACTACGGGGCATCGTTGTGCCGGGGTCGGTTCCCCTGGCCGGAGCGTCGCTGGCAACGGCGGAACGGGAAGTCGGAGTCGTGTCTTCGGCCGCGCCCTCTATGACGGCGGACACGACAATCGGCTTGGCGCTGGTCCGCCACGAGGTCGCCGACGGCTCCGCAGTGACGTCCGCAATCGAAGGTACCGAACTGGCCGCTGAGGTTCGTGCGCTCCCGCTGCGAGCTTTCTGACGCCGGTCTGATGACGGGCGTACTCGGCGATGAAGATGGGTTGAGGATGACGTTGGCCCACGTCAGGATTGGGCTGCACAGCTCGAGTAACGAAGTGTGAGAGGTGACGACTGCGGTTGCTCCCGAATCACGGGCGAGGCCCAATCGATGTGCTCCCTCGCCCACATCGGTGCCCGTAGCATGCAGCCATGGACAGAATTCGTCACGTCGTCGTGTTCGATGCTGCAGACGTCTCAGCGGAGAGCGCGTTCTGGGCTGCCATGTTGGACGGGAGCGTGGTCGACGAGGACCCGCAGTTCCACGTCGTCATAGACAATCAGGGGAATTGGCTCATCGGCGTGCAACGTGCACCGGAGCACGTTCCGCCTGATTGGCCTGACGGGCAACCGCAGCAGGTCCACGTCGACTTTCACGTGACCGATCCAGCTGCAGGGCATCGTCGCGCCATCGACCTCGGCGCACGACTCCTCCAGGATGCAGCGGATCCCGAATCCGACGAAGGGCACCGCGTGTACGCCGATCCGGCCGGTCATCCCTTCTGCCTCGGTTGGGGTCACCCGACCCAGGAGCAACTCGCCCAGTTTCTCGCCACCTACGACCGGAACGACTGATCGGGAGCGATGAGCGCCCGGGTCCGCCGCCTGGGTCAAACACTCACAGCGCATAACCGGGAATCTGAGCCACACGAGATGTGCTGATCTAATGCGCGGCGGCTGGCTAGCGTCCACCAAGTGAATCCTGGGCCAACTGCTGAGGCGCTGATCAGCTCCCAGCGGCAACTGCAGACGCAAGCGGCGGAACTTCGCGTGACTCTGAGCCTCGACCGGATGCTCGGGAAGGTGGGGACACCGGTGGTGGTGGGCAGCGCTGCGCTCGGACTGATGGTGTGGCGCGACCTCGACATCACTGTCATCTGCGACGTCTTGAGTCGCGATGCGGTGCTCTCGGTGGCCGGTGACTTGGGGCGGCACCCAGCCGTTCGTGAGGTCCGTTTTCGCGACGACACGGGCGCGTGGAATCAGGACGACCGCTATCCGGACGGGCTCTACGTCGGCGTTGACTGTGTCGACGGCTTGGCGCACCGTTGGAACATCGACATCTGGTTCGTCGACGAACCAGAGCGTCAGCCGGACCTCCTGCATCTGAGCCTGCTCGGGCCCCGACTCTCAGAGGAGGTTCGAGGAGCGATCCTCTCCATCAAGTCGCGGCTGCATCAGGGCGCGGGCTACGGGTCGTCGGTGACGAGCTACGACATCTACGAAGCAGTGCTCGACCATGACGTGCGAACACTGACGGAGTTCGAAGCGCACCACAATCGCGTCAACGACCCGCACTAGAACCGGCCTCGATGGAGGATCGCGAAAAGCCCAAGAGGGATTACAGGCATATCCGTCACTCGGCGCTAGCTGGCAAGTCTGATCGGCATACCGGCTAGGCCTAGCCTTACTCGCCGATTGAACAAGAACTCGCGAGCTTCTCCCACAATCCCCTTACAGTGCTCATACATCTCGGTCCGATACTGAGATGGGACGGTCGAGCCGGAGCCAATTGATGTCAAGCGGGACCATTCTCCTCATCGAGGACGAAACCGAGATTGCCGAGCTGCTGACCCTGTACTTCGAGAAGGAGGGGTACCGGCTGGTTCACGCCGCCGACGGCGAGGCCGGGCTGCAACGTCTCGACGAGCGCTCGCCGCGGGTCGTGCTGCTCGATATCGGGCTGCCTGGAATCGATGGCATGGAGGTGTGCCGCCGTATCCGGTTGGCTTCCGACGTTCCGGTCATCATGCTCACCGCCCGCGACAGCGAGATCGACAAGGTGGTGGGGCTCGAGATCGGGGCAGACGACTACGTCACGAAGCCTTTCAGCCCTCGCGAGCTCGTGGCCCGCGTCAAGGCCGTCCTGCGCCGATCCGAGGAGCGCCCGACGAAGCCCCAAGTGCTCGAAGTCGGCGGGTTTGCCGTCGACAGCGGCCGCCGCGAGGTCACCACCCCCGCTGGTGCGGTGGTCCGGCCTACGGCCCGCGAGTTCGATCTCCTCTGGTACCTGGTTGAGCATGCGGGCCTCGTCCTGGCGCGCAGCCAGCTGCTCGAGGCCGTCTGGGGCTACGACTACTTCGGCGAGACGCGGACGGTCGACGTCCATGTCAGGCAGCTCCGTAAGAAGCTGCCGGGCATACCGCTCGAGACGGTTTGGGGAGTCGGCTACCGGATCGGCGGCTGAGGGCCATGCGGCGTCGCATCTTCTGGGGCGTCCTCCTGACGGCCATCGTCGCCCTGGTGATCGGCCTGACGGCAGGCGCCGTGATCCGCCAGCAGCAGGTTGCGGCGAACCGCGCCGAGCTGAACCGGCAGGCTCAGGTGGCGGCCAGTCTGGTCGGTGCCGAGCTGGGGCCGTCTTTGCGAGCAGACGACCGGGTTGAGATCCGCCAGATCTTGCGCCAGTTGCGACTCATCGGCGGCTACGACTATCTCGAGGCGGCCGTGATCACCGGCGACGGGATCACGCCCGTGGTGCCGGACCCCGTGCTGCTCCCGGGAATCCGGCAGGGCGCGATCGACACCGGCGCGGTGCGTCGCCTGGATATCGACGGGACGCCGGTGTTTGCCACCGCCCGGGGAGTCGACGTAGGCCGCACCCGGCTCATCATCGCGATCGGACGCGAGGAGCCCTTGTTGTCCAGCGGGCCTTTCACCCGCCCGCTCGCAATCGGCCTCGTCGTCGGCACCCTGCTCGCCCTGGCAGTCTCCTCGCTCGTGTCGCGGCGGCTCGGCAAGCGGCTCGCCGGCCTCGAGGAAGCGGCCGTCAACTTGGCCGACGGCGACTTCACTGCCCGCGCCCCGGTGGAGGGCACCGACGGGGTCGCCGAGCTGAGCTCGACGTTCAATTACATGGCGCTGAGCCTGCAGCAGGCCCAGAGCCGCGAGCGAGACTTCCTGATGAGCGTGGGACATGATCTGAGGACACCGCTCACGACGATCAGGGGATACGCCGAGGCACTCGACGCCGGCGTCATCGAAGCCGACGATTTTGCCCGGGTCGCCGAGGTCCTGCACCGGCAGACCGACCGGCTCAGCCGGCTCGTCGAAGACCTCATGCTCCTGGCGCGCCTCGAAGCCCGCGAGTTCAGCTTGCGTTCCGAGCCGGTCGACCTGGCGGCCCATATCGAAGAGCTCGCCGCGGAGCACCGGGTGCGTGCCGAGAAGCTCGGGGTCGGGTTCGAGGCGCATATCCTCGACGTGGGCACAGTTGGCATCGATCCCGATCGGGTGGCCCAGGTGCTCGGCAATCTGGTCGACAATGCCCTCCGCTACACGCCCGAGCGAGGCTCTGTCGTCCTCACCATGAGCCGTGAGGGTCCCAACGTGATTTTCGAGATCGCCGACACCGGCCCGGGAATCGACGAGGAGGACATCCCCCGTGTCTTCGAGCGTCTCTACGTGGCGCAACGGTACCGTCCCGTGCGGCCCGAGGGCAGTGGGCTGGGCCTCCCGATCGTGAAAGAGCTGGTCGAGGCCATGCGCGGCAGTGTCGACGTAACCAGCAAGCCCGGGCACGGCACGACCGTGCGAGTGACACTACCGGTTTCTCTTGGCGTGTGATACGGCGACATCTAGCCTTGCGCCGATGAAATCTACCCTTCCGGCAACGAGGCTCCTCGCCCTGGTGGCCGCGATCATCGCGGGCGCGGCGTTGCTCGCCGGCTGTTCCGGCTCCACGGAGGGCCTGCTGGGACAGGAGCTCTACAACAAGAGCTGCGAGCTGTGTCACGGTGCCGATGGACGGCGCGGTACCCAGATCGGAGCCGGTTCGCCCGCCGTCGAACTGAGCGACGAGCAACTTCGGGGCGCCATCGCGGTCGGCCCGGGGACGATGCCCGGATTCCCCCGATTCAGCCAGGAGCAGCTCGACAGTCTCGTCGCCCACATCCGAGATCTCCAGGCGGGCAATGCCGGCGACGGATGACGGCTCCGGAGCCCGGTACGATCCCGGTCGTCGTGCTCGAACAGATACTCACAACGGCCCGCACCCGCGCCGCCTCCCTGCAGCCGCGCCTGGCCGACCTGCGCGCCGCCGCCGTCGCTGCCCCGGCGGGCCGCAGCTTTGGTGCCGCCCTGGCCCGACCCGGCCTGCAGGTCATCGCCGAGATCAAACGCAGGTCGCCATCGGCGGGTGACATCGCCGCCGAGCTCGATCCGGTCGAGCAGGCCCTGCGCTACGCGTCAGGGGGAGCGGCGGCGATCTCGGTACTCACCGAGCCCGCCTTTTTCGCAGGTTCTCTCGATGATCTCACGGCGGTGCGGCGGGCGGTTGATCTGCCGGTGCTGCGCAAAGACTTCATTGTGGACGGCGCCCAGATATACGAGGCCAAAGCCGCCGGGGCCGATGCCGTCCTGCTCATCGTGGCCGCCCTGGAAGAGGCCGTGATCGGCGATCTACTGGCCACGGCGGCGGAGGTGGGTGTTGATGTTCTCGTCGAAGCGCACGACAGAGCCGAACTGGCCGTGGCGAATCGGTGCCGGGCCACGATCGTGGGCGTAAACAACCGAGATCTGCGCACATTCACCACCGACTTGGCGACGGCCGAGGCGCTGGCTCCGGCGATAGCTGCTCCGACCAAGGTCGCCGAATCGGGGGTCTCGTCGGCGGCCGCGGCCGCCAGAATGGCCGCTGCCGGCTATGACGCCATCCTGGTTGGCGAGGCCTTGGTGCGCAGCCGGGATCCGGCAGCGTTCGTTGCCGAGCTGCGCGCCGCGGGTCACCCGTCACCGTGATCACCTGGGTGAAAGTGTGCGGTCTCACGCGGCCTACCGACGTAGAAGCGGCAATCGAGGCGGGGGCCGACGCGATCGGGTTGGTGCTCATCGACCGCTCGCGGCGTCGAATCGGCCCGGTGCAGGCAGGCGAATTGGCGACGATTGCCCGGGGGCGCGTCGAGGTCGTGGTGCTGGTCGAGGGTACGCCGCCCGATGCCGTGTCCCTCGCCAAGCGGATCGGGGCCGACTCCGTTCAGCCGTACGGCCCGAAGGCCGTAGCTATCGCCGCGGCAGCCATCGACGACGGATTGGGGGCGCTACTGCCGATACCCGTGACGTCCGACGCCCCGGTAGATGTGTCGCATGTTCCCGAGGGAGCGCATCCACTTCTCGACACGGCGACCGGCGCCGGCAGCGGTGGCAGCGGCCGATCATTCGACTGGGGGATCGCCCGGGGAGTGGCGTCGGCGATCGTCGCCGGCGGCCTCAATCCCGGCAACGTCGCGGAAGCGATTGCGGTGGCCCGTCCGTGGGGGGTTGATGCCTCGAGCGGCCTCGAGACAGCTGCGGGGGTGAAGGACCACGGTAAAGTGACCGCCTTTGTCGAGGCCGCCAAGTCGGCCGAGGAGTAATCGTGCCGATCGAATTCCCCCCCGACGCCCGCGGTCGTTTTGGCGCTTATGGGGGCAGGTTCGCCCCCGAGACTCTGATGCCGGCTCTCTTGGAGCTGGAGCAGGCCTTCTACGAGGCGGCGGCCGACCCGGATTTCACGGCGCAGCTGAACGACCTCCTCGCCAATTACGTCGGTCGGCCGACACCGGTGTTCCGGGCCAATCGCCTGTCCGAGAGGCTCGGGATCGACCTCTGGTTCAAGCGCGAGGACCTGGCGCACACCGGGGCCCACAAGGTCAACAACACCATGGGGCAGGCGCTGCTGGCCGCCCGGATGGGCAAGCCGCGAGTCATTGCCGAGACCGGCGCCGGACAGCACGGTGTCGCCACCGCAACCGCGTGTGCCCTCCTCGGCCTGGAATGTGTCGTCTACATGGGTGCCAAAGACGTTGAACGCCAGGCTCTCAACGTATATCGAATGCAACTCTTGGGCGCTGAGGTCGTCAGGGTCGAGAAGGGGGCGGCCACCTTGAAGGACGCCGTCTCCGAGGCGATGCGCGATTGGGTCGGGTCCGTCGAGAACACCCATTACATAATCGGCTCTGTCGTCGGGCCGCATCCGTTCCCACTCATCGTCAGGGAGTTCCAGAAGGTCATCGGCGAGGAGCTGCGAACCCAGCTGGATGGATCGGCGGGCCGGCCTCGCCCGGACGTGATCGTCGCCTGTGTCGGCGGCGGCTCCAACTCATTGGGCATCTTTCACCCATACCGGGATGCCGGCATCGACCTGGTCGGAGTCGAAGCAGCCGGGTACGGCCTCGAGACCGGCGCCCACGGCGCGTCTCTGGTCGCCGGCTCGCCGGGGGTGATCCACGGATCGCTCACCTACATGCTCCAGGATGAGCAAGGGCAAGTCATCGAAGCGCACTCGATCAGCGCCGGGCTCGACTATCCCGGTGTTGGGCCGGAGCACGCCCTCTACCGGGACACGGGGATCGCCCGCTACGTCGCGGTGACCGACGACGACGCGCTGGCCGCCCTCCGCCTCATGAGCGCCGCCGAAGGGATCATTCCGGCGCTCGAGTCGGCCCACGGCCTGGCCTGGATCGTTGCGGCGGCTCCGGAGCTCGCGGGGAAGACCGTCGTGCTCAACCTCTCGGGCCGCGGCGACAAGGACGTTCAGCAAATCGAGAAGCTCTATGGCTGAGCAGATGCGGAATGTGATCGCCGCGGCGCGGGCGGAGAACCGGGCGGCCCTGCTGCCCTTCATGACGTCGGGGCTGCCCGATCCGACGGCAGCCCTCGACATGTTCATCGCGATGGCGGAGTCCGGAGCCGACGGCTTCGAGGTCGGGATTCCCTACTCGGACCCTCTCATGGACGGACCAACAATCCATGAAGCAGGGTTACGGGCTCTCGCCAGAGGAGCCACTCCGTATTCGAGCCTCCAGCTCGTCGAGCGGGTGGTCGCCACGACCGGCAAGCCGGCGGTCGTGATGACCTACGTCAACCCTGTGCTCGCCATCGGACCGGCCCGATTCGCCGAGCACGTCGCCTCCGCCGGAGGATCCGGGCTGATCATCGCCGATCTCCCGGCAGATGAATCCGACGAGATCGCCGCCGCCTGCCGGGCAGCCGGTATCGGTCTCGTCCTGTTCGTGGCGCCCACCACCGACGATGTCCGGCTGGCGCAAGTAGTCGCCCGGGACCCCCTCTTCGTGTATGGCGTCGCCGAGCTCGGGGTCACCGGTCGCCGGGATCACGCCTCGAGTCGGGCGGCGGCCCTGGCGGCGCGGATTCGAGCCGCCACCGAGGTGCCCCTCGTTCTTGGAGTGGGCATCTCGACGCCTGCCGCGGCGCACGAGGCTGCGCTCGTCAGTGACGGCGTCATCGTGGGATCGGCGTTGGTGCGCCGCGTTCTCGATGCCCCGGAGCCGAAGGCAGCCGCGCGCGCTCTCGCCGCGGCCGTGGCGGATCTGGCAGCTGCCGTCCGGCATTGAGCCCCCATCGATGATGGGCTAGTCCTTCTGACAGCCGCGTAAACACTTCTGTTCACCGGGGTCCCGCCGGAGCACACTTGGTCGTGGAGCCAGGTCATCCCTTCGATCAGGGTCCAGATCAGCGGGGGCTCGTTGGACCGACCGGTACGAACGCACCACACCCAAGGCCGGCGAGCCCCCGCTACCAACACCACGAGAGTCTCGTCCGAATCAGGATTCGATAGAGCATCTCCGAGGACTGGCGGCGCCTCTCCGTGGCACGCGATACGTAATACGTGATACGCAATACGGGTTTTGTACAAAGTACTTAGTACTTAGTACTTTGTACTTTGTACCTGTGCTTTGTACCGCTGCCGACGAAGTCGGCAGCTATGCCGGGATGGCGAAATTGGTAGACGCGACGGACTCAAAATCCGTTGGACGCAAGTCCGTGGGGGTTCGAGTCCCCCTCCCGGTACCTCGAATGAACAGAACCGAACGCGCCCTATTCCGGCTGGGAGACGAGATCGCGGCACTCGATCAAGCGATCCGCTTGG
>JBFISZ010000108.1:0-9338 GCA_041608315.1 Acidimicrobiia bacterium | reverse complement strand
GCGCCCCGCCTAGCCCGCTGGAACGATCTCGACCAGTTCCACGTCGAAGACGAGAACCTTGCCGGCGAGGAAGTGATTGGCGTCGATCTGCGCCGTGCCGGCTTCCTCGTCGATTGACAGCACCACTGCCGTTGCCCCGCTCTGGCTGGAGAGTCGGTCGCCTACCACCAAACCGTCCGGCAGCTCCTCCAACGGGTACTCGAGGATGGCGTTCGGGTCGGTCTCGCCGTAGCCATCGACGGGCTCGACCCGCTGCGTGCGAGTCTCGCCCACCGCCAGGCCGCGCACCGCATCGTCGAAGCCTTTGATCACCTGGCCGCTGGCGACGACGAACTCGAGCGGCGCCCGACCCTCGGAGCTGTCGAAGACCTCCCCGTCTTCGAGGGATCCGGTGTAGTGCACCTTGACGCGGTCGCCGTCCTTGACCCGGGGAGCGTCGGCGGGCGCAGAGGTGTCCGGCACGTCCGTCGTCGCCGGCGGTTGTGTCGTCGGTGCCGCGGTGGTGGCCGCACCGCTGTCCGCCGTCGTCGTCGCCGGCTCTGCGCTCGAACCCCCGCAGGCCGCTAGCGTGAGCACGACGACACCCAAGGCAGCGCGGGCTATGGACATGCGAATCACGGGTCTCCTTCACGAGCGAAGGCAGCATGGTAAGCCCGGGCTGAGGACTAGTCCTACTTCGACTGGGACCGGCGGTGAACCCCCCTGCCTCAAGATGTTATTGCCCGCAGCCGCCCGATCGGTTCTCGGTATAGAGAACCGATTAGTCATTTGCGGGCAATAACTAGACGAATGAAGGGGGACGTCGTGTATGGAAGGGGTCACTTGTGTCCTGGAAGAGGAAACGACTCGTACTGGTGATGAGCGCGATAGTCGCCGCCTCGGCATTGCTGCCGGCAACTGCGGCGGCAAGATCGGGTGGTGCTGCCCATCGGGTTGAGTCCCACTGTGTGGTCTACGTCGTGGGACAGGTCGATGACGGCACGCTGATGACGTCGGAGCCGGATTGCTTCGAGACCGAGAGCGAAGCGGCGGTGACCGCCGCCTCGGGAAACCTGCAAGCCCAATCGGCCGGCCTTGATTCGATGGCGCTGGGAGCTTCCACGTTCATCCTGGGGATTCACTACGACGGCGCCAACGGCACGGGATCGTCCGTCACAGTCGTCGGGACGTCGTGCACCGGGGGCTACTGGAACACGCCGACATGGTTCGACAATCGAATCACGTCGTCCTACAACGGCTGTGGCCGGCTGCGCCACTTTGACAGACCGTACACGGGAGGCAGCTCCACCAACACTTACGGAGCGGGCACGACCGACAACCTATCGTCATGGATGAACAACCGTACCGAGTCGGTGGCCTATTACAGCTCATAACCAGCTGCGCCCCATCGCGGCGACGACCCTGCCAAGATTCATGCGGTGCAAGACACCCCCTCGGATGGCGAAGCCATTAGGGCGTCACTCCAGAGGCCCGAGGCTTTCGAGCCGGTCTTCGACCGGCACTACGCCGCGATATACAAGTACTTGGTACGACGGGTCGGGCCGGATGCCGGCGGCGACCTCGCCAGCGAGGTCTTCACGATCGCGTTCGCCAGGCGTCACGATTTTCAGCCTGACGCGGACGATGCCCGACCCTGGCTCTACGGGATCGCCTCCAACCTGGCACGTCGCCAGGCCCGGACATGGCGACGCCGCAACCGGGCGGGCCAGCGCGCCGCAGGAGGCCCTGCAGTATGGCTCGACCCGGCGGCAGAGGATCGGATCCACGCCGGAAGGGTGCGCCATGTGTTGATACGAGCAATCTCCGAGCTGCGCCCCAACGAGCGCGAAACGCTGGTGCTGCACGCGCTGACCGATTTGTCATATCGGGAAGTTGCCGCCGCGCTGGAGATCCCCATCGGGACAGTCCGCTCCCGGCTGGCGCGCGCTCGACGCCAGGTGCGCCGCTCGTTGATGGAGGCGGGCCACCCCGAACTTGCCGAGGAATTGGCCGACGAAGGAGACGACGATGAGGGGTGAAACTCGTCTGCGAGAGCTGCTGACCGAAATCGCACCGCCGCCAGAAGTGCCGGAGGCCCAAATCGACGCCGCCCGGATCGCACTTCATGCCGCGTACCGCGACGTGGCGCGGCCCGTGACGCATCGCCGCCGGTGGTCGCTGGCCGGGGCGACGGCCGCGATCGTAGTCGTCGTGGTTGCCGTAGCCGTCATCGTGCCCGGATCGACCCCTTCGGTCAACGCCTCCCTAGCAAAGATCGCCCGAGCCACCCGAGCGCTCGAGGCGGCGGATTTGCCCGCCGGTCACTTCGTGTATTCCCGGCTCGACAGGACCGTCCTGAACGGGCGGCAGATCGAAGCGGGGGCACCCGAGTCCCAGTACCTGCTGTCCGAGACCGTCGACCGGTGGGTTCAGGGCGCCGTCGAGGAAACGACGACCACAGTCAGAAGTGCAACCTTCTTCGACCCTGATGTCGAAGCCGCCTATTACGCGGCGGGCCTCGACATCGAGGACGGCGTCGGCGAGACAACCACCAGACGCGTCAGCGACATCGCCAGCGTCAAGGACATCACGAAGTGGTCCGGCGATACCTCCACCTTGCGTCGCCAGATCGACACGGAGCTGGCGACGGCGATTGATCCGGTCCTCGATGAAGACATCAGGACGCTCCGGCTGGTGCAGGAATTGATGGATCCGCGGCTCAACGCTCCTCCGGCGCTGCGAGCCGCGCTCATCGAGATCGTCGGCGGCCTCGATGTGGAGACAACTGAGTTGGCGGACGGCTCGGTTCAGGTCGCCGTCGAGTACGAGCACCCGGGGATCGGCTCCTTCCTTCAAGAGCTGGAGTTCGACAGTGCCGGCTACTTGCGGGTCAGCCGGCTGATTGCCATCGAGCTCGAGCCGGCACTCCCGGGCGTGCCGCGCCGCACGGTGGTGGATGAGGCGGTGTGGAGCCGT
Organism: Acidimicrobiia bacterium; assembly: GCA_041608315.1. Taxonomy (GTDB): domain Bacteria; phylum Actinomycetota; class Acidimicrobiia; order Spongiisociales; family UBA5794; genus JAHEJX01. The sequence goes on along the minus strand of JBFISZ010000108.1, from coordinate 6,383 downwards.
CCCTCCGTGGTCGGCGCCGCGGGCGATCTTCCGAAGAACCGCTAGCGACCCGGTGACTTGACAGGAACGGCCCCGAAGCTGAATCATCCGGGGACCGCGATAGGAGTATCCCAGTGCCGGCATTCCGCAAAGACCTGAGCGCGATCGGCGTGTACTCACCCGGAAAACCCATCGAAGAGGTGATGCGGGAGTACGGCGTCACCGACATCGTCAAGATGGCTTCCAACGAGTGCCCGCAGGAGCCGTTTCCGGAGGTTCAGGCGGCGATGGGCGCCGCCGCTCGGGAGTCGCACCGCTATCCCGACACCGGGGCATACAACCTCACCATCGATCTGGCCGCCCATCACGGTCTGCAGGCCGATCAGGTTTGGGTAGGCCCGGGAAGTACCCCGATCCTGGTGTCGATCGCCCTGGCCATGGGCGGGCCCGGCAGCAGTGCCGTCTTCAGCGAGCAGTCCTTCGTCATGTACACGATCGCGTCCGCCTATGCCGGCACCGAACCGATCCGCGTCCCGATCGGCCCCGGCCTGCGCCTGGATGTCGACGGAATGGCCACTGCAGTCCGCGCCGACACGACGGTTCTCTACCTGTGCAATCCGAACAACCCGACCGGCACCCACCTCGGCCGCGACAACGTTGCCCGCCTCGTCGCCCGCGTTCCCGACGACGTCCTCGTCGTGATCGACGAGGCCTACGAGGAATACGTGACCGCACCCAACCACGCCTCGGCGATTCCCCTCGCCGTCGAACGCGAGAACGTGATCGTGACGCGCACCTTCTCCAAGGTGTACGGGTTGGCCGGGTTGCGGATCGGGTACGCGATCGGCGCCGCACCTACGCTCGCCGAGCTGCGCCGCCTCCAGGTGCCGTTCGCCACCACCAACGTCAGCCTGGCCGCAGCCCGCGAGGCATTGCGCCACCAGGAACTGGTGGCCGAACGGGTGAAGGCGAACACGGCCGGGCGCGACGAGCTGGCTGCGGGGTTGCGAGCTCGCGGCATCGACTGCATCGATAGCGAGACCAACTTCGTGCTGATGGGACCCGTGAGCGATGCGGCCGCACTGACGGAGAAGCTGCTCCATCTCGGCGTGATCGTGAGGCAGTTCGGTGATCACATTCGGGTCACGGTCGGCTCTCCGGCCGAGAACGGCCGATTCCTCGCCACCCTCGAGGAACTGAGCTGATGCCGGAAGTCGACCTGGCAATCCGCCGGATCCTCGCAGCCGACGGATCGGTGGTCGGCGACCTCCCGGCGCTCGAGAACAAGGACTACGTCGAGATGTACCGGCTGATGGCGGCGAGCCGCGACTACGACAGGCGGGCCCTCGCCGCCCAACGGCTCGGCCGTATCGGGACGTACGCCATGATGGAAGGCCACGAGGCCGCCCAGGTTGGCGCCGCTTACGCCCTCGGCCCCAACGACTTCGTGTACCCGGCCTACCGCGAGCACGGCGTGCAGATCACTCGCGGCATGCCCCTCGACGTGATGCTGTCGTACTACCGGGGGATCCCCACGGCCGACTGGGACGTCCACGCCTACCGCATGGCGAACAACACGATCCCGATTGCCAGCCATCTCCCCCACTCCGTCGGCCACGCCTATGCCGCCCGCCAGCGCGGCGAGGACGTCGTCACCATCAACTTCTTCGGCGACGGCGCCACGTCCGAGACCGATTTCCACAGCGGCCTCAACTTCGCCGCGGTCTGGAAGACTCCCACGGTTTTCGTCTGCGAGAACAACGGGTACGCCATCAGCGTTCCCTACGCCAAGCAGACGGCCAGCGAGACGATCGCCCAGAAGGCGACCGCATACGGCATCGCCGGAGTGCGAGTCGACGGCATGGACGTCCTCGCCATGTACTCGGCAACCCGCCAGGCCGTGGACCGGGCCCGCCGCGGCGCCGGGCCTACCCTCATCGAAGCCCTGTGCTATCGCTACGGCGGTCACGCCACCGCAGACGACGCCCGCCTCTACCGGCCCGAGTCTGAAGAGGCCGAGTGGCGCACCCGCGACCCGCTGATTCGGTTCCGGGCGTTCCTCGAAGAGCGGGAGCTGTGGGACCAAACCGCGGAGGACAACCTGCGCGCCCAGGCCGGTGACGCCTTCGACGTGGCAATGGCCAAGCTCGAAGCGTTGCCCACCCCGCCGCGCGAGTCGGTCGTGCGCCACGCCTACGACCGGATCCCCCAGCAGATGGTGCGCCAGCTCAATGCGCTGCAGCGCGGCGCCGGCGAGCCCGAGACGACGTTCGCCGACGACGAGGTCTGGCAGCACCGGCCCGACCCGGCGCCGGATGGGCCCACTGCGAGCTGGAACATGGCGGAAGCGATCACGGCCGCGCTGACGGCGGCGATGGAGCGCGACGACACGACCATCATCCTCGGCGAGGACGTCGGGCTTGCCGGCGGCGTGTTCCGCATCACCGAGGGATTGCAGGAGCGCTTCGGGGAAGAGCGGGTGCTCGATACTCCGCTGAACGAGTCCGGAATCATCGGCGCCGCAATCGGGATGGGTATCTCCGGCAGCCGGGCCATCGCCGAGATCCAGTTCGACGGGTTCGTCTACCCCGCCTTCGATCAGCTGGTCAGCCACCTGGGGCGGCTCCGCTTCCGCTCCCGCAGCCACGCCACCGCCCCAATCGTGGTGCGCTGGCCCAACGGCGCCGGGATCGGCGCCCACGAGATGCACTGCGACAGCCCGGAGGCCTACTTCGCCCACGCCCCGGGCCACACGGTGGTGATCCCCTCGACGCCATGGGATGCCAAAGGACTGCTGGCGGCCGCCATCGAATCGCCGGACCCGGTGATCTTCCTGGAGCCCAAGGTGCTCTACCGGGCGGGCCGCGAAGAGGTGCCGATCGAGCACTACGAGATTCCTTTGGGAACGGCGCGGATGCGCGCCACGGGCTCCGACATCACACTCGTGACTTATGGGGGAATGGTTCGGCACGCGCTGGAGGCAACCGCGCAAGCGGCTGAGGAGGGCATCTCTGTGGAGGTGATCGATCTGCGGACGGTCTATCCGTGGGATGAAGAGGCGGTGGTGCGTTCCGTCGACAAGACGGGACGTCTCCTGATGGTCCAGGAACCGCAACGCACCGGAGGCATCGGCGCCGAGATAGCCGCTCAGATCGGCGAACGGTGCGGCTACTCCCTCCTCAGCCCCGTGCGCCGGCTCGGCGCCACGGACGCGCCGTGGCCGCAGTTCTCGATCGAAAGCCACGCGCTGCTCACGCCGGCTCACATCATTTCTGCCATTCGCGAAACCGTGTCGGGCTGACTTGGCTTACGAGCTCTCCCTGCCCGACATTGGCGAAGGCCTCACCGAGGCCGAGGTTGTGCGCTGGCTGGCCGGTCCGGGTGATGAGGTGACTGCCAACGAGCCGCTCGTCGAGATCGAAACCGACAAGGCGATCGTCGAGATCCCTGCGCCCCAATCCGGGCTGCTGCTCCACCAAGGGGCGCCGCCCGGCACCGTCATCCACGTGGGTGATCTGCTGGCCGTGATCGGCGCCGCCGGTGAAACCTGGAACCCACCGGACGTCGCCGCGGCTGCGACGGTGCCGGCGACGGCTCCTCTCGAAGCCGCGGCGACGGTGACGGCCGGGAAGGCGAGGGCGGTCCCCCTGGTCCGCAAGCTGGCGCGCGAGCTCGGTGTCGACCTCGACTCGGTCACCGGGACGGGCAGCAACGGACAGATCACCAGGGAGGACGTCGTGGCTGCGGCGACCGGAGCCGGTGAAGACGGCGCGGCCGGCGGGGAAACCCTCTCCAAGCTGCGCCGCACCATCGCCGAGCACATGACCCAATCCTGGCGGGACATCCCGCACGTCACCGTATGGGGACCCGCCGAGGCGACTCGCCTGCTCGCGGTCAAGCAGAGCACCGGCGTCTCGATCGAGGCGCTGCTCGTCCAGGCAGTGCTGCCGGCGCTTGCCGAGTTTCCCGTTTTCAGCGCCAACTTCGACGGGGCCCGGCTCGCGGTGCGCACTTCCTACGACATCGGAGTCGCCGTCGACACCGCCGCCGGTCTGATGGTGCCTGTAGTGCGTGACGCCGGCTCGCTGGGTGCCGAGGCCCTCGACAAGGAGATCGGCCGGCTCGCCGCCGGAGCGCAGAGCCGCTCGCTGACCGCCGATGAGCTGCGGGGCCAGTCGTTCACGATCTCGAACGTCGGCGCCGTCGGGGGCGGCTACGGCACGCCCATCATCCCCCACGGGACGACTTCTGTGCTCTCAGTTGGGAGGGCCCGCGACGAGGTCATCGCCCGCGCCGGCCAACCCGTCGTCGCCCCGATGCTGCCCCTGGCGCTGTCGTTCGACCATCGCGTCATCGACGGCAGCACCGGCAGCCGCTTCCTCAACCGGGTCGTGGCGACGATCGAGGGCGGTTGGTAGCGACGATTTGCGAGCCAAACGGCCGCAACCGCTCAACCACACGCGCCGACCGGCGAGTACGCTTGATGAGTGGCGACGCTCGCTGGGTCGCCGAGGGGACTCTGGTCCGCCGGGGGCGATTCTAGTGGGCAGGCTATGTCGAGCTTCTTCGTCTAGGGAAGGTGGATGACATGAAGAGGCTGAAAACCACCCTGCTGGCATTGACCGTCATCGTCGCGCTTCTGCCGGTAGGGATCGCACAGGCCAAGAGACCTCTCGCCGGCACGACTGCCTACGAGTTCGTTGGTCACTTGGGGATACTCGACGCCGCCGGACGGCTTCTGGCGTGGGAAGGAACCACCAGCGGAGATATCGATGGAGTCATCAGATGGTGGGCTGAACCGGGCGATAGGTTCACCGGTCAGGCGCACCATTACAGCTTGAGAATGGAAATCCTGGATCCCACCGGGACAGAGCTGTTGCTCGCCGCAGAGATGAGCGGTTCGACAACAGCCCGCCATGAGAAGAACAGCAATTGGCGGGAGAACGGGGTAGTCACTGAAACGTCTGCGGAACTCGCGAGTTGGCTTGGTCGCCATGTGCACGAGAGTGGACATTTCACGTGGCAGGTGATCGATACTCCCGACGGCCCGGTGACACTCCCCGAGGCCGGCACGAGCATCTTCAGGGTCAACTGACCGACGCCGGCGCAGACTGATAGGGGCCGGTGGGGGTGGGCGCGAGCCGCTCGGGCCATCGGGACCGATGCATCCTGAGCGCGCCGCCGCGTATGCTCGGGTGAAGGCCTCCCGTCATCAAAGGGAGCTAACTGGAGGTGTAACCGTGACCGACCACCCCAACCTCGAACGAGCCCGTGCCGGATATGCGGCGTTCGCCAGCGGGGACATGACAACCGTGAGCGATCTCCTGTCGGACGACATCGTGTGGCACTCCGGCGGGAACAACATCCTAACGGGTGACTATGTAGGCAAGGAAGCCGTCCTCGGGTTCTTCGGCCGGCTGATGCAGGAAAGTGGCGGCAGCTTCAAGAACGACATCCACGACATGCTCGCCAACGATGATCACGGGGTCGCACTGGTAGCGCAGTCGGCGACGCGTGGTGGTGTGTCCTTCGAGGGCAATGCCGTCCATATCTTCCACATGCGCGATGGGAAGATGACCGAGTTCTGGTCCTTTCCCGAAGACCAGAGCAAGCTCGACGAGCTCTGGGCGTAGCGAGTAATCCGGGGCCCAACGCGACCAGCTCACATGTGGTAGGCCCATCCGGCGGACCGGTACGATGCGCCGGAGAGATCGGAGAGCCGGTGCGCCCGCAGATAACTCGAGACCGATTCGACGCGGTTCTCTTCGATCTCGACGGCGTTTTGACCGCCACCGCCCGGCTGCACGCCGCGGCCTGGAAGCGGATGTTCGACGAGTACCTGGCGGCGCGAGCTGCCGGGCGCGGCGAGCGCTTCGAGCCGTTCGAGATCGCCACCGACTACAAGCTCCACGTGGACGGCAAGCTGCGCTACGACGGGGTGCGATCTTTCCTCCTATCTCGCGGCATCGACCTGCCCTGGGGCGATCCGGATGATTCGCCGGAGCGGGAAACCGTCTGCGGGCTGGGCAACCGCAAGAACGAGCTGATCTCCGAGCTTCTCGAGACCGAGGGCGTCGACGTCTACGAGGAGTCGGTTGCCTGGGTCCGGCAACTCCGGGGCCGGGGATTGGCCATCGCGGTGGTGTCGGCCAGCAAGAACTGCGGGCGAGTCTTGGACGCCGCCGGCATCGCCGATCTGTTCGAGATCCGGGTCGACGGCATCGTGGCGGCTCAACTCGGGCTGCCGGGCAAACCGGCGCCCGATACGTTCCTCGAGGGCGCCCGCCGGCTCGGGGTCGACCCCCGGCGCGCAGTGGTGGTCGAGGACGCGGTGTCGGGGGTGCAGGCGGGCCGGGCGGGCGGCTTCGGCCTGGTCATCGGAGTCGATCGCCACGGCGATCCCG
>JBFISZ010000107.1:0-9547 GCA_041608315.1 Acidimicrobiia bacterium | reverse complement strand
GCTACCCGCATGACGATCCGCGGGGAGTGATCGCTCAGAGCCATCTGCCCGAAGGAGTCGAAGCCGACGGGCTCTACCGGCCACGCCCCCACGGAGCCGAGGACTTGCTGGCCGAGCGGCTGCGCCTCGCCGACGACGTGCTGGGCAAGCCGGGACGTTCTTCCCGGCATCGGGGCGAGCGGTAAGCTCGACTCATGTTCGTTCGAATCCGATGGTTCATCGCGGGTGTCGCCGCAGCTCTCGGCGGAGTCGGCTACTTGGCGGCCCAGGTGAGAAAGGCGCGCGAGCGGCTGACACCAGAAAACTTGATCGCGGCGGGCAAGAACCAAGCGGCGTCATGGCTGGACACCCTGGCCGAACGGCTCGCTCCCGACGAGGCCGGGCATCGCAGCCGATGAGCGATCGGCCCATCATCCGACCGCGCACGCTGAAGGGCTTTCGCGACTTGCTGCCCGAGGCGATGTACGCCCGCGAGTGGCTCATCGACACCGCGCGCACCGTGTTTCGCCTGCATGGATATGCGCCCATCGACACGCCGGCGCTGGAGTACACGGAGATCCTCCTCGGCAAGGGTGGCGCTGAGACCGACAAGCAGCTGTACCGATTCGAGGACCACGGAGGTCGGGATGTTGCTCTGCGCTTCGATCTCACCGTCCCGCTGGCCCGCTTCGTGGCGCAACACATCGGCGAGCTCGGAGTTCCCTTCAAGCGCTATCACGTCGGGCCGGTATGGCGGGGCGAGAACACCCAGCGCGGCCGGTATCGCGAGTTCATCCAGTGCGACTTCGACACAATCGGGACGGAAAGCCTTGCCGCCGACACCGAGGCGGCTCTCGTCATCCATGACGTCTTGGCGGCGTTGGACGTCGGCGAGTTCACGATTCACCTCAACAACCGGCTCGTGCTGGCGGGCCTGCTCGCCGAGCTCGGCTTGGCGGATCGCACGGCCGACGTGCTGCGCAGCATCGACAAGCTGTCCAAGATCGGTCGCCAAGGCGTTGCCGCCGACTTGGAGGAGCTGGTGGGAGCGTCGCCGGCTCAGGCAGACCGGCTCCTCGCGGCCCTCACGGTCACCGGCACCAATAGCGAGATCCTGGCGCGGGTTGCCGAGCTTGCCGGGGGAGCCGCCGACGCCGGCGTGGCGGCACTCACCGAGGTCGTCGAAGGGTTGGCCGCCGCGGATGTTGCGCCGGGGCGCGCCAGGGTCGACCTGTCCATCGCGCGCGGGCTCGACTACTACACCGGAACGGTTTTCGAGACCTTCCTCGCCGAGATCCCTGAGATCGGAAGTGTGTGCTCGGGCGGCCGCTACGACGATCTGGCGTCCATCTACACCAAGCAGCGGCTTCCCGGCGTTGGCGCCTCGCTGGGCATCGACCGGCTGCTGGCGGCCCTCGAGGAGATCGACAGGCTCGATGCTGCCGCGGCTGCTCCGGCGATTCTGATGACGATGTTCGATGGCTCACGGTCGGCCGACTACGTGGGCCTGGCGGCCATGTTGCGGCGCGGCGGCCTGTCCGTGGAGCTGTACCCCGAGGCCAAGAAACTCGCCACCCAGCTGAAATACGCCGACCGCAAGGGCCACCGGCTGGCGGTGATCATCGGCGACAGTGAGTGGGAGAGTGGGACCGCTCAGGTGAAGGACATGGCGAGCCGGGTCAGCCACACGATCGATTTGGCGGAGCTTCTCGATAAATGCCGGCAACTGCTGCGAGCCACGGCCGGCTGAGCCGGCCCGCTGAGGACATGGCACGGGGACGGGCGGCCGATGGGCAGGAGCTAACCTTCCTGCGCTGATGGATACCAACTCGATTCGCCGGACCTTTGTCGACTTCTTCGCGCGGCGTGACCATCTCGTCACGCCGAGCGCCTCCTTGATCCCCATAGATCCGACTCTTCTGCTGACCAATGCCGGCATGGTGCCGTTCAAGCCGTTCCTTCTCGGGGAGGTCGAGCCGCCACATCCCCGTGCCGTCTCGGTGCAGAAATGTGCCCGGACCGTGGACATCGACATCGTCGGCACGACGGCCCGTCACCTGACCTTCTTCGAGATGATGGGCAATTTCAGTTTCGGCGAGTACTTCAAGGAGAAGGCGATACCCTGGGCCTTTGAGCTCGCCACCGAAGGCTACGGGCTCGATCCCGAGCGGCTTTGGTACACCGTTCACCTCTCAGACGATGAGGCCGCCGAGATCTGGATCGACGATGTCGGCGTGCCGCCCGCCCGGGTCCAGCGACTCGACAAAGACAACTTCTGGCAGATGGGCGTCCCCGGGCCGTGCGGCCCATCGTCTGAGCTCTTCTACGACAAGGGGCCCGAGTACGGCGAGGACGGCGGCCCCGCCGTCGATGACGAACGGTTCATGGAGTTCTACAACCTCGTTTTCATGCAGCACGTCCAGGATGACCCGTACCACGTGATCGGTGACCTCCCGGCCAAGAACATCGACACCGGCCTGGGCCTCGAACGGATGGCTTCGCTATTGCAAGGTACCTACAACATCTTTCTCACCGATGCCATCCGGCCGGTGCTGGCCGCCGCCGAGGGAGCAACCGGGTTGAATCTCGGAGAAGACGAGCACTCCGACGTGAGCCTGCGCCTGATGGCCGACCACGGCCGCTCGATCACGTTCCTCATCGGCGACAAGGTGATTCCGTCGAACGAGGGCCGCGGTTACGTGCTGCGGCGGCTGCTGCGGCGCACAGTGCGCCACGCCTACCTCTACGGGACGACCGGCATGGTGATTCCTGCCCTGGCGAAAGCCACGATTGACGTGATGGCGGAGGCCTACCCGGAGCTGAAAGCTCAAGAGGACTTCATCATCGATGTCGTCTCGCGCGAAGAACACGCATTCCGCAGGACGCTGGCGTCCGGCGTCTCCCTTCTCGATGAGGAGCTCGAACAGCTCGAGGAGGGGTCCACGCTGCCCGGTGCGACCGCCTTCAAACTCCATGACACCTTCGGGTTTCCTGTCGATGTGACTGCCGAGATCCTCCGCGAGCGCGGCTACGACCTGGATCGCGCCGGTTTTGACAGCGCCATGGAGGAACAGCGGAGGCGCTCCAAAGAGGCCTACAAGGGCACCGATGTTGCCGCCAAGCATGATGTCTACCTGAAACTGCTGCGCGGGATCGATCCAACTGAGTTCGTGGGCTATGAAGACGACGAGGCGCCGGGTCGCATCGTCGCCATGTTGCGTGAGGGCGATTCGATACGAACCGCCGAGGTGGGCGAGCACGTGGAGGTCTTCCTCGACAGCACCCCCTTCTACGCCGAGTCCGGTGGCCAGGTGGGTGACAGCGGACTGATCCGCACCGCCACCGGGACGATGCGGGTCTTCGATACCCAGTTCGCGGTCGCCGGGCTGCGGTCGCACCTCGGCGAAGTCGTCGACGGCTCCATCCAGACCGACCAAGAAGTCGACGCTCGGGTCGATACCGGTCGGCGCGAGATGATCCGCAAGAACCACACGGGCACCCACATGCTCCATTGGGGCCTGCGCCAGATTCTCGGAGACCACGCCAACCAGGCAGGCAGCCTCGTTGAACCGGAGCGGTTGCGATTCGACTTCAGCCACTTCAGCGCCGTTGCCGGCGAGGAGCTGCGGGCCGTCGAGAAGCTGGTCAACGAGCGCATCGTGGAGAACGCAGCCGTCACGACGATCGAGACTTCCAAGGAGGAAGCCGAGGCCATGGGGGCCCTTGCCTTCTTCGGGGACAAGTACGGCGACGACGTCCGTGTCGTCAAGACGGGGGACTACTCGATCGAGTTCTGTGGTGGCACCCACGTGCGCACCACCGGACAGGTTGGGCCCCTGATTGTCGTGACTGAAGGCTCGGTAGCTGCGAACACGAGGCGTGTCGAGGCCGTGACGGGAGTCACTGCCTACAACCATCTGCTGGATCTGCGCCGTCAGATCGAGGACGCCGAATCGGAGCTGCGTGCCCAGCCGGGCCAACTCGTCGGCGCGGCCCGGTCGGCGGCGGCTCGATTGCGCCAGCAGGAGGAGCGCATCGAAGAGTTCGAAGCCCGCGCCCGCGGCGGCCTGGCAGATCAACTACTGGCAGGGGCCGACTCGTTCGGTTCATACAAGCTCGTGGCGGCCGCGGCGCCGGGGCTCGACGCCGGCGACCTCAGAGCGCTTGCCTTCCAGGTCCGCGACAAGCTGGGTCCCGGAGTCGGCATCGTTGGGTCGTCGGTGGAGGGTAAGGGAGCAATCGTCGCCTTCGTCTCTAAGGAGCTCGTTGCAGCCGGAGTCTCGGCAGCAGAGATCACGGCGGCCGGAGCCCGGGTGCTCGGTGGCGGCGGCAGCCGCGATCCGGAGCTTTCCCAGGCAGGAGGCCCGAACGGCGGCGATATCGACGGGGCGGTGGCCGAGGCTGCCCGGGCCGCCCAGGAGGCACTCGCCGCGCTATGACTGGACGGATCCTTGGTCTGGATCCGGGGGAGCGGCGCATAGGCGTCGCGTTGTCCGACCCGCTCGGTATCATCGCCCAGCCACACTGTGTAATCGACAGCCGCCGTCAGGACGTTGCCGTCGAACTACGGCGCATCGTGACCGAAGAGGATGTGACCACAATTGTGATCGGATTGCCCATCTCGCTCGACGGCAAAGAGCATGGCGCCGCGGCGCGGGCGAGGGCGTTTGGCGCCCAGGTGAAAGAGATGACCGGGTTGACGCCCGTCTTTGCCGACGAGCGCTTCACGACGTCCGGGGCCGAGGACGCGATGATCGAGGGCGGAGTGCGCCGGGCGCAGCGTCGCCAGAAGCGCGACAAGGTCGCCGCGGCAATCATGTTGCAGCGGTATCTCGACCAGGCGGGGAGGGCCGATGGCCTTCTCTGATCCCGAGCATCGGGAGAGACTCCAGCTTCAGCCCGCGGTCGTTTGGCTACTGAAGTTCGGCGGAGTCGTCATTCTCGTGTTGCTGGTGGCAGTCTTCGGGGCGCGGCTGGCGCGCGACCTGGCGGCCAAGTTCCCGGCGGTGGCTGAAACGGTTCCACCCAGCGCGGCGGGCGAGACCTCATTCACCATCCCGGCCGGAGTCTCGGCACGAACCATCGGGGAGATCCTCGAGGGCAACGGCCTGATCGAAGACGTGAGAGACTTCGAACGAGAGGTCCGCCGCCTCGGCGTCGCCGACGAATTGCAGGCAGGCGACTACACCCTTCCCGGCGGGACCCTCTCGGAAATCATCGCCGCCCTGGTTGCCGGCCCGGCGAAAGGGAACGTCTTCACATTGCGGGTTATCGAGGGCCTCACCATTGATGCCATGTTGGACTCCATCGCCAGTCAATCCGAGCACACGCGCGAGGATCTGGAAGCCGCCCTCCTCAGCGGCGACGTCAAGTCGGTCCTGTTGCCGGAATCGGCGCCACCGGGCTACGAGGAGACTGCGCGCTGGGAAGGGCTCCTTGCCCCCGACACATACGAATTCCTCAAAGACGCCACACCGGAGGAGATCCTGTCCCGACTGGCCGACACGCTGGTCTCCCGCCTCGATGATCAGGACTGGACGCTTCTGGAGGACGCCGGCCTCACCCCCTATCAGGGGCTCATCATCGCCTCGCTCATCGAGCGCGAGGCGAAACTCGCCGAGGATCGCCCCTTGATCGCCTCTGTGATCATGAACCGACTCGAGGCTGGCATCGGGCTCCAGATCGACGCCACCGTGCTGTACGCCCTCGGGGAGAATCGCGGTCAACTGCTCACCGAGGATCTGGAAGTCGACTCGCCGTACAACACGTACAAGGTCCCCGGCCTGCCGCCGACACCCATAGCCGGCGTTCGTCTCGCCTCCCTCGAGGCCGCGGCGGCCCCGGCCGAGACGGCTTTCTATTACTACGTGCTCGTCGACCCCTCCGGGCGCCACGGGTTCTCGGAGACTCTCGAAGAGCACAACCGCAAGAAGCAGGAAGCCAAGGACGCCGGGATCATCCCATGAGGCAGGCGATGCTTGTTGGTCCGATTGGGTGCTCGTTGGTGGAGGTTGTTGGCGCCGGGGACATTCCGTGAGATTGGTGGTGCTCGGCGACCCGATCAGCCACTCCCTCTCACCGCTACTGCACAACGCCGCTTTCGCCACCACCGGGCTCGCCGGCAGGTACGAGGCACGTCGGGTCGACGCGACAGGCCTGGCCACCGCAGTTGCCGAGATCAGGAGCGGCCGCCTCGACGGCGGAAACGTCACGATGCCCCACAAGCAACTCGCGTCCCGGATCTGTGACCGGCTCGCCGCCAGCGCGGCTCGCGCCGGCGCGGTCAACACCCTCGTGCGGGTTGGTCGCAGTGTCATTGGTCACAACACCGATATCGCCGGGATACGGGCGGCATGGGCGGCGGCTGAGTTACCGGCGGCCGGTCCGGTGCTCATTCTCGGGGCCGGGGGGGCGGCGGCCGCAGCCGTCCTCGCCCTCGAAGACCGCGATCTCAGCCTCAGCTCGCGCCGTCCCGAGGCCGCCGAGAGTCTGCTCGCGCGATTGGCCGTCGCCGGCGCGGTGGTGCCGTGGAACACGCCGGTGCCCGATGCTGTGGTGGTGAACGCAACCCCGCTGGGTATGCGTGGAGAGGCGCTGGCGGCGGGCCCGCTGGCCGGTGCCGCCGGCTTGTTCGACATGGCGTACGGATCGGGGGAGACGCCCGGAGTGGGCGAGATGGCCGAGCGTGGCCTCCCGGCCGCCGATGGCAAGTCGATGCTGCTTCATCAAGCGGCGGCCGCGTTCGAGTTGTGGACGGGACGGGCAGCCCCGCTATCCGCCATGAGGGTCGCCCTGGACACGGAAGCCTTCTAGCCCGCCGTCGCCCGGGCACAATCGCCTCAAGCGCCGGCATCCACCTGCCGATTTTGTGACTAGCCACACTGCCAGAGCGGTTGCCCCAGGCCGCGAAGAGGAGAACGCGCCGTTGAGTGGAGATAGTCGCCATCTCGGGGCACTGCTGCTCGAAGAAGGCCTGCTCACCTCGGAAGAACTCGAGGCCGCAGTGGGAAGTCAGCATGAGTCGGGCTTGCCCCTCGGCCAGGTTCTGATCGACCGCGGAGTGGTCACCGAAGCGCAGCTGGTCAAGGCCCTCGGGGAGCAGATCGGCGTGCCCTACATCGATCTCTCCGAAGTCGGAGTCGATCCGGCGGCAGTCGCCGTCGTGCCCGAGTACCTGATCCGCCGGTACACGCTGCTGCCGGTCGGATTCGAAGACGGCCGACTGGTGGTGGCGATGGCCGATCCGGCGAATGTGCTTGCGGTGGATGACCTGCGTGCGGTGTCGGGGTACGACATCCTCCCCAAGGTCGCGACCAGAACCGACCTCGAGGACGCGATTCGGCGCCAGACTCACTTTGACGAGTCGGTCAGCAATCTGGCCGAGTTGGCCGCCGAAGAGACCGAGACGGAGGATCTCGAGGGTCTCACAGTCGGCGCCGAAGACGCCCCGGTGGTCAAGCTGGTGAACACGATCATCACCCGCGCCGTCAACGAGCGGGCCTCCGACATACATCTGGAACCCGGGGAGAAGGACCTCCGCATCAGGTTCCGCATCGACGGGGTGCTTCACGACGTGATGTCCGCGCCCCGCACGATCTCGAACGCGGTTGTGAGTCGCGTCAAGATCATGGCGGACCTCAACATTGCCGAGCGCCGGGTGCCGCAGGACGGTCGAATCAGCTTGCGAGTGACCAACCGGCCGATCGACCTGCGCGCGGCCACGCTGCCGGGCATCTTCGGCGAGAAAGTCGTGCTGAGGATCCTCGACAAGTCGGCCGGAGTGGCCGACCTCGCCGACCTCGGCTTCTCCGAATTCAACCTGAGTCGCTACGAATCCGCCTATTCCAAGCCCTACGGCGCCATCCTCGTGACGGGACCAACCGGATCCGGCAAGACCACGACGCTCTACTCGACACTGAGCATCCTCAATCGGCCCGAGGTGAACATCATCACAGTCGAGGATCCGGTCGAGTACCGCCTTGGCGGAATCACCCAGGTGCAGGTGAACCGCAAGGCCGGCCTGTTCTTCGCCACCGCTCTGAAGTCGATCCTGCGAGCGGACCCGGACATTGTCCTGATCGGGGAGATCCGCGACTCGGAAACCGCCCAAATTGCCGTCGAGGCGGCCCTCACGGGACACCTCGTGCTGACAACGCTCCACACCAACGACGCTCCGTCGAGCATCGGGCGCCTGCTCGACATGAACGTCGAGCCCTTCCTGGTCGGGTCCTCGATCGATGCAGTAGTGGCCCAGCGGCTCGGTCGGTTGCTGTGCTCGCGGTGCCGGGTTCCCTACGTCCCGGAGGCGGGCTCGCTTGATCCTCTTGGTTGGAAGGAAGAATGGGGATATTCCCAGCAGCTGTACAAGGCGGGCGGATGTGGCGCCTGCTCACAGACTGGGTACAAGGGCCGGATCTCGATCAATGAGGTCATGGTGGTCAACGAAGAGATCCAGCATCTCGTCGTCGAGCGAGCCTCGGCCGATCGCATCGCCCAGGCTGCCCGCCTGCAGGGCATGAAGACCCTGCGCGAGGACGGCTTGGACAAGGTCCGCCAAGGGCTGACATCGATCGAAGAGATTCTCAGAGTCATCGCATGAAGAAAGCGAGGCACACGCCCATGGGAGACGGACTGTGAACCAAGTACAGCGGCAGCTCGGCGAGTTGCTCGTGGACAGGCGATTGATGTCACGCGACGACCTCGAGGAGCATTCGCACCTTGCCGGCGATCTCTCCCAGCCGCTGGAACAGGTTGTCGTGGAACGCGGGCTCGTGCGCGGCCGGGATGTGCTGCGGGCGGTGGCCGATGAACTCGGGATCCGTTTCGTCGCCCTGGCCGGATACGACGCGGTGGTACCGGAACCCCGAGCCCTGGACACGCTCACTCACCAAGTCGCCCATGATCTGGTCGCGCTGCCGATCGAGGTGGACGAGCTCGGGCGTCTCGTCGTTGCCGTAGATGATCCTCTAGATGAGGCGCGCCACGGTCGGCTCCGGCAGGCGGCTCAGGGCGAAGTCGTCCTGGCTCTGGCCCACCGGCCCGAGCTGATGAGCGCCATCGAAGCCGCCTACGACTCGAAGAGGCCGGGCGGCGCCCCGCCGGGCCTTCGCGACGCCAGCGAGCGCGAGGCTGCCACATTCGACGCTTCGATCAACGAGCTTCTGGCAGAGCTGATCCGCCATGACGGATCTGACTTGCACATAACCGCCGGCTCGCCACCGCAGATGCGGGTTCACGGCAAGCTGCTCCCGGTGCCGGGGTATGGGATCCTGCGGCCGGCATCCGTGAGGGACCTCGTTTACCCCATAATCACAACGCGCCAGCGGGCCAACCTCGAAGACGAGCGCGAGCTCGACTTCTCTCATCCCGTCTACGGCTTGGGCCGCTTTCGGGTGAACGTGTTCTTCCAGCGTGATGCCGTCGGCGCCGTCATGCGCGCCATTCCCAGCGACATCACCACTCTGGAGGAGCTGGGCATGCCGTCGGTTGTCGCCGAGTTCGCCGATCTCAGCCGCGGTCTGGTGTTGGTGACGGGACCGACCGGCTCCGGGAAGTCGACGACCCTCGC